>NZ_JBKHKK010000008.1:0-206435 GCF_046546555.1 Pedobacter sp. JCM 36344
AAGAAAAGACAGATGGACGGGATTTACGGGCTGAAATAAAGTCGCTCCATTTATCAGATGGAAACCAGGTGTTGCAGGTGCCATTGAACGTAAAGCGTGTGCAAAAGATAGATCTGCAGTTTCTGCCTGAAAGTGGGAAGCTAGTGGCTGGAATAAAGTCACTGGTTGCTTTTAAAGCCCTTGCAGAGGATGGGCGATCGACTCCGGTATCAGGGGAGGTTTATGATTCTAAAGGAGCCGCTATAGCTAGTTTTGAAACGGCACATAATGGAATGGGATCTTTTGATTTCGTTCCACTATCTGGTGAGACTTATACAGCCCGACTGAAACAACCTGAGGGCTCATCGGTGGATTACAATTTGCCGGCAATAAGTATTGTAGGCAAAGTTTTACATATCGACCCATTCAAAGAATCAATTGAAGTTTCAGTATTGTCGAGGCTAAATGCATTGAACCCAGACAGCAGTTATTATTTGATTGGAAGCGCCAGAGGAGTTGTTTACTTTTCTAAAAAGTTGACGCCTAACGATCAGGAGAAGATTACTATTAATAAAAACAAGTTTCCTTCGGGTATTGTGAGATTTAGTTTATTGATGGGAAAACGACCAATCAATGAACGAATTGTATTTGTCAATCATCAGGAGGGTCTTGATATAAAGATCGCTAGAAACAAGGAAAAATATCTGAAAAGAGACAGTGTTGAATTGCTGGTTGAAGTTAAGGATAGGGGAGGTTTGCCTGCTAAAGGAGGGTTTTCTGTCTCTGTAACAGATGACTCTCAGGTAACCCCGGATAGCAGTGGTAACTTTGGTATGCTCAGTTCGCTTTTACTAACGTCAGACTTGAAAGGGATTGTGGAATCACCTGGGTATTATTTGAGTTCTGTAGCTCCAGAAGTATTGAAGGCTTTGGATCTATTGATGCTTACCCAAGGATGGTCGGGTTATGACTGGAAAGATGTTTTTAGTCCGCCAAAGTTTCCGAAGTTCAAAGCAGAAAAAGAGTTTATGATTGTTGGAAGGGTAAGCAATATTTTTAATAAGCCTGTTAATGGAGCACCCGTGTTGATATCGTCACAGAAGCCCAGCTTTATAAATACAGTAAATACCGATGCAAATGGACAATTTGTATTCAAGAATCTGCCGCAGATTGACTCGGGATCTTTTTTTATCCAGGCGAGAACAGTCAAAGGAAGATCAAAGAATACAGGGGCCGTAGAAATCGAACGTTTCAGACCTCCTGATATACCACTTACCATAAGAAACAAAGTAATGCCCTGGTATGTAAATACTAATCAAGCACAATTAAATTATGTTCAGAAGTTTGCTTTTAAGCAACAGGAATCAAGCTTGAAGCAAGCAGGTATTGCACTCAAAGAAGTTAATATTACTACGAAAAAGATCATTAAAGGGTCGCAAAATAGGAATGGCCCCGGTAACGCCGATCTAGTATTTGATGAGAAAGACATCAAAGAATCTGCGGTAATGAATTTGTATCAGTTGTTAAAACAAAAACTGCCGGGGTTACGAATTACGATGGATACAGGTCTTCCAACGCTGAAGCTCAACGATTATTTTGTTACTATTGAAATTGATGGAGGAGGATTGCCGTTGTATTTGAATGCTGGACCAACAAGGGGAGATTTACTTGAAGCTCTGAGTGAGTTTCAGATTGCACAGTTTGAAGGTATGGAGGTAATGTATAGTAGAAAGTATCTTGTTAGTTATGATAAGCATAATAACAGGACTTATACTGCAAGAGACATTGTAGCATCCGAAATGAACTTAAGAAGTGCTGGTGCAATAGGGTCAGAGCCAGACAGTGGGAAGGGGGAATTTTACACCCCTGGTTTCAAAGGCGGAGGATATCTTGATTCAAGGGCAAATGTGCTGACCAACAAAACAAGAGAATTCGCTGTAATTGGTATCACAACAAAAAACAGAACTGGCTATTTTAAAAATAACAGACCTGATTTCGTAACCTATAGACCGCTACCAATAATGTATCCTCAAGAGTTTTATAGTCCGAAGTATGGATTGAAGCCTTCTGATGTTGCAGAAGCTGATGTGAGGTCTACTGTGTTTTGGTCGCCCAATGTATTAACAGATGCCAACGGAAGAGCAAAGGTTAAATTTTATACTTCTGATGTTACTGGAACTTATACGATAAGTATGGAGGGTGTTGGGTTGAATGGTGGTATTGGAACGTTACGGCAAAAGATTAAGGTTCAGTAGCGCGGGCGCTTTACTGCTTCAACACAATAATGGCCCCTGAAAATTAATTTCGAGAATCATATAGGACTATTTAAAATTCTAGTTGTCTTGTATGCAGTAATCGGGACTAATAGATGTTTAATAACTTGTTTTCAACGCGCAAAAATAATACTTCAGGCTGGTTCGGGAATTATTCCTCCTGGGCTGCAGTAAGTGCTGTGGCTGTTGGTTACGATGCAGATATCATTCTAAACATTACCAAAGAGGCCATTTTAAAAGTGAAAAATGGCGAGGCAGTTTATGAGCGTGATTCCGTTATTTTTGAGGAAAAACATTGTCCATATGCTCTTTTAGCATATTTGCAATTGAGCGCTGCCTTAAAAAAAACTGCCATTCATGTAATGGACTTTGGTGGCTCGCTTGGAAGCACCTATTACCAAATTAAGGAATACCTTACCAAAGAAGTTTGTGCAAGCTGGAATGTAATAGAACAAGCACATTACGTAACCTGTGGAAAGGAATTTTTTGAAGATGAAGTCCTTAAATTTTACCCGACTATTGAAGAATGCAGAGCTGCAAAAAAGATAAGTCTCGTGATACTTTCAGGCGTTATCCAATACTTGGAGAAGCCTCATGAGTTTTTAAAGCAACTGATAAACCATGGTTTTGATTTCCTGATTTTTGATAGAACGGCTTTTAACAATAAGGCCGACGATAGGTTAACGCTACAAGTTGTTCCTGCCGAAATATATCCTGCATCTTACCCTTCCTGGTTTTTTAATCAGGAATTTTTCCTAAGTCATTTTTCACAACACTACAAAATAGTTGCTGAGTTCCCTTCCTATGTAGACGGCGAGCAAATATTGAATATTGATAACAAGCCCGCGGGCAGCGATAAAGGGTTTTATCTAATAAATAAGTCATTCCATGCTTAATTTCTGCACCTTATTTAACACTACCTATTTATCCAGAGGCCTGGCAATGTACCGGTCATTAGAAAAGTATTCCGCTGATTTCCATTTGTACATCGTTGCATTTGATGACCACTGCTTTGATCTTTTAACCAGGCTTAGTTTGGAGAGCGCAACGATCATAAGCCTGAAACAATTTGAAAATGAAAGATTGCTAGAGATTAAAAATGACAGAACTGACGCCGAGTATTGCTGGACATGCGCTTCATTTAGCATAAAATATTGCATAGAAACATTCAATCTTGACCATTGCACTTACGTAGATGCAGATCTTTTATTCTTTAAAGATCCATCAATTTTACTAGAGGAGATGGGAGAGAAATCAGTCTTAATCACCGAGCACCGCTTTTCTCCCCGTTATATGCAAGCTGTAAGTAATGGGAAATATTGTGTTCAGTTTATGACATTTAGAAATACCTGGGGGGGTATGGAAGTGCTTAACTGGTGGGTTGATGCCTGTATCACATGGTGTTTTAACCGCATCGAAGATGGTAAATTTGGAGATCAAAGATACCTTGACGATTGGACTACCAGATTTAGTACTGTCCACGTGCTGCAACATCTGGGGGGTGGCGTTGCCCCCTGGAATGTTCAGCAATACGACTTCAAGACAGAAGGGACAAAGGTTTTGGGCAGAGAAACCGCTACCAATGAGAGATTTAATCTGGTATTTTATCATTACCACGGTTTTCACTATACAAAAAACGATGCTTATAGCTTGTCAAACGAAACGTATCAGCTCGAAAGAAATCATGTAAGGCACATTTATCGCGCTTATGGCACAGCTCTATCCGAAGCAGAAAAAATAATTAATGCTTATAACAAAGAGATTGTTTCTCACGAAGTAACAGACGATATCAGCTGGATTAAGAAAGTGCCAGGTAGGTCATTGCTATTCTTCCTTCGTGGTTATTATAAAAATATTTATAAAAAAAATGCATTAGAATATGGCTTCCTTAGTTAATTTAAAAACGTTTACCGACAAAAGAGGAAACCTTACAGTGATTGAAAGGGTGGTGCCTTTTGACATCAAAAGGATTTTTTACATCTACGGTGTTGATGATTCAGAGCGAGGTGGCCACAGGCACTATGAAACAAGGCAAGCTGCCATCTGTATCCGTGGAAATTGTACGATTTACAATGATAATGGCCTGGAAGAATCATCAGTTTTGTTAGATAGTCCAGATAAATGTCTAATCATTGAACCGGAAGACTGGCACACTATGCATAGTTTCAGCGATGATGCGATTTTAATGGTACTTGCTTCAGAGTATTTTGAAGCGGCAGATTACATTCATACTCCTTATCAAATTAAGTGTGCGATATGATTGAGTACGAAAACTTGTTTTTATTGAACGAGCCTTTTATGGAAAGCTATAAAGAGAGTTTCTCTGATAGTTTGAACAAGGGTTGGTTTATATTAGGAAACAAGGTAAGTACATTTGAAACTGAGTTTGCTACCTATTGTGGCAGTAAATACGGTGCGGGATTAGCATCCGGATTGGATGCATTGGTACTTGCGCTGAAATATTTTGAATTTCCTGAAGGATCGGAAGTTATCGTTCCTTCCAATACCTATATCGCTACAATATTGGCGATTTATAATAACGGTCTCGTTCCAGTTTTGGTAGAGCCCGATATACATACCTACAATATAGATCCGCAAAGGATAGAGGAAAAGATTACATCTCGTACAAAAGCTATCATGGTGGTGCATCTATATGGGAAGGCCTGTGAGATGCAGATGATCATGGATCTTGCCAGCAGATATGAGCTAAAAGTAATTGAGGATTGCGCCCAGTCTCATGGAGCAAGTTATAAAGGTAAGAAAACGGGAACCTTTGGTGAATTTGGTGCCTTTAGTTTTTACCCCACTAAAAACCTTGGGGCCCTGGGAGATGGAGGAGCATTGTTATCGAACGATTTTGATGCCATCACTAAAATAAAAGCCTTGCGTAACTACGGTTGCCATGAAAAGTACTACAACAACTACATTGGGATAAACTCTAGATTAGATGAAATACAAGCAGGGTTTTTGTCAGTTAAACTGACACACCTGGATGAAATCAATTTCCATAAGAAGAAACTCGCGAAATTATATCAAGAGGGTTTGAAGTCTGATTTCATTCTGCCGGCTTTAAATGAAGATTTTGATGATGTTTTTCATATTTATGCAGTTAGACACCCGAAGAGGGATAAGTTAAGGGAGCATTTGCTTGCTAATAACATCCGTACGGAAATACACTATCCAGTTCCACCGCACCAACAGAATGCTTTAAAGACCAGGCTTAAAGGAGCCTTCCCGATCTCAGAACTAATACACCAAACAACTATAAGTTTACCCATTTCGTTCTACCACACCACACCACAGGTAGAGGAAGTGATAGAAGTAATGAACGCCTTTTGACGGGCGTTCATTATCTATCAAAAATTAGTATTTTTGCCCTTAGGTAAAATACTAAAATGAAAGATAGTAATACTAAGGGATTTGTGAGGCTGGTTTTAGCAGTTGTGCTTTGCTTTTTGGGAGCCTGTAAGAAGGAATTGAGCATAGAATCGGCGAAAATAAAACCGCCTGTTCGAACATATATAGTTACCGCACGTGCGGATAAAAAAGGCACTAATAGCAACTCTGCAGGATCTGCAGTGCTTAGGGGCAATTATGATGAAGAGACAAAGGTGCTGAGCTATAGCATCGATTATATTGATATCGAACCTCAGGTTATGACTTTGAGGTACGGTTCGAAAGGTTCGGTAGGAACTTTTGTTAGAGAACTTTATAATATCCAAAATGGAAAACTATCTGTAGTCAGGGGAGGATTTGAACTAACGCCCTTGCAGGAGAGAAACTTTTTAAAGGGACTTTGGTTTGTAACTGTAAACACAGCGACAATGTCACCAGAGATCTCTGGCGTGCTTACTTACAAACAACAATAGGTTGGGCACATGAAGAACCAGGTATCAGAAGTTACAGAAGAAGATCTTGATATTATCGACGCTTTAAAAACGCGGGATAGGAGGAGATTTGAGGTGTTTTATAAAAAATTTTACAGGCCGTTATTTACTGTTGCCTACAGATATGTTAGGCATACGCAGACAGCCGAAGAAATAGTGCATGATGTGTTTATTAATATTTGGAATAAGTCGGATCAATTGAATATTCAAAGCTCTATGAAAAGCTACCTGTTCAGGTCTATTGTAAATTCTTCCTTGAACTACATCAAGAAAGAGAAAACACAGATGGAAAAGCAATCCGCATACAGGATCGTGCATGAACAGGGTTTGGAAATTGTGGAGAGTGAAGCGACCGAAGCGGAAGAGATTTTATTAAAGGGACTAGAAGATGCGCTTGCACAATTGCCGGAGAAATGCAAGCAGGTAATGTACTTGAGTCGCTTCGGGAAATTAAAACAACAGGAAATTGCCGATCAACTGGAGATTTCTATTAAAACTGTGAAAAATCACTTAACGTATGGATTCAAAAAGTTAAGGGAGCATTTGAAAAAACATCAGCAGCTTACGATTTGGGTAATGTTGCTATTAAAATTTATAACGCCTTAATCTCAAAAAAATGGCACATCAAAATAATGAGGAGTTGATCTACGAGCTGATCATAGAAGATCTGGAAGAAACAATTGCTATTCAGGATAAAATGATCCTGCAACAATGGAGAACTGCTGATGCCGCCAATGAACGCACTTATCTAGAGTTTTTAAATGTTCAAGCGAGTATTGATAAACTTTATGGGGCAAATGGCAATGCTGATGCTTCCTGGGAAGTGCTTGACAAAAAGCTTTCGATACCAGAAAACCCCACCTTTAAGATCAGGGCTAAAAAACTGAATATTGGATTTTATTTACGGATTGCAGCGGTGCTATTATTGGTTTCATCATTGGGTTATTATTTTATGGCTCAAGGAAAGTACGCCGTAATAAGCACTTCAGGGACTGCTAATGTAACCCGTATCGTATTGCCTGATGAAACTATTGTAAACCTAAACGCGGGAACTAAAATTAGATACAACAAGGAAAACTTCTTGTTCGACAGAGATTTAGAGGTGTTGAGCGGGGAGGTGTTTATTCAGGTTGTAAAACATGCAGGGGGACAATTCAAAGTTATTGCTGGTGATGTCGAGGCAGAGGATATAGGTACTAGTTTCAATGTTAAAAATGAAAATGGCAACGTTTCTGTAACAGTTGAGGAAGGCAAAGTAGCGCTGAAGCATGAAGGAACAAATCAAAAATTGCTGCTTAGTGCAGGGAAAATGGGGACTTTTAACTCGAGTACTAAACGGCTGGCGTTAGCAGACAATTCAGATTTAAATTATAAATCCTGGTTAGATAAGCGTTTTAACTTCGATGGTATGGTGCTTTCCAAAGTAGCAGCTCAGTTGGAGGAAGTTTATCAAGTACCAGTAGTTGTTAGGGGAAATGTATTAAATAATAGAAAATTTACTGTGGCCAACCTTCATTATCAAACAATTGATAGTGCATTAGCTGTTATTTCTGCATCTTTGCAGTGTAAAATAACCAGGGAAAAAGGCACTTATGTTCTATCGGATAATTAAACGAATTGGTTTTTTAATTACTCTACTATTATTCTTCTGTTTCTCGAATCTTTATGCGCAAGTTAAAGATCCTTTAAAACACAAAGTGACCATCCAGATTGCATCTGATTCATTAATCAGAACGATGTTTAATTTAGGACAACACACGCGGTTCAATTTTGCTTTTGATCCCGATGAGCTGCGAAATAAAAAATCGGCATCAGGTAATTTTGTCCAGACTCCACTCGAAACGATTTTAACTAAAGTACTTTTCGGGACAGGACTAGGATTTTCGTTTGTCGGAAATGATATTGTGATTGCTCCAAATCGCGTGCGGCAACGTACGATAAGTGGTCGTGTTAGAGATCGTGCAAATGGCGAGGAACTAATTGGAGCCACCGTTCAGATTCAAGAACTACGTGCAGGGGTTGCAACCAATCAATATGGCTTTTATTCCCTTTCTGTTCCTGAAGGTGATTATAATATGTTTATTTCATATGCGGGTTATCAAACACAGCAATTAAAGTTGCGCTTGATTGATGATGTGCTTAAGGATGTTGAATTGCATCCTCAAGATAATAAACTTGAAGAGGTGGTGATCAGTAAATCGACTAAGACACCCAATCCTATTTTAATGAATGAGCAGAATTTTAGCATCAAGCAGTTAAGACGTGCACCCTACTATCTGGGTGAAACGGATGTGCTGAAACGACTACAAATGCAAAACGGAATCAAGGCGATAACAGAAGGCAGTTCCGGTCTCTTTATTCGTGGCGGGAATGCGGATCAAAATCTGATCTTACTCGATGAAGCGATCATTTACAATCCTTCTCATTTATATGGACTGGTTTCAGTATTCAACGCTGATGCCGTAAACAACGTACAGTTGTACAGAGATTACATGCCTGCTAATTATGGAGGTCGCCTCTCGTCTGTTATCGTAAACCGGATGACAGAAGGAAATAGCAAGGAATATCATGTAAGCGGTGGCATCAATCTGATGTCTGCCAGAATTTCAGCCGAAGGTCCTTTGGTGAAAGACAAAGGATCTTTTTTGGTCGCTTACCGCCGAAGTCTTTTAGATGTTTTCCAAAATAAGTTCAAGCTGTTCAATCCACGGTCAGTGTACTCTGATTTGAATGCCAAAGCAAATTATAAGATAGACATAAACAACAGTTTGTTTTACTCTGTCTATTACGGTAAGGATCACCTCTTATCTGAAGAATCTTTCTCCAACGATTGGGGTAATGTTACTTCAACATTGCGTTGGAACCACTTGGTAAATTCGAGTATTTTCCTGAACGTCTCTGCGATCTACAGCAACTACAGTAACCTGTTGGATTTGAACGCTGACACCCTGTCTCAAAAAAGCCAATGGAGCACTGCGGTAAAAGACTTGACTGTGAAAGCCGATTATACCTATTATCGTACGCCTACTAATCAGATAAAATTTGGTGCAGCTGTAATCTACCATCGTTTTATGCCTGGTGAATCTTACCGACTGCAAGAATTGGAGTATAACATCCCAAGGGACAAGTCGGTCGAATCCGCACTTTATTTTACACAGCAGTTAAATTTAAGCAGCGTTTTTGAGCTAAACTATGGACTACGACTAGGGGGGTTCTATAACCTCCAAGAGCGGCGAAACGTCTATGACAACGAAGGCAACCTGATTAAGGCCGATGAAACTTCGGTCTTTGTAAATCCTGAGCCACGTTTTAATATTAGTTATTTGCCTGCCGATAACCAGCGAATTTTTTTAAGCTATAATTTGAACTATCAGTATCTGCAGCTAGTCCAGAATAGTACCCTTGCTTTTTCTTCTCTGGAACCTTGGGTACCGGCTTCTAAAAAAAATAAGCCACAACGATCCAATCACCTATCTCTAGGTTATCGTTTTGCGCCACGGGAATACATCTTCTCTGCAAGCGGTTATATTAAAAGACTAGAAAATCAACCAGAGTTACTTGGACATGCACAAATTATACGTAATCCAATTGTAAAGAGCCAGATCAGGTCCGGGTCGTCTGATGCCTATGGATTGGAATTCGAAATTAACAAGACTGAGGGGAAATTGTCGGGAACTCTAGCCTATAGTTATTCGCGTGTGTATAGAAAGATCCAGGATATAAATTTTGGGAATCGGTTCGTTGCAAGCTATGATATTCCTCATGAGCTGAAGCTTACCGCCGATTATCAACTTAACGAGAAACTCTCTTTTCAAAGCTTTTTCATATACTCCACAGGCAGGCCCCTTACGCTGCCGGTGGGTTATTATCAACATGACGGGTTGAAGGTCCCGATTTTCGAAGGCAGGAATACAAGCCGCTTTCCTGATTTTAGTAGGGTAGACGTATCTGCAAAGTACAAATTTCAAACTCGCGTTTCAGGCAAACGTTCTCTTGAACATACCGTTTCGGTAGGAATTTATAATGTATATAATCAAAAAAACCCGTTATATTACCATTTAAATTCATCATCATTTGAACAAAGCAAGACAGCTATCGAGTATGGCTTTGGTTTTTACCCATGGATCGCTTATAGTTTTAAAATTTAAGATGAAAAGATTTCGTTACATATGCTGCTCCTTACTGGTAATAGCTCTTATTGTTAACGGCTGTAAGAAAAGTAATTTCGGAGAGGAATTTTTCCTGACGCCAGGAAAGCAGTACGATATGGCTGTGGAGGGCGGATTCAATACCCTCACGATAAGTCAGTACATCAGGCTCACTAAACCTTCCTTGAACCCGGATTCAGTTCCAGCGCCGATCCGTAAAGCATCAATTGTAGTGAATGACGGCAGGGTTAATATTGTGTATAAAGAATCGGCTACACCCGGAGTTTATGTGGGTATTTTTCGAGGAGATCCAAACTACAACAATGCATACAAGCTGACGATAAAGTACGATGGAAAATCGTACATAGCAGTGGATACCCTTAGGCAAGTAGTAAATATTGTAGACGACTTTTTGCCTTTATCCACCCGCATTAATGTGGAGAAAAATGTAGAGGGAAATATCCCTAAGCACACCTTCGGATACTTAAATCCAAATAAGTGGTATATTTCTTATGGAGAAACCCCATTCTGGAATCCATCAAAATTTGATCAGACTAATTATTACAGTTACACTCATTTTTTGGGCTCTCCAAACTCATTGTATCCGCTAAATAATCTAAAGCGGGCATTTACGCTGCGGCCTGAAGAGTTTATCTACATTTATAAGATCTCCCTTTCCAGAAAATACTCTCAGTACTTGTATTCTGTCTTTATGGAAACCGATTGGAACGGGCTATTTTCCGGTGTGCCGGTAAATGTAGATGGCAATGTATCTGGTAATGTTCAAGGATTTTTCTCTGTTGTTGACGTCGATTTTAGACGCTATCGAGCTAAGGAGTTATAGTGTAATTTATGGCCTTGATATTGCTTGACAAAAGCTTACTTAAATATCATGGAGCAGAAAAAAAGGGGTAATTTTAAGGTTTTATTGTGGATTGCCGGTATCTTGGGATCCCTGATATTGTTGATCGGCATATCTGCAATATATCTCAGTGTAAAATGGAAACCCCTTGTTACTGAAAAATTGAAGAATGGTGTCCATAATGCCTCTCAGGGATTATACGCACTGAATTTTGAGGACATCCATTTAAATCTCCTAACCGGTAGTGCTACGCTTGACAGGGTATCGTTGATACCCGATACTGCCATATATAATCAGTTAAGATCAAAAAAAACTGCTCCTGCAAACTTATACGAACTTAAACTTGAGAAGCTACGGATTAATAGAGTCGGCATATTGACAGCTTATTTTAAAAAAAAGGTGGAGCTGAATGCTATTATTCTTGATCATCCTTCAATAAATATTCTCCATTTCAATGTTCCAAAAAAGGATGATAATTTACAGGAGGAAAAGACGCTATATGAGCAGATTTCGAAGGCACTTAATTCAATTCACGTAAAAGCCATAAAGGTAGTAGATGCGGATTTGGACTATATGAATGGGGAGACTGGAAAAGCCTTGAACTCAGTAAAGCATCTGGACATTAATGTCATTGATTTTTTAGTGGATTCATTATCGCAATCTGACTCCAGTCGTTTTTACTATACTAAGGACATTAACTTTGTACTAAAGGGGTACAAAAGTACTGGCAAAGATAAGATGTATACGATTAAGGTAGACACCATAACTGGATCGGCGAGAGGTAAGAGCTTGAGGGTTGTAGGTTTACAAATGATTCCTCTGCATTCAGATCTAGAATTTAGCAGGATGTATAAGTATGGTAAAGACCGGTACGACTTAAAGTTTGATCACATTACTTTTGCGGGTGTAGACTTTTTGAAGCTTAATACCGAGGGGAGTCTACATGCCAATTCGTTGAGTATTGGGCCGGCTAAGGTGAATATTTTTGTAAATCGTGAACTACCAGCTCCTCCGGGGCTTGACAAAGTTCGAAACTTCCCTCACGTTGCTTTACGGAGGTTACCTATTCCGACTGTGATTGATACCTTAAAACTGAGGGACCTGGATGTTGCCTATACGGAATATAATCCGCTAAGTTTAAAAAAGGGCACCGTTTTTTTTGAGAATTTCGGAGGGAATATTTACAACTTGACTAACGATTCCTTGCAACTCAAAAACAATAATCATGCAGTAGCTAAGTTGCACGCAATGGTAATGAAAACAAGTAGGATTGACATTGCAATGGATTTGAATCTTACTGCAAAGAATGCTGCCTTTACTTATAAAGGAAGCGTTGCCGCGATGGACTTAAAGGTTTTGAATACTGTAGCTAAGAATATGGGATTGGTTGAGATCGAGAGTGGCAAGATGCAGAAAACTATATTTGATATTAAGGCTAACAAAAATGGTTCCTCTGGTACAGTTGCATTCTACTACACCGACCTTAAAGTCAAGTTGCTGAAAGACGGTGAGCTTGGAGAACCAACAAAGAAGAAGGGTCTGTTGTCGTTCATTGCGAACACAGTATTGATTAAAGATGACAACCCCACTAAAAACGATCCTCCAAGAATAGCGAATGTAACTTTTGAACGGACGCCTGCTGCATCTTTCTTTAACCTACTTTGGAAGGGAGTACTTATAGGGATGCGTGAAACTATAGGATTGGGAATTGTTCCTGTAAAAACTCCTGAACAGGCAATGAAAAAGGTGGCTGAAAAGAAGGAAGAACGGAGAACGGAACGACAAGAGCGAAGAGCGGAACGTAAAAAGGGAAAAGACAAGAAGAAAAAGGAGGAGCAATAGCGGTTACCATCGTTAAAAGAGTATCTTGTAAGCAACGTTTGCGTCTATGCAGGGGAAAAGCCGAAAGAGTTACAATACAGTAAAATGGGTTGCGGGATTAATGATCATCCTGTTACTTGGTGTCTATCTAACGGCTAACTATTTTGCAAATAGACTTAAGCCAATCATTAAGGCAGAATTGAAGGATCTGGTTTTGAACGCTACGGACAGCTTGTACAGTGTAGAGTTTTCAGATCTAAGCCTCAACTTGCTCACAAAGGGAGCTTCCTTAACCGATGTCAAGTTCATACCTGATACCAACGTTTTTAAGCGCCTGATTGCTTTAAAGCGAGCACCCAATAACGTGTACTACATTAGGCTAAAAACCCTATCTATAAAAAACTTTCACCCAAAGAATCTCTTTAAGTTCAAAAAGCTAAATGTAGAATTATTATTATTCGATAATCCAGATGTGGTGATGGTGAACACTCAGTTTGATTTCAATGAAAACAAGCCTTCGTACTTACAAAAATCACCCTACGACTACATTTCCAAATATCTGCAGGAGCTCAGGGTAAATGAAATTTCCTTCAGAAATGTGAAGTTCAAATACATCAACAACAATGGAAAAGTGCCTGAGATTGACTCTGTTGATAAACTGAATGTTAATCTAAAGGGCTGGTTGATCGATAAGGAGTCTGATAAGGATCCTACACGCCTTTATGCGCTACAGAATGTTATGATTAATCTAAATGACTACTCATATGCTACACCAGACAGTCTTTATCATGTGAATTGGGAACATTTCAATTTCAGCTCTGCCTCTGGTAAGTTGAACATTACCAACTTTAAAGTGACGCCTCGCCTATCTGAAATGAACTTTGCCAAGACAGCCGGTTATTCCAAGGAGCGGTACCAGATATCGATGAGAAAGATTGATCTTGAGGGGATAAACTTCCCCTTGTACATAAAGAAAAGAGAGCTGTATGCTACCCAAATGAATGTTATGGACGGTGCATTGGATGTGTTTAATAACAATGAACTTCCTGCAAGGAAGAAAATCAGGAATGGTAAGTATCCTCATCAATTGTTGCAACAATTAAAAGGTGCGATCACAGTCAAACTGCTCAGCCTGGCAAATGTTGACATTAGTTATGCGGAATATGATCGGGACAGCAAAGAGAAGGGAACAATAACTTTCAAAAGGACTTCTGGAACAATAACCAACATTACCAATGTAGAAAAGATTAAGGCCAAAGGTCCTTATCTTTTTGCGAAACTTACCACTTACATTATGGGTGAGGGTAAACTCGACGTAAACTTTAGATTTGACCTTGATGCGAAAGATGGAGCCTTCTCTTATTCTGGTGCTTTAGGGAATATGGATGGGAGAGTACTTAATGAGGTGACTATGCCACTAGGTATGGTGCAGGTTAAACGTGGAATGGCGAAAAAATTGTCCTTTGATATTAAAGCCAATGATCAGAAAGCTAAGGGGTCCTTGCAGTTTGCCTATAATGATTTGTCGGTTGCTTTATTGAAACGGGATAAGGAAGAAGACAAACTGGTAAGACAAGTATGGATGTCCCTTTTAGCAAATGCGATGGTGATCAATTCTGATAATCCGGGTAAAGATGGCGTGTTTATCAACGCACCTATAAATTACCAACGGACTGAAACAGCTTCGTTCTTTAGTTTCATCTGGCGAACGCTGTTTGTTGGAATAAAATACAGTGTGGGTGTTACCCCAAAAAAGGAAGAAGAGATTTATCGAAAAATTCAGAAGTTTGAGCAGATCAAAATTGACCGCGATAAACGCCGAAGCCTTAAAGAAAAAAGAAGGAGGTCAAATGATGGCCGTTAGCTTTTATTCCAACCTGAATACCCTAACATAATCGACATAATATTTTTGCGGAAAGATACTATCGTCTATCGGCCCTCCCCATTCGCCTCCTACGGCGGTATTTATTAGCAAGTATAATGGGTCTTTGAAAGAATTGCTAAAAGCTGTTTCGGGAGCCTTTACACTGAGATAGACTTGGTTGTCAACGAAGACTTTGATCGAATCCCCGCGGCGCTCCAGGCCATAAACGTGATAGTTCGTGTGCAGATCGGAAAAGTTCATGTTATTCCCTTGCGAGCTCTTTTTATTGGATTGCGTGGAAGCTGAATCCCACCAGTGGAGGTTAGCGTACACAGTATTTTCCGTGTGACCTACAAACTCCATAATGTCAAACTCAACACATTTAGGCCAGCCCACTTGATTTACATTAGTTCCCATCATCCAGAGTGCAGGCCAGATGCCTTTTCCTGCAGGTAGTTTTGCTTTGATCTCAACCCGTATGTTTCCCTCGAAACTTTGCTTTCCCAAAGTATTAATACTTGCTGACGTGTAAGCAGCTCCCTGATAGTCTTCTTTGATCGATGAAATGATCAAATTGCCACCCTTAACCTCCGCATTTTCCAGCCTATCTTTCGTATAATATTGCTTTTCGGAATTTCGAACAAAACCTGTTTCATAACCCCACTTCTTTGGATTGGGTAATCCTTTATAATTGAATTCTTCGCTCCAGATTAGCTTCTTAATTTTCGCTTGCGAAAATGTAGTGTAGCTGGCTCCTGTCAATAAGATGAGCCAAACAGCTGCGGTTTTTAAAACAGTTTTCATATCTTATTTTAATAATTCTTCGGGGATGGGTTTGTCGAGTAGGTTGAGATAATAGAACCTAATTCTTTCTGCTTTATCATGCGGGGCTTTAGTTACACCGAATCCATGTCGGCTTCCTGGATAGATCATCAATTCGAAATGCTTATTTGCGTTCTGTAATTTATCTATTAGCTGAATGGTATTTTGAACATGAACGTTATCATCCATATCGCCATGCATGATCCTGAGCAAGCCTTTATATTTGTCTACATAGGTCAACACTGACCCATTTTTGTAGCCTTCAGGATTCTCTTGTGGTGTATCCATGAAACGCTCCGCATAGTGGGTATCATATAATTCCCAGCTTGTTACCGGTGCTCCTGCGTAACCAAAGTCAAAATCGTCAGCTCCCATAGTTAGCGCCATGCAAGTGATGTAGCCACCGTAGCTATGACCAGTGATTAACAGTTTTTTATTGTCCACCCAGGGCTTAGCCTTCAGCCACCTTGCTGCAGTTGTATAATCTTTGATCTCCCATTTGCCAAGGTTGCGATGCATTAAGGCAACGCCTTCTTTTCCGAACTGACCAGAAGCACGGTGGTCAACTGCAATCTGGATTACCCCTTCATTAGCCCACCATTGATTTCCTGTTCCTTTCCAGGTGTTTGTAACCGTTCCTGCATTTGGGCCACCATAAATACTCATCACAACAGGATAACGTTTGGTTTGATCAAAGTCTGTAGGATAAGTGATTACTGCAGGCAAGTTATAACCGTCATCTGTCGGTATAGTAATCATTTCAGTTTTACCATAGTTATAGGTAGTAAAGTCAGCAGATTTACTATCGCTAAGCTCTTTGATTACTTTACCTTTGTTATCTAACAAAGTCCGTTTTGGAGGGGTCGTCACGTTAGAATAAGTGGAGATGAACTTTGAGCCATCGGGCGACATTTGTATTGAATTGGTATAATCTCCAAAGGTTAATCGCTGGAGATTTTTACCGTTGTAGCCAACGCTATAGAAATCTGTTCTTGTTGAGGCCTCCTTGCGGGCGGTAAAGTATATCACTTTATTTTTCTCGTCGACGTTAACGAGTTTTGATACCTGCCATTTTCCACTGGTAATTGGGTTGATGAGTTTGCCGGCGAGGGAATAAAGGTAGAAATGAGCCCAGCCTGTTCTATCACTTTTAAGAATATAGTGTTTTTTATCTTCCAGATATTCAATTCTTCCGTCGAAGTCCAAATCTACCCATGAGGGTTGCTTTTCATCATAGATTTCTTTCTTAGTACCAGTGGTAGGATTCACCGAATAGAATTTCAGGTTATCTTGTCCGCGGTTCATCCATTGCACCATGAGGTTACTTCCATCAAAGCTCCAGTAAGGTGTGCCGAAATATTGGTCGTCCTTCTCATTGAAATCCGCCCAAGTAACCGTTCCACCCTGAGTTGGAACGAAGCCTACTTTTACTTGAGGATTCGGATCACCTGCTTTTGGATATCTTGTTTTTTCAGTATAACCATGTTGTCCGCTTGCACTAACGATTGGAAACATTGGAACTTTTGTGTCATCAAAACGCATGAAGGCGAGGTGCTTGCTATCTGGTGCCCACCAGAAAGCTTTGTAGTTGGTTGCCCGACCAAGAATCTCTTCAAAGTATACCCAGGATGACCACCCGTTATAAATTACATCGGTGGCATCTGTAGTATATCTCAGCTCTTTCAAGGTTTGCACTTCCACTGCGTAAAGGTCGCTGTTGCGTGTGAAGGCGACATATTTGCCATCAGGAGAAAGTATTGGGTTCTTTTCCTCGTCTTTATTGTCTGTCAGCTTCTTAGGATCTTGAACACCATATTGAATGTATAGGTCGTTGTCTTTGCTGTATACCTTGATATTAACTTTGGGAGGTGGTGTATATGGTGTTTTAGTTCCGATAGTTATGTCTACCGCATACATTTTTTTTGCGCTATCTACTTCTATGTAATGGTTGTCATCGCTCCATCCGGTTATTTCGTTTACTGGCTGAGTCAATGACGGGATGTTGTCGAATATTTGCTGCTTGCTGAGCTTTTTCATCTGCGCCTGTACAGCTGCATTAAGAGAGAGAGACATGGTTAAAAAAATGATAAAAGACTTTTTCATTTATGACTGGTAGTTTTTTATGATTTGGAGAAGAAGGGTGGAAGGTACAAAAAAGGGCGCCTTTTAGCCGCTTGTAGTATAGGACAGCGATCGAAGGCCATTCAATATAACCTGGAGCCAGTATCGTTTTGGATTACAAGATCCAGTTCCAGCCGAACTCATCGGGGATTAACCCATAACGGATATCATTGAGTGTTTTAGCAATTCTAGACGAAATGGTTCTTGTAGACGGATCTGGCAGTGTAAAGATCTTGCCATTGTATCCGATTTCACCAATAGGAGTAACAGTAGCGGCAGTTCCAGCAGCAAAGGCATCTGTTACGCTTCCACTTTCGATTCCGTCTAATATTTCTTTAACACTAACACGTCGCTCTTCTACTTCGATACCAGCTTTTTTTGCGAGGGTAATTATGGTATCTCTTGTCACACCATCTAATACTGTACTTCTCACTGATGGAGTAACCAATTTACCGTCTATTACAAAAATAAGGTTAGCCGTCCCAGCTTCCTCAATGTATTCGTGAGATACTGCATCGGTCCAAATCAATTGATCATAGCCTTCTTTCTGTGCCTCAGCGAAAGGATATAATGAGCGGGCATAGTTGCCTGCGGTTTTTGCGAAACCAACGCCACCTTCGTCAGCACGTGTAAATTCAGTCTCTATCTTTACTTTCAAGGCTTTACTGTAGTAAGGCCCAGTCGGCGTGGTCAATAGTGCAAATGTATACTTGTCAGATGGTCTAACGCCGAGATAAGGGTCAGTCGCAAACATTACTGGACGGATATATAAGGAATACCCATCCTGTGCAGGAACCCATTTTTCATCGATCTTGATCAACGCTGCGATGCCCTGCATAAATATATCACTTGATATCGAAGGCATTGACATTCGGGCGGCAGATCTATTAAACCGTTCATGGTTTTTATTCCCACGAAAAACCCCAATCTTTCCGTTCTCCTGACGATACGCTTTCATACCTTCAAAGATTGCCTGACCGTAATGAAGTGCTGAAATTGCAGGACTCATAGGAATAGGTCCGAAAGGCAAAACTTGCAGGTTACCCCATTTTTCGTTGTCATATTCGGCAAGAAACATGTGGTCTGAAAATACTTTACCAAAAGGTAGTTGAGAAAAATCTGTTCCAGTTAATCTACTTTCTTGTGCCTTTGTTACCTTTATATCTAATGCTTCGTTCATTTTGGTAGTGCTTTGCTGCAAATCTAAGTAAAATTACTTTTATTTAATGCTTCCATGACCCATCCTTTGCCCCATTCCTCCTTCTGCTGGCCCGTCCATAAGAAGGGGTAAAATATCCTCTTTTGGAATCGCGGAGGTAAATATTTCTGCCAGTTGGTGCCGCCAGTTGCAGCTATGTTTACAGGATCACGCTCCAAATATCGAACGGCAGATTTGTAATGAGATAATGGCCATTCCACATTTACATGTAAGTCCAATTTCCTTAATTCAGCTGCCAGTTGAGAAGTGTCTTGTCCTTCCTTTTCCAATCTGTGATACAATGCAGCAAAGTTGTTGTATTGCCTTTTCTTTACAAGTTCTAAAAGTTGGTCTGAGTACTTACTAATAAACTGCTTAAGCGTCAATGTTTGCTTGCCACTTGCCAGTTCTGTTGCACCGAACTTCCAATAGATATTTTCAAATTGTTCCTCGAGCGAAGTATTCTGTAATTCCTCCCTTCTACTTTTATCAACTAACCGAATGAAGTCAGTAGCACAGATTTCTATCATTCTATATTGAGCGGATTGAAAACCACTGGCAGGTAAGAGTGACATTCTAAACTTTAAGAACTGGTCCCGTTCCATTCCGTCTACCATTACGTCAAAGGAGGTGACTAAGGCGTTAAAATAAGTGTTGATTCGTTTCACCCGATTGGTGAAGAATTTTGCTGTAAGTTGCTGATGATTGGCAATCTGTTCGCATTCGAGGAGTGAAAGCTTAAAGTACAGCTCCGTGATCTGATGATACATGATAAAAATCTCTTCATCAGGAAAGGGAGTCTTAGGACTTTGAAGGCTTAATAGGGTGTCTAAATGGATATAATCCCAGTAGGTGAGGAAGTCAGCATAAAGCAAGCCATCTAGGTATGCAGACATATCCTGGCCCATAGCAGCATATTTCTCCTGTAACTTGTCTAATTTTTCTTTGATCTCTGGGGTAAGGTCCATAATTATTGGTTAGTAAAGAACTCTGAATTTGATCGTATGTTCGATCTTTTTCAAAGATTTAAACACTTGATCATCATATTGTGCATTGATATCTGTAATCACATATCCGATAACTGAGTTCGTCATCAGGAATTGCCCTACGATATTGATATCATGGTTAGCGAAAACGGTGTTTACCTGAGCCATGATACCTGGTACATTTTTATGAATGTGAATTAGGCGATGTGACTTGTCAATTCTTGGTAGCTGCAGATTAGGGAAATTATTACTAAGGTATGTAGTTCCTGTGTTCATGAAATCAATCATTCTTTTCGGGATAAAGTTTGCATGTCGGGGATTCTGTTTGAGGTCGTCAAACACCACTATTCCCTTTTGAGTGCATGCAGTAATGTCCAGCTTAGTTTTCGCACTGCCTAGATATCCTATTGTTTTAAGTTTTAAGGCTCTTTCCAATTTCTCTGCTTCGATCTTTTCGCCATCGGCAAGTAGCATCATATGGACATCAGCTACGTACTTTTCTTCAAATGTGGCCTTATGCCTTATAGAGAATCCGTCTCTCTTCAGCATCTCCAGACTTTCGGTAGGCGCATCTCCTATTACCAAGCAAAGAATTCTATTTTTTGGGTATGAAATAGCCCTTGGAAGGTTATTTACATATAGAAATTCATCAAAACTAGGGGTAACGTGATCAGCCTTTTCAACTATGCTGGCCCTTGAAATATTTTCAGTAAAGGCATAGAATTTTTTAATTAGACCACTTTCTCTTAATTGGAAGTCGGAATATCCATCGCCAATACCGTACAAATTACCTTCCAGGTTCATTTGACTAACGAGCTTTACTTTGCCGCCTTCTTCACTTAATGGATTAGCGTGGTCATAATCAATGATATTCCCATCCCCAGTTGTGACAAAGGTATTGGCGTAGATGTTTTCCTTTTTAATATGATACTGACTTACTACAGGTGTAATGAATTCTTTGAAGCCGCCAGAAATGATAAGAACTTCATCAGCATGTGCTTTAAAAAATGCTGCATTTCTGGAGAAAGACGCAGAAACCTTTTTCTTTAACCTGGTAATTAATTGTTTTAGATGGTCTTCATTGGCTTCTAAAAGCTTAACCCTTTGTGCAAGGCTTTCGCTAAAAGACAGCTTTCCTTCCATAGAGAGATTAGTATATTCTTCAATCTTTTGAAATATTGCTTCTTTATCAGGGTGTTTCTTTAGAGATATACGGGCCAGCTCATCTAACGCCTCTACTTGCGTAAATGTGCTATCGAAATCAATGATGTAATAATTTTTTTGGTTCATTTTAAATGTGTTTTTAACGCCTCACAGGTTTCCTTTATGGATTGCTTTAGGGGTTTAAATTGTATTCCGGTTGTGAGTTTGATTTTTTCGTTGTCATAAAGGCTTTCATTTATACTGCTCTTAGCTGCGTCATGGGTTAGCGCTGGAGTCTTAGATGTGAAAAAGGAAGCTACTTTTGCTGCTCTCCATGCAATGCTTAACATCCATGGTGTAGCTTCTTTTGAGGGGGGCTTAACCCCAAAGCCATCAGCAATTTCTCTGAAGAATTCTTCATAGTAATAATTCTCTGCTGAAATGGTGAAACGGTTTGATTGCTCTGCACTCTCCATAAGCGCGATCATACTTTTTGCAACGTCTGCAACATCCACGATTCCGGTAGCACCTCGTGTGTAATAGGAAAGCCCTTCTTTGACCAATTCAAATATTGCCCCGCTACCGGAAAAACCTGAATTGGCGCCTATGATTACCGAGGGATTAACGATTACAGCATCCAGCCCCTCTGCAATACCTCGCCAAACTTCCATCTCTCCTTCATATTTTGAAATGGCGTAGCTATGAGCCTTCGCATCATATTCCCAAAAATCCTTTTCAGTAATAAGTTGGCCTTTTTTAGCATTACCAAGTGCTGCTACAGAACTGACGTGAAGGAGTCTTGCTTGATTTGATAAACATAAATTTACAATGTTGCTTGTCCCTTCAATGTTTGTCTTGAGCAGCTTTTTTTTATCTTTGGGATTGAAAGATACAAATGCCGCACAATGATAAACCTGGTGAATTCCTTCAAAGCTATCTTCCAGAGTGGCAAGATCCAGGATGTCGGCAATATACCATTCTATATTTGTATTGTTTTTCAGTAGCGCCGGTATAGCAGATTGCGCACGCTTAAGGGCACGTACTTCTTTGCCCTGGTTGGTTAGCTGATGAACTAATTCTGATCCTAAAAATCCTGTAGCCCCTGTAATTAATATCATTTCATTTTTTTTAGGGCTGTTTATCAAAAATATGAGCTCAAAAATAGATATTTGAGGCCATACATTTAAGTGCTATATGTCTTTATCCGATTTTTTTTCGCCGGTAAACCTTGAAAAATTTACGCCTAAAGCGGGTTTCTACACCAGCCAGTTAGGTTTGAAGGCTACCTTTTTTCAAGATAGTTTTCCGGATCTTGGAGAAGATAAATACGATATGGCTATAGTAGGAGTTCAAGACGACAGGGCTGCAGTTAACAATGAAGGATGTGCTTTAGCTCCTGATTATTTTAGAGAACAATTCTATACTTTACATGAGGGGCCTTATTTTACCAGATTGGTTGATTTGGGTAATATTAGAGCGGGCGCATCTATTTCTGATACGTATGTGGCATTGAAAATGGTGGTTTCTGAACTTGTTAAATTAAACATCGTTCCGGTAATTATTGGTGGCGGACAAGACCTTACTTACGCACAATATCTTGCTTACGAGTTGCTGGAGCAAAAAGTAGATCTGGTGGTTATTGATAGTAAGTTTGATTTAGATGAAGAAGATCAAGATGGATTATCTGCTAAATCTGACACTTATCTAAACAAGATCCTTTTACATCAGCCCAATTACTTATTTAATTTTAGCAACATTGGTTATCAAACCTATTTTGTAAATCAGGACAGTCTTAAGGTCATGAGTAAGTTGTATTTCGACGTGCATAGGCTTGGAGAATTTAGCGACGACATGGCTTTAGCTGAACCGATTGTGCGCAATGCGAACATGATCAGTTTTGATATTGGTTCCATACGTTCATCAGATGCGGGAGCCAACGCTAATTCCAGTCCCAACGGTTTCTATGGCGAACAAGCTTGTCGAATTTCACGTTATGCAGGAATGAGTGATAAATTAACTTCAATTGGGTTTTATGAATTCAACCCTGCTTTTGATCAGAATGGGCAGACAGCTATGTTGCTAGCACAAATTGTTTGGTACTTCATGGACGGCTTTTACAATCGTAAGAAAGATTTTCCACTCACTCCAAAATCTCAATACCTCATTTACAGAGCAAGTTTAAATGATGGATCTGGGGAGATGTTGTTTGTAAAAAGCAAGAAGTCTGATCGCTGGTGGATGCAGGTTCCTTATCCAACAGGGGTATCCAAAAATGAGCGGTTTCACCTGGTGCCTTGCCGCTATGAAGACTATACCACAGCAGTAACGGGTGAAATGCCTGATTTATGGTGGAGAACGTTTCAAAAACTACTATAATTTTACACTTATCCTTTATCTTTAAATCGTTAACTAGTTATATTTGATTTTTACTACGTATGTAGTAGTTATAAGTTATACTCTAGTATTGAAAATATATGAAAAGGATTGTTTTTATTGCGATGTGCCTACTGCCCATTGCCTCATTTGCGCAAAAGGAATTTACTTTGCAAGGAAAAGTAGGCTCTCTAAATGCTCCTGCCAAAGCTTATTTAAGTTATAGATCGGGTACAGAACAAGTTCTTGATTCTACTGTTCTAAAAAATGGAGAATTTACTTTTAGTGGTAATGTTACCTCTCCAACGTCTGCAACGATTAGAATCAAACATGATGCAGTTCCTGCTAATCCGGAAAAGAGAATGGCAATTGACGCATTGGCATTTTATCTTGAAAATACAGCTATTACTGTTTCATCGGCTGATTCCATTAAGAATGCTAAGATCAAAGGATCTTGGGTGAATTGGGACAGCCAAAGACTTAAAGAAAGTTTGATGCCCTACACCCTTCAGATGAATGCTTTAAACATAGAGTACATGAGTAAGAGTCTGGAGGAGAGAAAAGACAAAGCATTTATGGATGGTTTGAATGCTCGCGCCGAAGCAATTAGTAGTAAGATGACTGATGTAAACCGTAAATTTGCATTTAACAATACGCAGTATTATATCGGCTTAGTAGCATTTAGGAACTATATGGGGTATGATATTGATGCGGTTAAACTGACTCCTGAGTTTGAGCGTTTTGCCCCAAATGTTAAGAATAGTGTATTAGGAAAAACCATTGCAGGTCAGCTTAAGGCAGCCAATATAAGTGGAGTTGGTCAGATGGCTATAGATTTCATACAAAATGATGTGAATGATAAGCCGGTGAGGCTATCTGATTTCAAAGGCAAATATGTTTTGCTTGATTTCTGGGCTTCGTGGTGCGGACCATGCAGGGCAGAAAATCCGAACGTAGTTGCCGCCTACAAAACTTATAAGGACAAAAATTTCACCGTGTTGGGTGTTTCCTTGGATCAACCGGGTAAGAAAGAATCATGGTTGCAAGCTATCGAAAAGGATGGTTTGACATGGACACACGTGTCGGATTTAAAATTCTGGGACAATGCGGTAGCTAAACAATATGGTATCCAGGCTATACCTGCCAATTATCTGATTGATCCCACTGGAAAGATTGTCGCTAAAAACATTAGGGGTGAGGAGCTACAAAAGAAATTAGCAGATCTTTTAAATAGGGGTACTAAGTAACGAGCAAAATCACCGTTCTCTTCATCCGCTGGAATGTTTGCCCTTGAAGGAGGGCAAACATTCCAAGGCGTCTTCTGAGAAGATAATTTTGCTTTTGGAATCGGCTTCGAGCGGTTTCCTCGTTAATTTCTTGTTATTTCTACTCTTCTATTTATGATTCTACCAGCTTCAGTCTTATTGTCTTCAATTGGTTTGGACTCTCCGTTACCGTTAATTGTAAAATTACTTCCAGCTAGGCCACCGTTAACGAGGTAGGTTTTTACAGAGTTTGCACGGTCTACAGAAAGAGACATGTTACGCTCTGCTGAACCTTCTGCTGAAGAGTTACCATTTAAAGCAAACTTCGCAGTTGGCTCTTTCTTTATTTCCGCAATCACTTTATCTAAAATTGCGTAGGAGGAAGTTTTTAGAACATCCGAGTTAAACTCGAACTGTACATTTTTGAAGTTAAAGTTCGGTTTTTCTATAGGCGTTGGTTCTTCTACTTTTTGAACTGGAGGAGTTTCAGGTTGTTTAGTCACTACTTGCGTCTCTTTAACTGTGGGTGCTGGTACAGGTTTAGCAGCTAGTTTTTTTGTCTTACAGGAAAAGAGCGAGATGCTCAATAGCCCGAATAATACAGGAAGTAAGATACTTTTTGTTAATTTCATTTGTGTTGTTTGTTTAAATTTAATTATTTGCAATCATAAAATGTTTAGCCATATTTCGCGCCATAAATGTTGTAACATTGTGATTATATAACGAAGCTAAGTATGTTTTCTTACGTCTTGGATCTTTAGTTATATCCTCAAGAGTATAAACTCTCAATTCCATCATATTCTTCGAAATTAATATTTATTCTCACGAAGTTATTACAAACGCTTTTTTTTGAATAATTATTCCTAGGTTTAAAAAGCCGAATAATAAACTAATGATCAGATTTCTAATAATATGCATTACCGCCCTTTACTCAAATGTTGCGACAGCTCAAAGTTCCATTCTTGCCAGGGAGTCCATATTGAAGAACATGAAAAAGGTCGGAGCCTGGCAGATCAATGAATTTAAAGAGGGTAAAGTGAAAATTCCTAAGACAAACTGGGAAAATGGAGCCCTTTATGCTGGTATGATGGCGCTGAAAAGTGTTGATAATGACAAAGTATATTATGATTTTCTGTACGGCATTGGTGAGAGCAATCGTTGGGACATGGGCCGGAACCGACTTTTCGCCGATGACTATTGCGTTGCTCAGCTGTATACGCAGCTTTATTTGGAGTATAAAGATCCAAAAATGATCAATAAATGGGTCGCTCTTGCGGATACTATAGTTGCCCATCAATTTAATGAGCCTTTAAAAGTAGTTCCGAATATCAACCTACGAGAGTGGGCTTGGTGTGATGCCTTATTTATGGGCCCACCATCGCTAGCCTATTTGTCTACTGCAAAAAAAGACTTAAAATATTTGAAGAAGGCAGATACACTTTGGTGGAAGACTTCAGCATATCTCTATGATAAAAAGGCCCATTTGTACTATCGCGATAGTCGCTTTTTTGATAGGAGAGAAAACAATGGAGCAAATGTATTTTGGTCACGTGGAAATGGCTGGGTAATGGGTGGGCTCGTCCGCATGATGAATAACATGCCTAAAAACTTCCCTAATAGAAAGAAGTTTGAAAGCCAGTTTGTTGAGATGGCAGAGAAAGTGGCTAGCTTGCAACAGGAAGACGGTAGTTGGCATGCTTCCTTACTTGATCCGGCAAGTTACAGTGAAAAGGAAACGAGCGGGACTGGCTTTTTCTGCTATGCAATGACTTGGGGAATACGTAAGGGGTTGCTGCCTAAGAAAAAATATTTACCAATTATAGAAAAGGCCTGGATGGCATTAAGCACTTCAGTTCATCCCAACGGGAAGCTAGGCTATGTACAAAAAGTAGGAGATCAGCCTGGGGCTGCCGGTTACGATAGCACCAACGTTTATGGGGTAGGTGCATTCTTGCTCGCAGGTAGCGAATTGTATCAATTGAATAAAAAATAAATCAGTTTATGTCATCACTCAGAATATCGAAAGCACTTTTATTTTGTGTCACAGTTTGTAGCAGTTTAACACCCTCCAATGCTCATGCTCAAATTTCAGCAAAGCCGATCTTGGAACCAACCGTTAAAGAAAGAATTCATCCAGTACGAATTGTCTGGAAAAGCGAAATTGGAGATCGCATTTCAAATGCCGAGAGTTTGTTGAAAAAGGGTAATGGCCAAGCTGATTTGAATTCAGGCAACCTTTGTGTTCTAAAAAGCGATAAAGACACTAAGCCGGGCATTTTATTGGATTTTGGGAAAGAGCTTCATGGCGGAATTCAACTGGTTACTGGCATATGGCCAGGAAATAAGCCGGTTCGTGTTAGAATAAGACTGGGCGAGTCCGTAAGTGAGGCCATGTCTGACGTGAATTCTTCAAGTGCTACAAATGACCATGCGCTTCGTGATTTTGTGACTGCCTTACCATGGCTTGGAAAGCTTGAGTTTGGAAACTCAGGGTTCAGGTTTGCTAGAATTGATATAGTGGATACTAACGCCACGGTAATTTTGAAAGAGGTTAACGCCATGGCGGTATATCGGGATATTCCTTATTTGGGATCCTTTAACAGCAGTGACACGTTATTAAATAAGATCTGGCAAACGGGAGCTTATACGGTTCACCTGAACATGCAGGATTATCTTTGGGACGGTGTTAAACGTGATAGGTTAGTTTGGGTGGGTGATATGCATCCAGAAGTCACCACAATCAATGCCGTATTCGGTTATAACGAAGTGGTTGCGAAGAGTCTTGACCTTTCACGTGACATCACACCTTTACCCCAGTGGATGAATGGAATCAGTGCATACTCAATGTGGTGGATAATTATCCACCGTGATCTTTATAAAAACAATGGTAACCTCGCTTATTTAAAAGAACAAAAAGATTACATGGTCAAATTGCTAGATCTACTGGTGACCAAAATAGGCGATGACAATACAGAAAATCTCGAAGGCAAGTTTCTGGACTGGCCATCGAGCGAAAATAAGCCAGCGATTCATGCGGGATTACAGGCTTTGATGGTGATGTCGTTGAATGCGGGAGCCGAAATGTGTGTGGTATTAAAGGAAGACGCTGCGGCGGCTAAATATCGAGCGGCTGTGGAACGCCTGAAGAAAAATATTCCTGATATTAATGGGTCAAAACAAGCCGCGGCATTGTATTCACTTGCCGGGCTGATGTCTAACGAAAGTGCCAACAAGGTATTGTTGGATGGTCGCGCTAAAAATTTCTCTACTTTTTACGGATACTATATGCTTCAAGCGATGGCTAAGGGAGGCAATTACCAACAGGCCATGGATGTGATCCGTACTTATTGGGGAGCAATGCTGAAGCTTGGCGCGACTACGTTCTGGGAAGATTTCAATATGGATTGGCTGCCAAATGCTGCAGGTATTGATCAGCTTGTCCCGGCAGGAATGAAGGACATTCACGGGGATTTCGGTGCCTACTGTTACATCGGCTTCCGACATAGTTTAGCGCATGGTTGGGCATCCGGACCAACACCATGGTTAACAGAACATGTGCTGGGAATCTCAGTTGTAGAAGCTGGTGGTAAAGCAATCAGAGTTGTTCCACATTTGGGAGATTTGAAGTTTGCTGAAGGAGCCTTCCCCACAAAATATGGAATAGTTAGGGTAAAGCATACAAAGCTCGCCAACGGAAAGGTGCAGTCTGACATTACTGCGCCAAAGGAAGTTCGTATTATTAAAAATTAAATTATGGAAAATGCTCTCATTGTGTCGAGCAGGAAATTTATATATAGTTCGAAATGATCCGAATTATTATCTCAAAATTATTGGGGCTGAAGGATTGCAACTCTATGGTGTAGCTGATAAGGTCTTCGGTTTTGTGATCACCAAACGAGTAAATTGATAAATTAGAAGCTAATTATGAAACATGTTCTCCGATTTGCAGCTTTGATTCTAATCTTGATGTTTAGCAGCTCAGGATTATTTGCACAAAAAACCAGTTATGATGATGTTTTCGAGCGGATAGATTTGCTAGCTGCCGATCAGAAAGCCAAACCTGCCCTTGAACTGATAAACGGGCTGAATATGAGAGCCAGGAAGGAGGGAAATACTGTCATGGTAATCAAGGCTGTGATGTATCGGCGGCTTTTTCAGACCTATCTTGATGGGAATGACATTGTCAGTCAAATCAATTTGCTTCGTCAGGATATTCAAGTTGCCAAACAGCCCGAAAAAAGCATTTTGCAGTCTTTGTTGGCCGAAACGTATTGGAATTACCTTTCTCGAAATAATTATAAAATTAGTCTGCGAACTGAAGTAGATGGTGACGTTGGGAATGACGTGCAGACTTGGTCAATCCGAAAGTTATTGTCGGAAGTAACCGGCCTTTACATGAGTTCACTATCTGAAGTTACGTTACTTCAAAATTCACCCATAAGCAACTTTGAGGAGGTGTTGATAGGTGATAAGTCTACACGGTATTTACGACCAACACTCTATGATTTTTTAGCTAATAGTGCCTTGCCTATTTTCAGGGATTCGAGGCTAAATATTTTGAGTAGTTTGCCAGAAGACGAGGTGAAGTCTGCAAACAGAGCCAAAGGGATTTTCGAAAATATCATAAATTATCACCAAAAAAACGGTAACAAAGCGGCGTACTGTGATGCAGAACTGGCACGTTTGAAGTATTTTCATAAAGATGCAAACGGGTTTCTGGAGAATCGTCCTTATTATAATTCCCTCAATGAGCTTCTAAAAAGATCTGAAGGCACCGAAATTTATTCAGATGTTTTGTACGAGATCGCCCTGCTTTATCGAAATGATAAAGTGGAAATGGATAAGGGTGTGAATAATTTGAAGGTAGCTGTTGAACTTGCAGGAAAAGCGATAAAGGCTTATCCTAAAGGGTCTGGTGCTAGCAGCGCTCAGTTCTTATTGACGCAAATAAGAGGCCTGCAGCTAAGCCTTAAAATAAGGGGATTTGTTGCGCCTGGACAAATTATAGATGTTTTGTATAACTATAAAAATATGGACTCGCTGTATCTCAGTGTATATCGTTTAACTTCCTTAGAAGCAGCTGTTTTAAATTTGGGAATAGTCACAAATTACACTCAGTTCTTGAAGCGGGTTACTCCTATGCGTAGTTGGAGCAGATTAACACCATTGTCTGATGACCACCGCGGACATTACTTATCGGATACTATTGGAGGTCTTCCAGTTGGTGAATACATTTTAATTGTTCAAAACAAACCCATTCTTGATACCCTTAATGAAGGAATTATTAACAGATTCATAAAATTTAAGGTTAGTGGACTGGTTGTTAGTAAACGCACGTTATCGAAAAATAGAACCGAATATAGGGTTTTAGAGTCCGTAGGCGGTCTGCCTGTAAAAGGTGTTAAAATCGAGAAGCTCCCGAATACAAAAGTTAAAAACGGCGACAAGTCCCTCGCAATTTTCACGGACTCTGATGGTTTCGCAAGTGCCAGCAATTTTTCTCAACGTGAAGATGAAGTATTGGTGACCTTGGATGGAGATTCTACTTATTTAGATATAAAAACGTTTTATGGTAATAGTAGTGAAGAAGAGGAGGAGACAAAGATTATTCTGTTTACTGACCGGCCCATCTACCGACCTGGTCAAACTATATTCTATAAAGGAATCGTATTAAAGGAAAAAGACCATAAAAGTTCGATCACAGTATCCGAAAAAGTTTCACTAATCTTCAAAGATGTAAATAATGATGATCTGAGCACAAAGGAGCATATTTCCAATGAATACGGATCCTTTCATGGGTCTTTTATCATTCCAACCGGCAAGTTAAACGGCACAATGAAAATACTCACAGACTTCGGTTCTGTAAATGTACGTGTAGAAGAGTATAAAAGGCCGACTTTTGAAGTGAAATTCAAAAACACGGGGCAAGAGTATCTATATAATGATACCGTAAGAGTCAACGGTGTCGCGACAAACTATGCTGGTTATGCAATAGCAAATGTAACAGTAAAATATAAGGTAAATTGGGGCAGTCGTAGTATAGCTATTGGAAGCACAAACACTGATGGGGCTGGTAATTTTAAAGTGGCATTTTTCCCTTTAAGTAAGGATGAGATTGGCAATGGCTATAGTGAATACAATGTTTCGGTAGAGGTGATCGACCTATCGGGGGAAACCAGGATGGCGAATAAATATTTGCAGGTCAATAAGAAGGGACTTTCTTTTGGTGTGCCCAATGATTCAAAAGAAATTTTTCTTGAAAAGCCGCGGGAGACAACCCTTTATGTTCACACAAACAGCGGCAATGCCGTTAAAGCAGAAGTACAGATAAAGTGGCTGAAGTTGGAACCGCCCCGCAATCTCGAAAGAGATTCCCTGCGTTGGGAATACCGCAGTTCGGATAATGTGGATAATTGGAAAGCAACAAGTTTAGCATTCGAACAGAATATTACAACAATGGATGGGGAGATCCGATTCACAATTAAAAAGGGCCATCTAAAGCCTGGGTATTATCGAAGGATCGTTACGGCAGTCAGTGAAGCCTTAGATACCGGGGTTTATACAAGGGTTTACCGTGTCTTTGATGAAAAACCAGATTATATACTGGTCCGATCAGAGTGGGTGGTCTTGCAAAATGAAAAGCTAACCCTTGGTGAAGATGCCATGTTCAGGGTAGCTGGTTTTAGGGATGGTACAAATGTCTACTATGAAGTTACGGCTAAACAAAAAGTTGTAGAACATGGCTGGGTCAAAGCATCTCCAATACAGACTATTTTAAAAGTACCTGTTAAGGAGAGTTATGGCGATGTTTTTAATGTTGCCTTTATGATGGTGCAGGATGGGGAGTGGCACCAGTGGCAAAGCAAAGTGTATGTAGCCGATCCATCAAAAGAGCTAGACGTTAAATTTCTAAGCTTTAGAGACAAGCTGCAACCAGGGGAAAAGGATAATTGGAAGTTGAGAATAACAAACATGGCAGGTGAAAAGAAGATGGTGGAACTGGCCGCAACATTGTACGATGCTTCTTTAGATATGTTGAATCCAATGGATTATAGATTTTACAATAATAGGGGTAGCACTAATGTTAAGAGTTGGAAGGTAGATATTAATACTGAGGGAGATTTGGGTGGTGTATATTTTTTAAACCGCAGTAACACACCAAATATTCTTTTTAAAGTATATGAACGACTTAATACGTATAGTTATTCCAATTATGCCGATGGAATTTTCAGTTTCGCTAATTTCTTAGAAGGCGTTAAAGTTGAAGTGCTTAAGCGCTCCTTGAAAAAAGCCTTGGAGCAAGTAAAGGTATTCAAGAATACAGGTAAATTCTATGGGTTGGTTAAGGATGATTTAGGTTACGGAATTCCTTATGTCAAAATCATGGTTAATTATAAATTGGCGGGAAGTACTGATCAATTTGGCGTATATGCTATCAATGCAAACGCTGGAGATCAGGTAACTTTTACTTCAGCAGGTTTTGCGACTCAGACGATAAATGTTGTTAAGTTGGAAAGGCATGACATAGTACTAAAAGAGATCATAAATAGTTTAGGCGAGGTGGTAATTAGGGGCTATGTCAAAAGAACGAGAGAAGTTACCACCGGGTCGACCTTCATTGTTTCGGGAAAGGAAGTTGTAGACGTCCCTGTAGGAAATGTGGAACAACTTCTGCAGGGAAAAGTTGCAGGTTTAAATATACAAAATTCCTATACTGATGGTTTTCCTAACAGGATCGACCCAGGTAATCCCGGGTCTTTAGGGCGCATTATACCTAGAAGCAATTTTTCTGAAAGTGCTTTCTTTTATCCGCAATTGCGAACCAATTCAGCCGGCGAAATAGATATAGAATTTACCATTCCAGAGTCTTTAACGCGTTACAAGATGATGGGCTTCGCGCATACTAAAGCATTTGAAACCTTATACTTCAGTAGAGAATTGATTACACAAAAACAGTTTGCCATCTCTGCTAATGCGCCAAGGTTCTTTAGGGAACGAGATACCATTGTACTTGCTGCCAAGCTAAATAATATGTCTGGTAAAATGCTTAGAGGAAAGGCTTATTTGGAACTGCGTGACGCAGTGACCGGAAATGTGATTAGCATCTTTGCACCAAAAACCCAAGCTACACAGAATTTTGAGTTGAGTGATAAAAATAATTTCGTGCTCAACTGGCCCTTGATTATTCCTGTTGGAGTCAGTGCTATTACCTATAAAGTTGTTGCAGAATCTGGGAAGTATAGTGATGGGGAAGAAAGCACGGTTCCTGTGTTGACCAATTCAATATTGGTTACGGAGGCCATTCCGTTGAACGTTCGGGGGAACACGAGTAAAACCTTTACACTGGATAAACTTTTGCAGTCCGGGAATTCAACAACTATCCTCAATCAAAGTTTGACACTAGAGTTCACTGATAATCCAATTTGGTACGCCATTCAAGCACTGCCTTATCTAATGGAATATCCCTACGAATGCGCCGAACAGACGATGAGTAGGTTTTATGCAAATAGTTTTGCGACGGGTATCTTGAACAGTTCTCCGAAGATTAAAGCGGTATTTGAAGTGTGGCAAAAGTCTGAAAGCAATTTGTTAAGTTCTAATTTGGAAAAGAACGCGCAATTGAAAGCCTTGCTTCTGGAAGAAACACCCTGGGTTAGGAATGCTGGAGATGAAGGAGAACGGAAAAAGCGTCTTGGGGTTTTGTTCAACTTAAATAGAATGAGCTCAGAGTTGAAAGCCAACTTCGAAAAACTAACGAGCCTGCAAAATGCAGACGGATCATTTTCATGGTTTAAGGGGATGGTGCAAGATCGTTACATCACCCAGCAGATTGTGTTGAACATGTCGCAATTGAAGTATTTGAAGTTGATAGATGAGGAAACCTATCCAGCATTTAGTGGTATGCTAAACAAGGCATTGATCTATCTCGATGGCCAATTTAGTGCGGATTTCACGACAAAGAGTCCCTTCAAAGGCTTCTACTCGATGCCGCTTCATTATTTGTATGCCAGAAGTTACAGTAAACAGATCAACGAAGTAAAGGTATTCAGGGATGCTTTAAATGAAAGTATGCGACAGGTAACCGCCAACTGGTTAAAAATGAGTACTTACGAACAAGGATTAGCTGCACTAGTACTGCATAGAAATGGCAGACACTTGGAGGCGATGAAAATTGTTAATTCTTTAAAAGAGCGCATACAACAGAGCGAGGAACTAGGAATGTTCTGGCCCGATAACCGATTAGGCTGGTGGTGGTATCAGAGTCCGGTCGAAGCACAGGCATTGATGATCGAAGTCTTTGATGAGGTAGCAAATGATGCTGTAGCTGTAGAAGAAATGAAAATATGGTTGTTGAAGAATAAACAAGCCAATGACTGGCGGACTACTAAAGCGACCACCGCCGCGTGTTATGCATTACTGATGCGGGGATCCGATTTAGTAAATGAATCCGCAGCACCAGAGATCACAATTGGCGGCAAAACTACCGCACAACTCGGGCTAGCAACTCCGGTTGAAGAAGCCGGAACCGGATATCAGAAAATCATAGTTGAGGGACCAAAAGTTAAGCCTGAGATGGGAAGCATTTCGATCAAGAACAATAACAAGTCCATCGCTTGGGGCGGGCTTTACTGGCAGTATTTCGAACAAGCTGATAAAGTCACAAACTCAGGAACTGGTATAACTATTAAAAAAGAGTTGTTTTTGCAGACTGAAACCGTTAGGGGACCTTTACTAACCAGACTGAGCTCAAGTAATATTCTGAAAATGGGAGACCTGCTCAAAGTCAGAATAGAGATTCTTTGCGACAGGCCAATGGAGTATTTGCATTTGAAAGATATGCGCTCTGCTGGGTTTGAACCTATAAATGTGATTTCTCAGTATAAATATCAGGATGGACTTGGGTATTATGAAAGTACTAAAGATGCTTCCAGCAACTTCTTCATCGGGTATATGCCGAAAGGGATTTATGTGTTCGAATATCCACTGAGGGTAAACATTTCAGGTAACTTTTCAAACGGAGTAACCAGCCTTCAAAGTATGTATGCACCAGAGTACATTACGCATTCTGAGGGACTGAGGATGACTGTGAAATAAAACAAACCGTTAGGTGATTTGTTAATAATTATGATGCAAATTGATACAATTTTTGGCTACCATTTGCCACATTTACTTCAAAATTTGATTATTGGAGCTTTAGCGATCCTGCTGGGACTTCTCGCTAAAGTATTGGTGAGAGCAGTCTTTAATTTATTAGCTAAATTCTGGCCCCTACACCTCATTCATTCTACCATTAAATACCTTGGCGGTCCTATTACGTCCTTCCTTCCCCTCGTGTTTGTGAATGGCAGCCTGGACTACATGAAGATGGATGATGTATATTTTAACGGACTGAACAAAGCCATTGAAATCGCATTAATCATCAATTTTGCAATTATATTAGTACGAATCATGAAGATCATGGAGGAGCAGCTTCACCTTCATTTCGATCTGAATAAGGAAGATAATTTAAGAGAGAGAAAGGTTCGAACACAACTTCAGTTTGTGCGTAAATTTTTAGTTTCAGTAATCATCATCATAGCCATGTCGGTGGTGCTTTTGAGTTTCGAAAGCATGCGGAAGATTGGAACAGGGCTACTCACAGGTGTAGGAATTGGGGGTATCATTATCGGTTTTGCCGCACAGAAGTCGCTGGGGAATTTACTGGCAGGATTTCAAATTGCTTTTACACAGCCCATCCGTATCGATGATGTTTTAATTGTAGAGGGGGAATGGGGTCGCGTCGAAGAAATCACATTGACCTATGTTGTATTGAATATTTGGGATCAGAGGCGCTTGATTCTTCCCATAACATACTTCATCGAGAAGCCCTTTCAGAATTGGACACGCGGATCTTCAGAGTTACTTGGAACCGTATTTCTGTACCTGGACTACGATACGCCCATTCAGCCACTAAGAGAGAAGCTAACGGAAATACTTAGCTCCAGTCCGTTGTGGGACAAAAGGGTTAACGTGGTGCAGATTACGGATACCAAACAAGGCAGCATAGAAGTCAGATTTCTAATAAGCGCACGAAATTCTTCTCAGGCATTCGATTTGCGCTGTATTGTCCGAGAAGAAATGATCTCTTACATACGCGATTATTTTCCTGAGGCTCTGCCTAAGAACAGAGTAACTTTGAAAGGAGAGGATGCTTAGTCTTATTAAATCCTATATATTTGCTTCATGAATATCTTAATTTTAGGATCAGGGGGCAGAGAGAGCGCTTTTGCATGGAAAATTGCACAATCTGACTTGTGTTCACAGCTGTTTATCGCTCCTGGAAATGGAGGCACAGGTGCTTTCGGAAAGAATGTAAACCTCAATCCAAATAACTTCGAGGCGGTTAAAGCACTCGTTTTAAAGGAGAACATTGAGATGGTCGTTGTTGGTCCTGAAGAACCTTTAGTAAATGGTATTCATGATTTCTTTTTGGCTGATGCAGCATTGGCCCAGATTCATGTGATCGGACCAAAAAAGGAAGGCGCAATTTTGGAGGGAAGCAAAGATTTCTCTAAACAATTTATGGTCCGCCATGGCATTCCTGCTCCAGTTTCTCAATCTTTCACCACTGAAACCTTACAGCAAGGATTGGACTATTTAAATAGCCACATTCTACCCATAGTGCTCAAAGCTGATGGCCTCGCTGCAGGTAAAGGAGTTGTCATTTGTGAAACTGTTGCTGAGGCTCAAGAAGAATTGAAACTCATGCTTGGAGGAAAGTTTGGTAACGCCGGTTCGCTGGTTGTTATTGAGGAATACTTAACAGGAATAGAACTCTCAGTTTTCGTATTAACAGATGGCCAAAATTATTTGATTCTTCCAGAAGCAAAAGATTATAAAAAGATTGGTCAGGGAGATAGTGGACTTAACACTGGTGGAATGGGTTCAGTCTCTCCGGTTCCATTTGCCGATGAGAAATTTTTAAACGAGGTAGAACATAGCATCATCATTCCCACGATTGAAGGATTAAAAAAGGATGGTATTGATTATACCGGGTTTATCTTCTTTGGTCTGTTCAAAGTAGGAGACAACCCGCTTATCATCGAATACAACTGCCGTATGGGTGATCCCGAAACAGAAAGCGTAATTCCAAGGATAGAGAACGATCTGGTAGAATTATTTCAAGCAGTAGCGGATAAGAAGCTCATGGATTACCAGTTGAACGTAAGCGAAAAGACTGCGGCCACAGTAATGATAGTAGCCGGGGGTTATCCGGGAGACTACGAAAAGGGTAAGGCGATAACAGGTATAGATAATATCAGGAAGTCTACCGCTTTCCATGCCGGCACATCGTTGGAAGGCGGCGTTGTGAAGACTAATGGAGGTCGGGTGATTGCTATCACCAGCTTGCAGGACACCCAGTTCGAAGCTTTGCAGAGTGCGACCGCCGATGCTGCAAGAATATATTTTGACGGTAAATATTTTAGAGAAGACATTGGCTTTGACCTTATTTAAAACACACATGAAAAAAATCACTATCGCGCTGACCTTTATGGTCCTAATCGTTTCCCAGGCATTTTCTGCCTCAAAAGATCTTTATCAGATCAAAATCTATCATTTGAAAAATGCAGAGCAAGAGCTTGTAGTAGAAAGCTATTTGGAAAAAGCTTATCTACCGGCACTTCACCGCGCAGGTATTTCGAAAGCTGGTGTATTTAAAAACATTAAATCTCCCTCGGCAGATAAAAAGGATGAATTACTTATCTACGTACTTGTTCCATACAAATCTGCAGACGACATAGTGAAAACAGAGCTAAAGCTGGATAAGGACAAAATTTATAATGAAGTAGGCGCTGGTTACTTAAATGCTGCTTATAATATGGTTCCTTACGATCGAATCGAAACGATCTTGATTAATGCTTTCGAAATGAGCCCGCGCTTCAATCTTTCTGCTGTTACTGCATCCAAAGCTGAGCGTGTTTACGAACTTAGAAGTTATGAAGGGCCTACAGAGAAGCTATATAAAAGCAAGGTCAAGATGTTTAATACTGGTGACGAAATCGGTCTTTTCAAACGTCTGGGTTTTAACGCTGTTTTTTATGGATCTGTAATAGCAGGATCAAGAATGCCTAATTTAATGTACATGACAACCTTTGCAAATAAAGCGGACAGGGACAAGCATTGGGATGCTTTTGTCAACGATAGCCAATGGAAAACATTGTCGGCAATGGAAGAATACAAGAACACGGTATCCAAAAGCACGATTACTTTTTTGTATCCTACAGACTACTCTGATATCTAGCAGAGGTCTTTTTACTGGCTCAGATTTCTATATATAAAAGATTACAGGTAGATTTGCGCCTTAGATGAGACACATAGTAACTTTATCCCTCGTATTTTTCAGCCTTACGCAATTGGCAAGGGCGGAGCGTGTTGAAGGGTTAAGGATCTTAAACAGACAGTACTGCGATAAACAGCTAACCAGTTCTGTTACTACTTGTTTCAGTCAGAGTAACCCTGATGATCCAAGGTATCCCTTCTTTTTGTCTTACAGTGAGTTGACCTCAATTGGCGTTGCTCCACAGCAATCAGAGCAAGGATATCGTGTCTACAATCAAAATATCGCTGATCTTACTGTAAAAGAAACACCAAAAAACAACAGTCCTTAGCGCTGATTTGATCAAAGTATGCAAGTATGCATCAGACAACTAATATTCTGGTTCTTCGGTCGGAGTAGACAGTTGCCGTAATTACTGTTTTTCACATAATAATACATTAAATACAAAATATAGAACATGTTAGGATTTTTAACCAAGATTTTTGGAAGCAAATCAGAAAGAGATATTAAGGTTATCCAGCCTATAGTCACGAAAATAAATGAAGAGTACGCTAAGTTGTCTTTGCTTAGCAATGATGAGCTGCGCAATAAAACGGTATACTTTAAAGAAGTTATAGCGAAAGCTTTGACTGAAATCGATGGTAAAATTAGCGGATTAAAAGCTGATGGAGACAATCAAGAATTGGCCTTGGCAGAGAAGACCGCTATTTACGATCAGATCGATGTGTTGATAAAAGACCGCGACAAGGAATTAGAAATGGTATTATCGGAGATTTTGCCTGAAGCCTTTGCTGTGGTAAAAGAGACATCAAGACGTTTCACTGAGAACGAGTTCTTAACAGTAACAGCATCTCAGTTTGATAGAGACTATGCTGCCAGAAAAGGAAATGTGACGATCAAAGGCGATGAGGCGCAGTGGGCAAACAGATGGGACGCCGCCGGAACTGAGGTGCTTTGGAACATGATTCATTATGATGTACAATTAATTGGGGGTATCGTGTTGCATAATGGTAAGATTGCAGAGATGGCTACAGGTGAAGGTAAGACACTTGTAAGTACATTGCCTGCTTACTTGAATGCCCTTGCCGGACAAGGGGTTCACATTGTAACAGTGAATGATTACCTGGCACGACGTGACTCTGAGTGGAATGGTCCATTGTTTGAATTCCACGGATTGAAAGTTGATTGTATCGATAGGCATGAGCCGAACTCACAGGAAAGAAGAGATGCTTACCTTGCTGATATTACTTATGGAACAAATAACGAGTTTGGATTTGATTACCTAAGGGATAACATGTCGCAAACACCAGATCAACTAGTTCAGCGCAAGCTGCACTTTGCGATGGTGGATGAGGTCGATTCAGTTTTGATTGATGATGCACGTACTCCATTGATCATTTCAGGTCCTATTCCTTTTGGAGATCAGCATGAATTCCATGAGCTTAAACCGCGTATTGAAAGGCTTGTTTCTGCCCAAAGGGAATATGTGACCCGAGCCTTAAATGAAGCTAAGAAATTAATGAATGATGGTAAATCCGGAACTGAGGAAGGAGAAGGTGGCTTAGCATTATTGCGTGCGCATCGTGGTTTACCGAAAAACAAAGCCCTGATCAAATTCTTAAGTGAGGGTGGTAATAAACAAACGTTGTTGAAAACTGAAAACCATTATATGGCAGATCAGTCCAAGAATATGCCCAAAGTTGATGGCGAATTGTTCTTCTATATCGACGAGAAAAATAACCAGGTTGAACTTACCGAAAAAGGTATTGAGCTGATCACCAAGTCTGGCGAAGATGCGAATTTCTTCGTGTTGCCAGATGTAGGCACTTCAATTGCGGAAATTGAGAAATCTGATTTGAGTAGCGAAGATAAGATTGCTCAAAAGGATGCTTTGATGCGTGATTACTCTATCAAAGCAGAAAGAATTCATTCTGTAAACCAATTACTCAAAGCATATACGTTATTTGAGATCGATGTAGAATATATCATTGATGAAGGCAAGATCAAGATCGTAGATGAGCAAACAGGTCGTATCATGGATGGCCGTCGTTATTCTGATGGGTTACACCAGGCGATTGAAGCGAAAGAGAACGTGAAAGTAGAAGATGCTTCACAGACTTATGCTACAGTTACTTTGCAAAACTTTTTCCGTATGTACCACAAGCTTTGTGGTATGACGGGTACTGCAACTACTGAAGCTGGCGAATTCTGGTCTATCTATAAATTAGATGTTGTGGAGATTCCAACGAATCGTGTCATTTCCAGATCAGATCACCAGGATTATGTGTATAGAACTGTACGTGAAAAATACAATGCAGTTGCAGAGGAGATCGTTAAGTTGACAGAAGCAGGCCGACCAGTGTTGGTAGGTACTACGTCTGTAGAGATTTCTGAACTGCTAAGCCGCATGCTTAAACTCAGGGGCATCAAGCACAACGTGCTGAATGCTAAGATGCACCAGAAAGAGGCTGATATTGTTGCCGAAGCTGGTCAACCAGGACAGGTTACTATAGCCACTAACATGGCCGGTCGTGGTACGGATATCAAGTTAGGCGCTGGCGTCAAAGAAGTTGGCGGTTTAGCTATAGTAGGTACAGAGCGCCATGAGTCTCGTCGCGTCGACAGACAGTTACGTGGTCGTGCTGGTCGTCAGGGTGACCCTGGTTCATCTCAATTCTTTGTTTCATTAGAGGATAATTTGATGAGGTTGTTTGGTTCTGAGAGAATCTCTAACGTAATGGTAAGAATGGGTATTGAGGATGGAGAAGTGATCCAGCATTCAATGATTACCAAATCCATTGAGCGTGCGCAAAAGAAAGTAGAAGAGAACAACTTTGGTATTCGTAAACGCTTATTGGAGTATGATGACGTGATGAACTCACAGCGTTCGGTTATCTACTCAAAACGCAAAAATGCATTATTTGGTGAGCGTCTTGACGTAGACATGAGCAATATGGCATTTGACGTTGCTGAGGATATCGTTACAGAATATAAAGAAGCAGGAAATTATGAAGGCTTTAAGCTGGAAGTTATCAAAAACTTCTCTGCAGATACAACCATAGATGAAGCTGAATTTGCCTCAAGAAATATACATACCCTAACAGACAAATTGTTTGATGAGGTCACTGCATTTTATGCAAGAAAATCTGATGCAATCATAAATCAGGCGATGCCAGTTTTGGTACAAGTATATGATGAAAGAGGTGAGCAGATAGAGCAGATCCTGGTTCCTTTTACTGATGGTATCAGAAGCGTTCAGGTTCCTGTGGGGTTAAAGAAAGCAATTGAAAATAAAGGAAGAGAAATCACTAAATCTTTCGAAAAAACAATTGTACTAGCGCTAATTGATGAAACTTGGAAGGAACACTTGCGTGAGATGGATGATTTGAAACAGTCGGTTCAGAATGCGGTATATGAGCAAAAAGACCCCTTGATTATCTATAAAATGGAGGCTTTTAATTTGTTTAAGAACATGTTGAATGCAGTTAACAAAGAGGTGGTAAGTTTCTTATTTAAAGGAGGTATTCCGGTAGAAACAGATCCTGGAGATGTAAGAGAAGCTCAGGCTCCACGTCCTCCTGCTAACAGACTCAGAACTTCAAAGCCAGAATTCGCGCAGTCTACCAGTACGGGTATACCTGAATTGGAAGATACCCGTGAGCCGGTTCCTCAGCAGCCAGTTCGTAAAGAAGTTACTATTGGAAGAAATGAACCTTGTCCTTGTGGAAGTGGTAAGAAATATAAAAACTGCCATGGTGCAGGTCTGTAAATCGTAGTTTATTGATGAAGTTTGGACTTTTATTATTGTGTTGTTTTTTTTCTGCTAGTTTGTTTGCGCAAACCAGAGGTAGGATAACCATTGAGAAAGACCCGCTAATTGATAGTTTAATTGCAAAGAGAATTCAATTGAGTATTACACCCTCCAGCGCCCCAAGCGCTGGGGGGGTAATTACTAAGCCCGGAATTATTGTAGCTCAAATGGGATACCGGGTCCAGGTTTTTTATGGTTCAGACCGGAGACAGGTATTTAGTCAGCAAGCAAAGTTTAATGGACTCTATCCTTCTCACAACACATACATTACCTTTAAGCAGCCCAATTATTATTTAAGGGTTGGTGATTTTAGAACCAGGCTTGACGCTCAAAAGTTTATGAATGAACTTCGTGGAACCTTCCCTACGCTTTTCATTTTCAGAGAGAAGATAAATGCTCCTAGTTTAGATTACAACAATGATAGATAAAGAAAAGATTCAGGCACTTTCAGGTGAAATTTTTGAGAAAGTAGTTGGATTTCGTCAGCACATTCACGCGAATCCAGAACTTTCGTATAAAGAGTTTGAAACGTCGGCCTATATTAAAAGTCATTTGACAGAATGGGGTATACCATTTTCAGATATGGCCAATACTGGAGTGGTGGGATTAATTAAGGGGGACTTAGTTTCTGATAAAGTTATCGCATTACGCGCCGATATGGATGCCCTGCCTATATTAGAGGCAAACGAAAAACCTTATGCTTCCAAAAATACAGGTGTCATGCATGCTTGTGGACATGATGTACATAGCTCTTCGCTATTAGGTACTGCTTTCATACTAAATAGTTTAAAAGCTGAGTTTGGCGGAACTGTCAAATTGATCTTTCAACCTGCAGAGGAAGTACTGCCTGGAGGGGCAAGTATCATGATCAGAGAGGGTGTGTTAGATAATCCTAAACCACAGTCAATAATTGGTCAGCATGTAATGCCATTGATCGAAAGCGGTAAAGTAGGTTTCCGTTCCGGAATTTATATGGCCTCAACGGATGAGCTGTACGTTACTGTACATGGAAAGGGTGGTCACGGCGCACAGCCACACCAAAATATTGACCCAGTACTGATTGCCTCCCATATTATCATTGCGCTGCAGCAGATTGTTAGTCGCAATGCTGATCCGAGGTTACCATCTGTACTTTCTTTTGGTAAAGTTCAGGCTAACGGGGCTACCAATATTATTCCAAATGAGGTGAAGATGGAAGGAACTTTCAGGACATTGAATGAGGATTGGAGAAAGGAAGCGAAACGTCTGATGAAGAAGATGGCGGAAGGTATTGCAGAGAGTATGGGTGGAAGTTGTGATTTTAGAATCATGAATGGTTATCCGTTCCTGATCAATGAACCACAATTGACCGCAAATACCCGTGCTCATGCAGAAGACTATTTAGGGAAAGATAACGTTGTAGACTTAGATATATGGATGGCTGCGGAAGATTTTGCTTATTATTCTCAGGTTACCGATGCCTGTTTTTATAGGTTGGGTACAGGTAATGAAGAAAAAGATACCATGTATTCTGTACATACACCAAAGTTTGATATTGACGAAGATGCATTAAAGGTTTCGACAGGATTGATGGCATATGTCGCATTAAAACAATTGGGAAATTGAGAAAGCTTCTTCTTTCAGGACTGATGATTATTTTCACTCTTCCCGGTTTCGGGCAGGCTATAGACCGTTTCAACCCCGATACGATCAAGACCATTGAACTTGACTCGACTGTAAAGATAACCGCCAGGAAATTTGGGATAGAAACCTTTATAAATGCCATCATAACCGACGAGAGTTTTTATCAGTCTTTCAGAAATATGAAGAAGTATACCTTCATAGCTGAGAATCGAATTTATACTTACGATAAAAGTAATAAGGTAGAAGGAAAGATCTATAGAAAGATCAGACATAATAACGATGGGCCTTACAAGATGGAATACCTTGCAAAGGAAGATGTCGGTAAGTTGTTTAAGAAAAACGGTAAGTATCAGTTGTATACAGTTGAAATGTTTGATTACATTTTCATGAATCCATACAACTCGGATTTAGTGACCGATGAGCCAATGACTACTAGTGCGAAAGGAAAAGGAACCAACGAAAGCTATAAAGACAAATTGAAGACTTTGATTTTTAGCCCAGGAAGACCAATCAAAGGACTACCGTTCATAGGGGATAAAACACAGATTTTTACCGCAAACATGCGTCAGTATTACGATTACTCGTATGACAGTGGTACCTACCTGGATTCAATCCCTGTCTACAGATTCAAGGTTGCCGTAAAAAAAGACATTAGTAACAGTACCCGAAATGGTCTGATGATCAAGACCCTGACCACCATCTTCGACAAACGAAACTTTGCCATCTTAGGTAGGTACGTAGATATGAAGTACAGCAATATAGTATTCGATTTTGATGTGCAGATGAACATTGAGATGAGCTACTTCGGAGGAGAGAAATTGCCTACAAAAATTACGTATCAAGGTAATTGGGACTACCCTTTTAAAAAGGAAGAACGCGCCAGCTTTTTGATCGTTCACAAGGATTATCGGCTTGGAAAAGGCAAGTAATTTTCTAACTTCGTACTGCGCTGCGAATCGGCAGGCCTAACTAAAATTAAAACCTTATTAAATGAAAACGTTATTTAGATCAATGGCATTTCTATCTGCATTTATGATGGTAGTGCTTTTTACTGCAATGAATTTTAAACCTAAAAAGATCATCTTTTTTGGTGATTCTATCACTCAAGCCGGTGTTCAGCCTGGTGGCTATGTGGACCTTATTAAAAAAGCGCTTGACCCAACCAAATACGAAATTATCGGAGCTGGTATAGGTGGTAATAAAGTATATGATCTGTTCTTTAGGATGGAAGATGATGTGTTGACAAAGAAGCCTGATCTGGTAGTGATCTATATCGGAGTTAACGACGTTTGGCATAAAGCGTTAAGCAAGACGGGTACTGATTTCGATAAGTTTTCTAAATTTTATCAAGGTTTAATCACGAAGATCCAGAGCAATGGCGCTAAAGTAGTTTTGTGTACCCCTGCTGTTATCGGAGAAAGGAAAAATAACGAGAACGAAATGGATGCTGACCTCGATAAATACTCAGGAGCAATCCGCGAGCTTGCTACCAAGAATAATTTGCGCATATGTGATTTGAGAACAATCTTCAAAGAATATGATGCTGCGAATAATCCTGACAACAAAGAAAATGGGATATTAACTTCCGATGGTGTGCATTTAAACACATTGGGAAACCAAACATTAGCCGATAAGTTGTTGCCGTTAATAAAATAAATTTACTACTGCCCCTACAATATGATTAATCAGGATACCATAAACAAGATCATGGACACTGCCCGAATAGAGGAAGTTGTTGGTGATTTTGTGGCCTTAAAGAAGCGTGGTACAAGCCTGATTGGTAATTGTCCATTTCATAATGAGAAGACCCCGTCTTTCCACGTTTCTGTAACAAAGGGTATCTATAAGTGTTTCGGCTGTGGCAAAGGAGGCGACTCGGTCCATTTTGTTATGGATCATGAGAAATATTCCTACCCAGAAGCTTTAAAATTCCTTGCGAACAAATACAATATCGAAGTTGAGGAGACTGTGCAGTCGCCTCAGAATATCGAACTGCAGAATGCGAGGGAAAGCTTATATATTGTTTCTGAATTCGCAGCTAACTATTTCGCAAATGAACTTTTTACGGGAGAAGAAGGCCGTGCCATAGGTTTTAGTTACTTTAAAGAGCGTGGTTTCAGAGAAGATATTGTCAAGAAGTTTCAGTTGGGCTATTCGCCTGATGTATGGGATGCATTGATTCAAAATGCAGTCGCAGCAGGCCATAAAGAAGAGTACCTTGATAAGACTGGACTAGCGATAAGAAACGATAAAGGAAAGGTCTATGATCGTTTTAGAGGTCGGGTTATGTTTCCTATTCACAACTTCACTGGACGAGTAATTGGATTCGGTGGGAGGACTCTAAAAACGGATAAGAACGTTCCCAAATATGTCAACTCTCCTGAGAGTGATATCTATCATAAATCGAGCGTATTGTATGGCCTCTTTCATGCAAAAAAGTCGATTAGAGATACTAACAACTGTTATCTTGTTGAAGGCTATGCCGATGTACTCGCTGTCCATCAGGCGGGAATTGAGAATGTAGTTGCCTCTTCTGGAACTTCGCTGACAGTTGAGCAGATTAGAATGATTGGTCGCTTTACGGAGAATGTAACCATTCTTTATGATGGAGATGCAGCAGGGATTAAGGCTTCATTAAGAGGTTTGGACATGATTCTTGAAGAAGGCCTGAACGTGAAGGTAGTTTCGTTTCCAGACGGACATGATCCTGATTCTTACATGCACCATATGGGTGCTGCTGCCTTCAAGAATTATATTGAGAATTCACGTAAGGACTTCATTCTTTATAAAGCTGATATACTATTAAAGGAAGCCGGCAACGACCCCATCAAAAGGGCTGGGATTATCAAGGATATCGTGGAAAGTATTTCAAAGATTCCAGACGATATTAAAGCTTCCATATTTATCAGGGAGTGTAGCGGTTTATTGCAGATTGAGGAGCGGATCTTACTATCTGAACTCAATAAGATGAGGGCTGCCAAATTTAAGAAAGCCAGTAATGCCTCGCAATCTTACAACCAGCCTTTAGACGGTCCGCCAGATAAGCTCTTTGAAAATCCAGATCCCTCTATAGTTGTTGTTGCAAACGAAGAATCTGTAGATGATGATTCTATCCAGGAGCAGGAAATTGTGAGGTTACTTCTAGCTTTTGGCCATGAGCTTGTCAACTGGGATAAAATCGACAATATGTATATAGGTTCATTTATCATGCAAAATTTATCTGATGTAACCTTTCAAGACGCCTTATGCAAACAAGTGATAGATACGTACCGCGAGGAAATTGAGAATGGACACTTGCCCGTTGCAAATCAATTTATCAAAAGTGAAAAAAGAGAGATTGCTGATCTCGCCATTACGTTATCTACCTCCCCATATATGTTGAGCGACAATTGGTACAATAAGCATAAGATTTATGTGAGGGATGAAACCGTGAATCTTAAGGCGACTATACTCGGTGGCATATACCATCTAAAAAAGCGTAAGGTAGACAAAATGTTGCTTCAGCTATTGCAGGAGATCAAAACAGAAGAAGATCCTGTAAATCAAGAGATATTAATGCAACGTTATTCATTCATTAAAGGCGTTGAGAAAGAGATTTCCAAATTCCTGGGATCTGTAATACTGAAATAGTGGCAAGTCACAATGACCTTGGAAAAAGGGGGGAAGAACTAGCTAAAGAATATCTTGAGAATAAAGGGTATCAGATTTTAAAGATGAACTGGCGTCATAAACGAGCAGAGATAGATTTGATTGCAAAGCAGAAAGATACTTTAGTTTTTATTGAAGTTAAAACTAGAAGTTCTACCAATTTCGGTCAGCCTGAAGAGTTTGTGGATTGGAAGAAGGAAAAGCAGTTTGAGTTTGCTTCCCTTTTTTTTATTGAACAGAGTAATCATGAGGGCGAAATTCGTTTTGATATTATAGCAATCACTTTTGAGAATAAGAACAATTATATTGTAAATCATATTGAAGATGCATTCTGGCCAAGTTAAAAGTAACTATTACCTAGTCTTCTTTCTTTGTATCCTGTCAAGTTCATTAATCAGCTCTTGTAAAAACGAGCCTAGTGTTGCAAGCAGCGTAAGTTTTAAGTTTCCAGAACAGGGCCAAACGGTTGCTATTGGTAAGTCAATCGCAATTCAGCTGGATGTCCCCCAGAATATGAATCTCAAATCTGCCACCTATCTTATTGATGGCAAGAAAGTTGCAGTCAAAAATACTGCAGATTCAATTTTAATTCCGACAACGAATTTTTCTGTCGGTTATAAAATCATTACGGCTATAGTTGTTAACGGGTCTGCAAAGGATACCATTACCGTAAATATTGTTATGTTGCCCGGGAGCAAGCCTGAACTTTACAGTTATAAAGTAAAAAGCGTCTTTCCCCATGATACCTCTTCGTATACACAGGGACTGGAATACCATGATGGTCGGATTTTAGAAAGCACTGGGCTGGATGGTAGCTCTACGTTGCGCTGGGTAGGCCTGGAAACGGGTAAAACATTACAGAAAGCAGACCTGGATAAAAAGTATTTTGGAGAGGGATCAACCTTGGTAGGTGATAAAATTGTAATGCTTACCTGGCAAAATGGTATAGGGCTTGTTTTTGATGCAAAAACTCTTGTACAAAAATCAAGTTTTCCATATCAAGCGAGTCGCGAGGGCTGGGGGCTATGTTTTAACGGTAAAGAACTCATAAAATCTGATGGCAGTAACAGACTCTATTTCCTAAATAAGGATACTTACGAAGAAGAGCGTTCAATAGAAGTCTATGACAATGATGGCCCGGTGAATTCGTTGAATGAACTAGAATATATCGAAGGAAAGATCTATGCAAATGTCTATACCAAGAACTATATTGTAGTTATCGATCCAAATTCTGGTATAGTAGAGAAAAAGATTGATTTGAGCAGACTGCTTGAGAAAGGATACAACAGAAAATCGACCGATACTAATATTGATGTTTTAAATGGCATTGCCTGGGATAGGAAGAATAACCGGCTATTTGTGACTGGCAAAAAGTGGCCTAAATTATTTGAAATTACGTTAGTTCCCCAATAGGAAGAACTAACGTTGAAGAAAAATCTTAGTTTGAAGCTAACTTGGCAGGGTCGCTAATAAAACCACTGTAGCTAATTGTTTGTCTGTTGTTACTGATCACACTTAAAGAAGCGTAACCTTTTTCACTGATATGCAAAGTCATTGATTGGACATCTGCTTTTGTGTTAGCGGGTTTAATGGTAACAACGTAATTTCCTTTTTTCTTTTTGTCTGCTTTGTAGCTAAACTCTTTTGTATTGAATTTTATGCCGGCCTCATTTGAGGTTTTTGGTGCATTGTATGACCTACCATAGTATGGAAGATAGGCTTCAACATTATCATTGGATACATTAAGTTGATAAACATCACTCCGTAGTGGAACTGAGGCTCCCGCCATTGCACCAGGTATTCTGCTAAAAATAGCACTTATCTCTACCGAATTCATTGGTTGGGCACTTGTTGCATTAAAAATGAAATTCTTACCCTCTACCAATCTGATCGTGGTGGCTTTATCAGTTTGAGCTGATACTTGAACTGCCGTGAAAAGCCCGGCAATTAATAACATGTTTTTTAGCGTTTTCATAATACGTGGTTGTTTATGTGAATATACGTAATTTTTTTGACTTCTAATAAGAGAACAAATTAGAAGTCAAAAGGTTACGTTGCTAAGAAAGAAATTTCAGAGGACCAATATTATCTCCAGGCTTTGTATTGGTTGATGAGCCCATTGGTAGAACCGTCATGGCTGCTCACCTCTTTATTGCCCTCCAGCTCTGGTAAAATACTTTTTGCCAATTGCTTTCCAAGCTCCACCCCCCATTGATCAAAGCTAAATATATTCCAGATCACACCTTGTACAAAGATCTTGTGCTCATAGATTGCGATCAAGTTTCCTAAGCTAAATGGCGTTATTTTTTTAATTATGATTGAGTTTGTCGGCCTATTACCCTCAAAGACCTTAAACGGCGCTAGTTTCTCAATCTCTTCAGTAGATTTACCATCTTTTTCCAATTCTTTTACTACTTGCTCTCTGGTTTTACCATTCATTAAAGCCTCTGTTTGTGCAAAAAAGTTAGATAACAGTATAGGGTGGTGTTCTCCTATCGGATTCAAGCTTTGTGCCGGTGCGATGAAATCGCATGGGATTAAGCGTGTGCCCTGGTGAATAAGTTGGTAAAACGCGTGCTGGCCGTTAGTTCCGGGTTCGCCCCAAATAATTGGACCCGTTTCATAGGTTACATCCTTACCATCCCTGTCTACATGTTTACCATTGCTTTCCATATCCCCTTGTTGAAAGTAGGCTGCAAAACGGTGCATATACTGATCGTATGGAAGTATAGCCTGGGTTTCTGCATCGAAGAAGTTTATGTACCACACGCCAATCAAACCAAGAATTACCGGGATGTTGATCTCAAATTCTGCATTCTCGAAATGTTGATCTGCAGCATGTGCACCAGCAAGCAGTTGTTTGAAATTGTCAAAACCAATACTTAAGGCTATCGGCAATCCTATGGCGCTCCATAAAGAGTATCTTCCTCCAACCCAATCCCAGAATTCAAACATATTCTCCGTATCAATACCGAAGGCTGCAACGTCCTTTGCATTCGTCGACAAGGCAGCGAAGTGTTTCGCAATATCTTCTTCTTTAGCGCCTTTATCTAAAAACCAAGTACGTGCAGTATTCGCATTTGTCATGGTCTCCTGTGTAGTGAAAGTTTTCGATGCGACTAAAAACAAAGTAGTTTCTGGATCTACCAGCTTTAATGTTTCTGCGATGTGCGTTCCATCAATGTTAGATACAAAGTGTAGGTTCAGGTGATTCTTATATGCCTTCAGCGCTTCAGTTACCATTACCGGACCAAGATCTGAGCCCCCAATACCAATGTTGACAACATCAGTGATTGCTTTCCCGGTGTAACCTTTCCAGTTTCCAGAAATGATCTGCTCAGAGAATTTGTTCATTTTATCAAGTACTGTATGAACATCTTTAACAACGTTCTTGCCATCCACGAGAATTTCTGAATTTGCCGGTGCTCTAAGTGCTACATGCAGCACCTGCCTGCCCTCAGTCTCATTTATTTTTTCTCCGCTGAACATTGATTTAATTGCCTCATCAAGCTTACACTCTCTCGCAAGCTGAATTAAAAGTGCAATGGTAGTATCGTCAATTCTATTTTTTGAATAGTCAACAAGTATATCCTCAAACAAGAGTGAGAATTTTTCAAATCTTGCATTGTCTTCCTGGAAAAGTTGCTTTAAGTTTTTTTCGTTAATGCTGATGAAATGGTCAGCAAGATATTTGTAGGCTTCTGTTTCTGTGAAATTTATAGTTGGGAACATATGGTCTTGTGTTTTTTGTAAATGTAATTGTTTATTTTATTTGCTAAAATTGAATTATGATATTATCTCAGGCAAAATCATCGGTCTATAATACTATATTTAAAAGAAAATGGCCGATCCATGAAAAAACTTTACTTTATACTGTTTGTGCTCAGTTCATTTAACGCCTTAGGACAAAAGAATGTTTTAAGAACAGCGATCTCAAGTAAGGCTTTGAGCATTGAGCAAAAGGTAATTGCATGGCGAAGGGATTTGCATGAACATCCTGAATTAGGAAATAATGAAACAAGAACTGCAGGCATCATCGCGAAGCACCTTCAGTCATTAGGTATTGAAGTGAAAACAGGTGTCGCCAAGACAGGAGTCGTAGGGATATTGAAGGGCGGAAAGCCTGGTCCGGTTGTCGCACTAAGAGCTGATATGGATGGCCTGCCAGTTACAGAAAGGGTGGACTTACCTTTTGCCTCGAAAGTTAAAGCAACTTATAATGGTCAGGAAGTTGGGGTAATGCATGCTTGTGGGCATGATACACACGTAGCCATTTTGATGGGAGTAGCTGAAGTGTTGGCTTCCATGAAAAAAGACATTCCGGGTACTGTCAAGTTTATTTTTCAGCCCGCAGAAGAAGGCGCGCCTGTTGGGGAGGAAGGTGGTGCCGAGTTGATGGTAAAGGAAGGAGTGTTACAGAATCCCCAAGTTGATGCAGTGTTCGGATTGCATATTAATTCGCAAACTCCGGTGGGCGATATAACTTATCGTCCCGGGGGAACAATGGCAGCAGTTAACGACATGAAAATTATTGTTACTGGCAGACAAGCGCATGGTGCTTATCCATGGAGTAGTATTGATCCAATTGTCATCTCCTCTCAAATTGTAAATAACCTGCAGACAATCGTTAGCAGGAATCTGAATGTTACTGAAAATCCTGGGGTGGTTACCATCGGGTCTATTAACGGAGGGATAAGGTCTAACATCATACCCGAGAAGGTAGAAATGTTGGGAACCATCCGGAACTTTAGCAAAGAAGACGAGGCGATGTTTATCGAACGCGTTAAGACCATTGCAACCAAAACTGCCGAAGCTGGCGGAGGTAAAGCAGAGGTTATCATTCCTTACAGCGCACATTATCCGGTAACGTTCAATGATGTATCGCTTACAGAAAAGATGTTGCCGAGTTTACAGGCGAGTGCTGGGAGGGAGCATGTAAAACTAAAGCCACCTGTTACAGGAGCTGAAGACTTCTCTTTTTATCAGGAGAAGGTTCCCGGCTTATTCATCTTCCTAGGAGGGATGCCCAAAAATGGGGATCCTGTTAAGGCACCTTCACACCATACGCCAGATTTCTTTATTGACGAGAGTGGCTTTACGCTTGGTGTAAACGCCCTTTGTAATCTGGCTATCGATTTTATGGTAATGAAGAAGTAACACATGCCATTTCTTTCTATCGGATATAATTAACAATTTTAGGTAAGTTTGCGATTATGACAAAAGAACAAATTCAGGATTTAAGGGACAGAATAACGTCGCTGAGGAGGCATCTTTGACGTCGAAACGCGTTTAGAAGATATATATGTTGAGCAGCAAATGACACTGCAGCCCAACTTTTGGGACGATCCCAAGAAAGCAGAACAACACATCGCGCAGATCAATTCTAAGAAAGTGTGGACTGATGCCTGGCAGGAAGCCAATGGGTTACTGGAAGATACACAAGTGCTATTTGACTTTTTCCAGGGAGGTGATGCCTCCACGGAAGAGATGCAAGAGCAGTTTGACCTTTGTAAGGAAGCTGTAGAGACTCTGGAGCTTAAAAACATGCTTAAAAACAAAGAGGATCAATTGCCCGCTGTAATGCAGATTACCGCTGGGGCGGGCGGTACAGAAAGTTGCGATTGGGCTTATATGCTCATGCGGATGTACATGATGTGGGGTGAAAAGAACGGTTACAAAATTACAGAGCAAGATTCCCAGGAAGGGGAAGTTGCCGGTGTTAAGTCAGTAACGATCCAGTTTGTAGGCGCATTCGCTTACGGGTATTTGAAGGGAGAGAACGGCGTACACCGTTTGGTGAGGATATCACCATTTGACTCTAACGCCCGCAGGCATACCTCTTTTGCATCAGTATACGTTTACCCGCTTGTTGACGATACCATCGAAATAGAAGTTAAAGATTCGGAGATTGAATTTGAGACTTTCCGTTCAGGTGGTGCAGGTGGTCAAAATGTGAATAAGGTGGAGACCGCAGTTCGTTTATATCACAAGCCGTCAGGTATTGTGATTAAAAACCAGGAATCCCGTTCACAATTGCAGAATAAGGAAAATGCAATTCGATTACTGAAATCCCAATTGTATGAGGCCGAAATGCGTAAGCGTATGGAAGCATCTGCACTGGTGGAGGGAAATAAGAAGAAGATTGAATGGGGGTCACAAATCAGAAGTTACGTGCTGGATGATAGAAGGGTAAAAGACCACCGAACTAACTTCCAAACATCTAACCCACAAGCTGTTCTTGATGGTGATATCAATGATTTTTTAAAAGCATACTTAATGGAATTCTAAATATGAAACACTACATCGCATTGTTTATGGTAATTTGTTTGTTCAACACGGTTAAAGGACAAGAAGTTATAAAACTTTATAAAGGCATTATCCCTGGCTCTAAGCCAGCGCCGTCTGATTATAAAGAAGAATCGCCGCTAGGTGAAGATAAGATTACCCGAACATCGAAAGTAAGCGAACCTACCATGATTGTCTACCAACCTGAGAAGGGTAAAGCTACTGGAGCCGCTGTAATTATTTGCCCGGGTGGTGGCTATGGAATTCTAGCTATTGATCACGAGGGTTTTAATATCGCAAAGCGTTTCAATGAATACGGAGTTACAGCTTTTGTGTTAAAATATAGATTGCCAAGTGATGCCATAATGGTCGACAAATCTTTTGGGCCTTTGATGGATGCAGAACAAGCGATGTATCTGGTAAGAAAGGATGCTGCAAAATGGGGCGTTGATCCTAAGAAGATTGGTATCATGGGCTTTTCCGCAGGTGGGCACCTTGCTTCTACGCTAACTGTGCATTACAACGATGTTAAAATAGAGAATAAGGAGAAGATTAGTCTTCGTCCTGATTTCTCTATTTTGGCCTATCCCGTGATTACTTTCGGTAAATATACCCATGGAGGCTCAATGGCTAACCTAATAGGCCCTAACCCTACAGATGCACAGAAAGAATATTTCTCTAATGAAAAACATGTTACAGCAGATACGCCTCCTACATTTTTAGTGCATGCAAATGATGATGGTGCAGTTCCTGTTCAGAACAGTATGGATTTCAATGCGGCATTAGTAGAACACAAGGTTAAAGGGGAGATGCACATTTACCAGGCTGGTGGACATGGTTTTGGATTGAATAACAAGACCACAACAGACGATTGGTTTGAACGACTTCATAATTGGATGAAATCTAACAAATTTTTATAGGTCGGGGTTTACCAGAATTTCCTGAAGCTGTTTCAGTTCATCTACCTTTTCTTTAGCTCCTGCATTTTCATACGCGGAAATCAGGTTTCTAATTACACGTCTTATGATTTCTACGTTGCTGCAGGGCGCATAAAATCCTGGCTGGGAGTCAAGATTAAGCTGACGAAGGAACTGGTCTACATCATGCTTTCCAAAGATTGCACCCTTATTAAATGCGTTGATATAAAATAGCACACCAAATTCATGCTCTTCTCGTTTGCTCTCATCGATGTATCCAAGAATGAAATGCTGTGGTAAGTTAACGCCATATACAGGGATGTCAAGCTTTTGTGCCAGCGTAGAATAGATGATAGCCAGGGAAATTTGATTTCCTTTTTTGCTTTCCATCACTTGGCTGATAAATGAGTTTTGCGGGTCCAAATGATTCTTAGTATTCCCTCCAAAGCCATATACATTGTAGAAGATGTGATTAATGAGTTTTATTTTCTCAATAGAACTCATCTCATATTGCAAACCCAGCCAAATTTCACGTTTGATCTCCTCCATTTGCAGGATAATCTTTTCTTCATTTAGATCGGGGTATTGGTAACGGTTGATCACTAAAGCCCCCTGAAGCAAATCAAAAGCTCCACTTTGGTACCAAAGGTTCAAATCTTCTTTTACGCTATTGAATTGAATCTTATGAACAATGTTTTCAATTCTTTGTTGTAGCAATGCATCTAACGAATGTTCCCATGTGTTTTCTAAAAAGTCAACAACCTCATTACCGTATTCTAATAGCTTCTCTTCCACATGCTGGAAAACTTCCTGATCAGGATCATCAAGAAGTTTCACTAGCGCATTTATTTCTTTAACGTTTTCCATTAAACATCCAATTATGAATCCCTATTTTTGCGATTATGGTTTTTAGTTTCATTAGCGATTACATTAAGCATCGCCTCAGTTCAAAAAGTAGGCATGGAACTCACTCTCCGTTCGTTTATAAGTTGACTGATGAGGTAATTTACGATTTTAAGTCTAAAGATGACTATAAAAGCATTGAGGCTCAACGAAAAAAACTTTTGAATGACGATTCCATAGTCAAAGTCACCGACTTAGGGGCGGGATCGCATCTAAATAAAAATAATAAGAAGAAGGTTCGTCAGATTGCTAAGAATGCCTTAAAGAGTCCGTTGCTTGCTCAATTGATTTATCGACTAGCGAAAAATAATGATCCTAAGCGCATTATTGAATTAGGGACATGCTTAGGGATTACAACCGCATATTTATCCAAGGCATGTCCTGATGCAGATATAATCACTATTGAAGGTTGTCCGGAGACCGCAAAGGTAGCCTACAACAACTTCCGACAGTTAGATTTGGAAAATGTAGAATTGCAGGTTGGAAATTTTGATTTGCTACTGCCTGAAATTATTGCGGAACAACCTCAACTTGATTTCGTCTATGTAGACGGTAACCACCGTAAAGATGCAACTCTTAACTATTTTAACTGGTGCTTACCCAAGGTTCATGAGGGCTCGTTGTTGATTTTTGATGATATCTATTGGAGTGAGGGGATGAAGGAGGCCTGGGAGGAGATTAAAGCCAACCCCCAGGTTACTGTTACGGTTGATTTGTTTTGGATAGGCCTGGTATTTTTTAGAAAAGGCCAGGTCAAAGAGCACTTTAAAATAAAATACTAGTCTTAAATTGGTTGTTCCATCACCTTATTCTTGGACCTAAGCATTAAATACAAAACAGGGCAATGATAGTTATGCACGTTGGATAAATAGGCAATCAAATGCTATAGAGTATCAAAACTATAATAGAGGCTGGAAATGCAAACAATTCAACTTAACTTTAAAGACATAATCAAGGGATTTGTAGGTAGCAGATTGCTATAGAGATCATAATGTGCTCTTATATAATAAGGATATAATAGGGACATAACAGGGAGGTAACAGGGAGGTAACAGGGATATTGCCCCTGTCAACTCCTTTTTAACTTCGGCTTAACTTTCTATTAAGTTCTGTTTACCTAATAACCGAATATAACCCAATCTCGGGTTTAAGTAAAATCTAAGATAGCGTAGTCATATGATATTGAGATGAACCATTGTGGTGAAAGTATAGATGAATGTATTTGACACACCACTCTATTCAGTTCGATTTTGCCAGTAATAAGTTTAAGCATTTTGGAATCAAATAATGCTTTTAAAACGCCTCAGCCAGGCTGATGTAAAAGCCAGTCTGGCGTTTTTCATTTGGACGTTTCTCGCCAATGCCATAGTCTACCCGAACACTCAAGCCTTTCTCAGGGTCAAAGAAATACCTTCCCCCACCGCCGTAGGAGGGTTTGAATCCCTTTATTGCAAAATCTTTATTGTCGAACACTTGTCCGCCGCCTGCAAATGCCACCAAACCGAAACGGCTGTTGTAGCGGTAGCGCAGTTCTGTTTGTGCCGCTAATAGATTTTTTCCCCTATATCTTCCAGTGTAATAGCCACGCATAATCTCATCATTTCCGAGTTGTGGCAATAAATAAAATGGCGTGTTTTCACCTTGAATAGTATGGAAAAGACCGTTTACGCCCAGCACGAATTTACGCGAGAGTGGCCAGAAGTTTCTAAGGTTCAATTTAATTAGGCTCCCCGTAAAGTTCTCTCCTCCGTATAGGTCTGGCGCGTACTGATAGGTTAGCCGGCCCATGAACCCTTTGGTAGTATAATTATTTGAATTTCGTGTATCGTAGCTTTGTGACACGCCAGTATATAGCACAGAACCACCAATCTTATGAATGAGAGACTGATCGGTACTAAATAACCCACCTATAACCTTGTCTTCAAAGTGATAATTTTCAAAATCTAATGAAATTCCTGTATACGAATGGCGCATCAGCATCTTTTCGGCTTCCAGAACGATTTCGACAAATCCCTGTACCAGTCGGTCTTTATTAGCTTCCAGCGTTTGATTACCGATGCCATAAAAATCGAAGGGCATCTTTTTAAAACGGGTTTCGGCGACGTAGTGGTATTTGTTTCTTTTGGTCCAGATATCACTTTTAATGGTCAAATTGTATTGACCTTTTGTTGAAATGGAGACTATGCTTGAAAAGTTGGAACTTCTGTTTGTTAAATCATCTTTATCTAGGTAGGTAGAAAACAGCGCTCCTAATCCAAACTCAATCCCGACCTCCTGAGTATATCTGATTACCGGTAATGGCATAAAACTGGCTTTTCTGGAGGAATCAGTTTTGTTGGAAAAGTAGCGTTCAATCAATTTCTTTTGCCCAAATGCGTTTGCAACGATAATGATAAGCAATGTGAAAAGTGAAATTTTCTTCATTGGCCTAAAATACTGGAAAGTTTTAATAACTACAGCCTCATTACAACTTTGAAGCCAACATTAGCAATTAGAGACTTAATTAGAAATATGCTATTTTTGCGCCAACAAAATTGAAAACGATGAGTACAACCAGAGGACCTATATCTCAATTCATGGAGCGTAATTACCTCCACTTTAATGCTGCGGCCATGATGGACGCCGCAAAAGGATACGAAACTCACCTAGACGAAGGTGGCAAAATGATGATTACACTTGCTGGTGCCATGAGCACTGCAGAGTTGGGTATATCTTTAGCAGAGATGATCCGTCAGGATAAGGTAGCAATTATTTCCTGCACAGGAGCAAATCTTGAAGAGGACATCATGAACCTTGTTGCGCATTCACATTATAAGAGAGTTCCAAACTACAGAGATTTAAGTCCGCAGGACGAGTGGGATCTTTTAGAAAATCATTATAACCGGGTTACAGATACCTGCATCCCTGAAGAAGAAGCTTTTAGGAGATTACAAAAACACATACATAAGATTTGGAAAGATGCTGATACAGCTGGAGAGCGCTATTTTCCTCATGAATTTATGTACAAGATGCTTTTAAGTGGTGACCTGGAACAATATTATGAGATTGATCCAAAAAATTCATGGATGCTTGCTGCAGCAGAAAAGAACTTGCCAATAGTTGTTCCAGGATGGGAAGATTCTACAATGGGAAACATATTTGCTTCTTATGTGATGAAATCTGAGCTAAAAGCGACAACAATGAAAAGTGGAATTGAGTATATGGGTTGGTTAGCCAACTGGTATATTGCTAACAGTGAAGGTAAGGGCATTGGGTTTTTTCAAATCGGCGGCGGTATAGCTGGAGACTTCCCAATTTGTGTTGTTCCTATGCTGTATCAGGATATGGAGATGCAGAATATCCCGTTTTGGAGTTATTTCTGCCAGATCTCCGATTCCACAACTTCTTACGGATCTTATTCAGGAGCAGTACCAAATGAGAAGATTACCTGGGGAAAGCTTGACATTCATACCCCTAAATTTATCGTTGAATCTGATGCTACAATCGTAGCGCCTTTGATGTTTGCATGGATATTAAAAATGTAAATTAAAATAACAAATGCATCTTAAACAGATGCTTAAAATTTGAATCCGCAAATTTGTAAAAATTGCGGATTTTCGTCCTTTAAAGGCTATTTAAGCATCTGTTTAGATTGATTATAAATTGTATTTCCCGTCATTTCTTTGTCATTGGTAAGGTATTATATTCTACTTTTGTTGACGTTTTGGTGGAGAACTCAGGTTCCATCCTTAATCGTGTTAAATAAGTTTTTAAAAAATAGCATAAAATACTCATTATGAGGAATATCTCATTGATCGTTAAAAGAGTTTTGAAGTCTGCATTTGTTTTTGCAGTTCTTTCTGTTTTGACTATTTCTGCAACACGTGCGCAAGATGTAGTTGAGGGCCGAAAGTTATTTAAAGAGAATTGTAGTTCTTGTCACCAGTTGGGAAGTAATAGTATTGGACCCGCGCTAACACCTATGTTAAAGGAGTTGGACGAAGCTTTTGCAATCAAATGGATCAGAAACTGGAAAGCTTTAGTTGATGCTGGTGATAAACAAGCAATTGAGGCATCTAAGTATTCTCCAGCCGAAATGCCTTTGTTCCCGCGCTTAACTGATGTGCAAATCAAAAATATCATCGCTTATGCAAAAGCAGGTGAGCCTAAGAAAGCTGCTGAAGCCGGTGCTGCTACAGAAACTACCCCTGAGGGTGCTTCTACCTTCTCTATAGCAGGTATCGTAGGCATAATATTGCTGTCAATCTTTGTATTGGTAATACTTGGCCGTGCAGTAAAGATGTTAGAGCGTTTGATCCTTCAAAAACAGGGTGTTGTAATTGTAGATGATGTAAAGGTACCATTTGGTGCAGGTTTTAAGGTTTTATTTAAGAATAAGAAATTCGTAGGATTCGTTGTTCTTCTTTTAGTCATCAGCCTAGGGTCATTTGGATGGATGGGAATGTGGAATACTGGTGTTCATACTGGTTACCAACCTTCACAACCAATTAAGTTCTCGCACGAATTACACGCTGGAACAAACCAGATTGATTGTCAATATTGTCACCAGGGTGCGTTTAAATCTAAAAACTCTACTATTCCTTCGATGAACGTTTGTATGAACTGTCATAAGGCTGTTCAGGCTACAGAGAAATATGATGGTCAGATCTCACCAGAGATTCAAAAGATCTACGCGGCTTTAGGTTACAATCCTGAGACTCAGACTTACGATAAATCTAAAGAGAAACCAGTGGAGTGGGTGCGTGTTCACAACCTTCCTGATTTTGCGTATTTCAATCACTCCCAACACGTTGTTGTTGGTGAGGCAGCTATCAGAAAAGAGAAAGGCTTAAAGCCTAATGAGCCGGTGTGCTTTGCCTGTCACGGTCCGGTTAATACCATGGAGGAGATTTATCAGTATTCACCATTAACGATGAAATGGTGTATCAACTGTCATAGAAATGCCGAGTTGGATGTTAAAGGAAATGCATTTTATGATAAAATCATTGAAGCGCATGACAAGATCAAAAAGGGCGAGAAAATTACCCCAGCTGCTTTGGGCGGATTGGAATGTGGTAAATGTCACTATTAATAGAGTTTAGTAAAAAGAACGTTCGATAAACAGTAATAGAGCTTAAATGGAAAGCAATAAGAAATACTGGAAAGGCCTAGAAGAGTATAAAAATACTCCCGATTTTGTTGAGATTAACAAAAACGAATTCGCTGAGCCACTTCCAATAGAAGATGTTTTAAATGAAGCAGGGTTAAGTACAGTTACTCCGCGCCGCGACTTTTTAAAAGCTTTGGGCTTTGGGTTAGGTGCAGTAACGTTGGCAGCTTGCCAGACGGCTCCTGTTCATAAATCTATCCCTTACCTAATTAGACCTGAAGAAGTAGTGCCGGGTATTCCTAACTACTACGTGTCAAGTTTTAATGGTCAGAGTATCATCGTTAAAACACGAGAAGGCAGACCAATTAAAATTGAGCCGAATCTTAACGCAGGCCCATTCAATCGCGGTACTGATGCGTTAACACAGGCCTCCGTACTTGATCTTTACGATGTGTCTAAATTAAGAGATCCGATACTAAGTAAAAATGAAAAAGCAAGCTGGGCAGAGATTGATGCATTTGTTAAGTCTGAACTAACTAAATCGCAATCTTCAGGCAAGAAGATCAGAATCGTTTCTTCTTCTATCAGCAGCCCTTCTACACTAGCTGTTGTTGCCGACTTTATCGCGGCATATCCTGCTACGCAATTGGTACAATATGATGCGGTATCTTACACTGGTATTATTAAAGCGAATGAAAATAGCTTTGGGAAAGCGGTAGTCCCTAAATATAATTTCGATAAGGCTGATTTAGTAGTAAGTTTCGCTGCCGATTTCTTGGGAACATGGATTAGTGGAGAAGAGTTTACATCACAGTACGTTTCAAACAGAGATCACAAATCGCTGCAAAACGGAAAAATGTCCCGTCACTTCCAGTTTGAAGCAGGAATGAGCTTAACAGGTACAAACGCAGATACGCGCGTGCCGGTAAAACTTTCTGAAGAAGGACCAGCGTTAATCACCTTATATAATGCAATCACTGGAGCTAACCTCGCTGGAGGCGCACTGCCAAACAATGTTACTGCCGACAAAGCATTAAAATTAGTAGCTAAAGAATTAATACAAAATAAAGGTAAATCACTCGTTATATGTGGTTCGAACGATGTATCCACTCAGATTCTGGTAAATGCGATCAATTCAGCTATTGGTAGCTACGGTAATACGATTGACCTTGACAATCCTTACAAACGTTATACAGGAAACGATGCACAGTTCTCTGAACTGATCAATGAGATGAACCGCGGCGAAGTTGCTGCTGTGTTTTTTCTAGACAGCAATCCTGGATACGATGTTGCAAATACCAAGAGTTTTACAGATGGCTTAGCAAAAGTTAATTTGAAAGTTTCCTTCTCCGACAGGAAAGATGAGACTTCCACTTTGTGTAACGTCATCGCGATTAATCATAACTATCTAGAGTCATGGGGTGATGCAAGTGCTTACGAGGGTTCATACTCTATTATACAGCCAACCATCAATCCAGTGTTCAACTCTCGTCAGGCTGAAGAGAGTTTGTTGATTTGGTCTAACGGCCCAGTCAAAGAATACTACCAGTATGTGCGTAACAACTGGGAAGCTACTGTACTGCCTGCTTTAGGTAAAGTATGGAAAGATGTCTTGCAAACTGGTGTTTTTATTACGGCACCGAAGCCTGCCGGAACATATACATTTAGTTTATCATTAGCTGCTGTGATCCCTTCGATAGTGGCAAACAGCAAAGCTTTGGCTAAGGACATTGAGCTCCAGGTCTACGAAAGTGTTTCAATGCGTGATGGTAAACATGCAAACAACGCATTTATGCAGGAGTTGCCTGATCCGGTTTCCAAAGTTACCTGGGATAACTACATCGCTATTGCGCCTAAGTTCGCTGAGAAATTGGGATACAAGGAATTTGACATCGTATCTATTAAAGATGATAAAGGTTATACCATTGAATTGCCGGTGCTTATACAGCCAGGACAAGCTCAGGGTACTGCTTCTGTAGCTTTAGGATATGGGCGCACCATGGTTGGTAAAGCGGGGAATAACGTTGGCAAAAACGCTTTCCCTTTTGTGAGTTTTACTAATGGTACCTATAAATACGCTACCACTGTTAAATTAGAAGGTACTGGTAAAAGAGAAGAATTGGCGCAAACACAAACGCACCATTCTTTTGAAGGAAGAAACATCATCCGTGAAGCTACTTTCACAGAATACAAGAAAAATCCTACTGCTGGTTCAGGTAATGAGCATGGAAAACATAAATCTTATGATTTGTGGGATAAATATGAGAAACCAGGTAACAACTGGGTAATGGCAATCGATTTGAATGCTTGTACAGGTTGTGGTTCTTGTATTGTTGCTTGTAATGTTGAAAATAACATTCCTGTTGTAGGGAAGGATGAGGTTCGCAGACGCAGAGAAATGCATTGGATACGTATTGACAGGTATTATAGTTTCAATGTTGACGGTGCTGAAAAGCATGCAGAAGAAGGACACGGTGAGCATAGCAATGGCATCAACGCGGTTACTAAGGAGAATGATATTGCTCATTTAGAAAATCTAGATAACGTATCTGTAGTACACCAGCCGATGCTTTGTCAGCATTGTGATCACGCCCCATGTGAAACAGTTTGTCCGGTATTAGCTACCGTTCACTCCTCAGATGGCTTGAACCACATGGCTTATAACCGTTGTGTAGGAACACGCTATTGTGCCAATAACTGTCCGTACAAAGTACGTCGCTTCAACTGGTTCAATTACTGGAATGATTCACGTTTCGACAATTATTTGAACAATGAATTCACTCAGCTGGTATTGAACCCTGATGTAACTACTCGTTCAAGAGGTGTTATGGAGAAATGTTCCATGTGTATCCAACGTATTCAAGCTGGTAAATTGAAAGCTAAAATTGAAAAGCGTCCATTGAAGGATGGTGATATCAAGATGGCTTGTCAGCAGGCTTGTTCTGCGAATGCGATTATCTTTGGTGATGGAAATGATCCTAACTCTGAAGTGTCTAAAGCATTGCGTAGTGAGCGGATTTACTACGTGTTGGAAGAAATCAACGTACAACCAGGTATTGGTTATATGACAAAAATTAGGAATACAGATACAACAGTACAAGCGTAAGCTGATATTAAAGAAATATAGATTATGTCAGGACATAAGGAATCAATTTTAAGAGAACCATTAATTACCGGTAATGATATCACGTATGCTAAAATTACGAATGATATCTTAATGCCTGTTGAGAATAAGCCGAATAAGGCTTGGTGGATTGGGTTTATACTTTCACTTTGCGGTGCTTTACTTTGGGTATTTGCTGTAAGTTATACGTTCTGGTTCGGTATCGGAGAATGGGGTTTAAATAAAACTGTAGGATGGGCATGGGATATCACCGGCTTCGTATGGTGGGTAGGTATTGGTCACGCAGGAACACTGATATCTGCGGTACTATTGCTCTTCCGTCAGAACTGGAGGAACTCGATTAACAGATCTGCAGAGGCGATGACGATCTTCGCCGTAATCTGCGCTGCTACCTACGTAGTCTCACACATGGGTAGACCATGGTTAGCCTATTGGGTACTTCCATTACCCAATCAATTTGGTTCGCTTTGGGTAAACTTTAACTCCCCATTGGTTTGGGACATGTTTGCGATTTCTACTTACTTTTCGGTATCGTTATTATTCTGGTACACTGGTTTATTACCTGATATCGCCAGCATTCGTGATCGCGCCACAGGAGTTAGGCGTAAAATATATTCGATCTTCTCTTTTGGATGGTCTGGTAACGTTAAAACCTGGCAACGTTTTGAGGCAGTGTCTCTAATCCTTGCTGGTATTTCAACGCCATTGGTACTTTCTGTACACACGATTGTATCGATGGACTTTGCTACTTCGGTAATCCCGGGATGGCACACAACGATCTTCCCTCCGTATTTCGTGGCTGGGGCGATCTTCTCTGGATTCGCAATGGTATTAACCTTGTTATTGGTTGCTCGCAAAGTATTGGGTCTGGAAAACTATATTACAATGTTCCACATTGAGTCGATGAATAAGATCATCATCTTAACAGGATCAATTGTGGGTGTAGCTTACATAACTGAGTTTTTCATAGCATGGTATTCAGGGTCTGAGTATGAGCAATACGCATTTATCAACCGTTCAACCGGTCCATACTGGTGGGCTTACTGGATGATGATGACTTGTAACGTTGTTTCTCCGCAGCTGTTTTGGTTCAAAAAGATTCGTACCAGTATTCCTGCTACCTGGATTTTATCTATCGTAGTAAATATTGGTATGTGGTTCGAGCGTTTTGTAATTATCGTTACATCACTACACCGTGATTATCTTCCTTCGAGTTGGGCGATGTTTTACCCAACATGGGTTGACGTTAGTGTATTCGTTGGATCAATTGGATTATTCTTTACCTTATTCTTATTATTTCTGAGGGTACTTCCTTCAATTGCAATTGCAGAGGTGAAGCTATTATTGAAAAGTGCAAGTGAGCAAGCAAAGCTTGAGCAAATTAAAGAAGGTCATCTAGATAAAGTAGAAGTTGCGGAGTACGTAGAGTCTTTAGAAAAATTTGATAGTGTTAAACAAGAACAATACGCAAAAATATAACAATGAGTAATATCAAATATATTTTAGGCAGTTTTGGTGATCCTGACGAAATGATGCATGGCATCGATAAGTTACAGGAAAAAAACATCTCTATACATGATGTGTATACACCAATGCCTATTCACGGCATCGAAGCTAAATTAGGAGTTAAGAGATCCAGGTTAGATATCCTCGCATTCTTTTGCGGTATTACAGGAACTGCATCTGCATTCGCGTTGATTTATTTAACATCGGTTATTGACTGGAGTCATAACATTGGTGGTAAACCAGCGCTAGCGCTTCCTGATTTTATTCCGATTATGTTCGAGGTAACAATCCTCTTTACTGCGTTTAGTCTGGTTGGTGCTTACTATGCGTCTGCCCATTTATTCCCAGGCAGAGCTCCAAGGGTTATGGATCTTAGGGCAACAGATGACAGGTTTATTATAGCTATCGACGCGCAGCAAAATATTGAGCATACACTAATTGATGGTTTATTAAAAGATGCAGGTGCTTTAGAAGTAAAGTACAATGAAAGGAAGTATGTTAGCTATGAATAAGAACAAATTAGTTTTAGCCTCATTTTGTATCCTTGCAAGTGCTGCGATGTTCTCGGCATGCAGAGATAAACGAAGCACTGGTTTGGAGTACGCAAGAAATATGTATGATCCGATTGCACTTAATCCAGATCAGCCAGTTTCTACTGAGAATGAGTTCTTAAAGAGTTTCAAAGGACAGGCAGCGCAAACTCCACCTCCGAACACTTCGCCGATTGGATTTGTTGAAATGGATATTTATCCAAACGACAAGGACGGCTATGAGGCTGCAGGTTTAAACCTGATCAGTTCGGTTGCCCCACAGGAGAAGAACATGTTGGAAGGCAAGCACTTGTTTAATGTAAATTGTAGTCCTTGCCACGGTGTGGAAGGTAACGGACAAGGTCATCTTGTTAAACTTGAGAAGATTAATGGTGTTCCATCATTTTATGACCCGGAGAAAACCTCTTCAAGAGGCGGTCTGATGGTTGACCTTACAGCAGGAAAGATTTACCATACTATTAAATACGGTTTGAATTCTATGGGATCTTATGCTTCTCAATTGACTCCAGATGAAAGATGGAAAGTGGTGATGTATGTTCAACAATTACAAAAAGGAAAATAGTAAAGAAGAAATAAATGGGAACTCATAATTATAATTTAACTGAGCAGTTTGAGTTTACAGGTAAAGCAAAGACCTTAAGTATTGTCGCTATTATTATAGGGATAGTATGTATAGGATTTGGCTTTTCGAATGAAGCTTATCATGAGCGAACATTCGCAAACCTGTTGCTGATGGCTTATTATTTCGCTTGCGTTTGTATGTCAGGAGCCTTCTTTCTGGCTGTGCAGTTTGTTGCACAGGCGGGCTGGTCTGCTTCTATTTTACGTGTGCCACAAGCTATGGCAAAAACACTTCCTATTGCGGTTGTGATCTTACTTGTTGTAATTGGCGCAGGCCTTTACACACACAATTTATATCATCACTGGAATGCACCGGGACTTACTGTTAAAGGTGATCCAAATTATGATAGCCTTATTGATGGTAAATCTGCCTTTTTGAATGTGCCTTTCTTTATGGCACGTCAGGTAATATTCTTAGGTGTTTATAGCTTCTTTGCTTTGCTTTTAAGCAAGCTTTCTTACAATGAAGATTTAAATGGAGGTTTATCTTCATACACAAAAAGCTTTAAATACTCTTGTATATTTCTGGTGATATACGGCTTCACGACACCGATCTTTGCTTTTGATACCATTATGTCTTTAGAAGCACACTGGTTCTCTACCATGTTTGGATGGTATAATTTCGCAGCGATGTGGGTGAGCAGTCTGGCGACCATTGCCATCATTGTTATCCTGCTTAGAAAAGCTGGTTATATGAGTTGGGTTAATAATAGTCACTTGCATAACCTTGGACAATTTATCTTTGGTTTCTCTATTTTCTGGACATACGTTTGGTTTGCGCAGTTTATGTTGATCTACTATGCCAACTTGCCAGAAGAGACGGTATACTTCTACAAAAGATGGGAAAGTTATGAGTTTTGGTGGTATCTAAACCTAGTTTTGAACTTCCTTGCTCCAGTATTATTGTTAATGGACAGAGACAGCAAAAGACATGAAAACGTATTGCTTACAGTTTCTATCATCGTACTTTGCGGGCATTGGGTTGATTATTATCAAATGATTATGCCTGGAGCTGTTGAAGAAGGTCATAATGGATTTAGTATAATCGAGATTGGGACTGCGATTGGTTTTGTAGGATTGTTTACCTTTACGGTGTTAAACGCATTGAGCAAGAAACCACTTGTTGCTAAAAACCATCCGTTTTTACAAGAGAGTTTAAATCACCACTTATAATTGGTGATCGGATACATAAATAAATAATAGTATAGTAGAAATACAGTGTTACTACTTTTAAGGAAATGAGTTTAAGAAAATTTATAAGTAATAAAAAAATAGCTGCACTCGCAGTGGTTTTTACGGTATTTGCGAATACTTATGCATTTGCACAGGAAGCGGCAGTAGGTGCTGCGACCGCCACCGCTGAAAAACCAGTAGACATGGCCCCGGTTTATAAATCAACTGCATTCTATGTTTTGGCATTTTTAACACTTTGCTTGTTCATAGCAATTGTTGGCAAGGCCCTTAAGGTTTATGAGTTAACTCGTGAGGCTCAAGATAAGCCAAACGGAATTAACTGGAATTCGGTAAACGGAGTGTTATTTGCGATATTTCTTGTCGTAGGTTTGTACGGCGTTTATTGGGAGTATACGGTTCATGGAAGCATGATCTTGCCAGAAGCCGCTTCAGAACACGGTAAGAAGATCGATAGTATGTTTAACATTACGTTGATCATCACCACGATTGTTTTTATTGCTACACACATAGCCTTATTTACTTTTGCCTACTTATATAGAAACACTGGAAAAAGGAAAGCTTATTACTATCCACATAATAATCTTTTAGAGCAAATCTGGACATTCGTTCCTGCATTGGTATTAACAGTTCTTGTTTTAATGGGTTTCTTGACCTGGAGGTCTATATTTTATAAGATCGAAGATCCAAGCAACAAGCCATTGAGTGTTGAGATCACCTCTTCACAGTTTGCCTTTGCTATTCGTTATCCAGGAGTTGACGGTGTTGTGGGTATAAAGAACTATAAGCTAATTGACGGAAATAATCCTCTTGGCGTAGATTTGAAAGATAAAAATGCACTGGATGATCTAGTTGCTGACGAGTTGGTAATTCCGATTAATAAGCCTGTTCGTATGATCCTTACCAGTAAAGACGTTTTGCATAGTTTCTATATGCCGCATTTTAGGGTACAATTAAATACTGTACCAGGTATGACTTCATTTTTTGAATTCACACCAACGATCAGCACTGCAGATATGAAAGTTAAAACTAATGATCCTAAATTTGATTATTTGATCCTTTGTGCTAAGATTTGTGGTGCTGGACACTATAATATGCAAAGAAAGGTCCGGGTTGTATCTCAGGAAGAATACGATGCTTGGATCAAAGAACAAGGTACTTACGTTACGGATGACCTTAGAAAGAAATTTAACCTGCCTTTAGCAGCGCCTGCTCCAGCGGCTGTAACTGCTGATTCGACTGCAACAACAAATCAAATAGCTTCAAAATAATAATAATACTGGAATAGCACATTATGTCAACTATATCATTACACGATACGCATAACCACGATAGCCATAATGATCATGGACATCACAAAGAGACTTTTATAACGAAGTACATCTTTAGCCAGGATCACAAGATGATCGCCAAACAGTTCCTGATCACCGGAATTACTATGGCTGTTATAGCAATGGGGCTATCCATATTGTTCCGTATACAGCTTGCATGGCCAGACAAAAGTTTCCCTTTATTGGAAACGTTTTTAGGTAAATGGGCTGCTGGGGGAAGGATTCAACCTGACTTTTACCTTGCTTTAGTTACCATACATGGTACGATAATGGTGTTTTTTGTATTAACAGCCGGCTTGAGTGGTACCTTTAGTAATTTATTAATTCCTCTTCAGCTTGGAGCTCGGGATATGGCATCGCCATTTTTGAATATGCTCTCTTATTGGTTCTTCTTTTCCGCTTGTGCAATTATGATGGCCTCCTTCTTTATTCAAACTGGACCAGCAAGTGCCGGATGGACAATTTATCCGCCATTATCTGCGTTGCCCACTGCCGTTAAGGGATCTGGATTGGGCATGACACTTTGGTTGATCAGCATGGTTCTATTTGTTGCATCGTCCTTGATGGGTGGTATCAACTACGTAAGTACTGTATTGAATTTGCGTACCAAAGGTATGGACCTTTGGAAGATGCCATTAACAATCTGGGCGTTCTTTCTTACCGCGATTTTAGGTATCCTGTCTTTCCCTGTTTTGGTTGCTGGTGTTATTCTACTGGTATTTGATCGTAGTTTTGGGACAAGTTTTTATCTGTCTGACATTGTTATCGGTACGCAGGTACTTCCAAATGAAGGAGGTTCGCCAATTCTTTGGCAGCATTTATTCTGGTTCCTTGGTCACCCGGAGGTGTATATAGTAATTATGCCAGCATTGGGCATCTCTTCTGAGGTCATTTCAGTAAATTCTAGAAAGCCTATTTTCGGTTATCATGCGATGATTTATTCATTGATTGGTATTACCATATTGTCATTTATTGTTTGGGGCCACCATATGTTTGTAACAGGGATGAACCCATTGTTGGGTGGTGTGTTTATGATTACGACGTTGATCATTGCTGTGCCTTCCGCTGTGAAGACCTTCAACTACTTAGCTACACTCTGGAGAGGTAACATCAAGTTTACGCCAGCTATGTTGTTTGCTATTGGCTTGGTTTCGTTCTTTATCTCTGGTGGTTTAACAGGGATCTTCTTAGGAAACGCTGCCCTGGACATTAACTTACACGATACCTATTTTGTGGTTGCGCATTTCCACTTGGTGATGGGGTCTGCAGCTATTTTTGGTATGCTTGCTGGTGTTTATCATTGGTACCCTAAAATGTTCGGAAGAATGATGAATCCTAAATTAGGATACTTACATTTCTGGCTGACATTCATCTCCGCCTATCTTGTTTTCTTTCCCTTACACTTCTTAGGACTTGATGGTGTTCCACGTCGTTATTATGCATTTACTGAGTTTGAGTTTATGCAAAAATGGTTGACTGTAAACGTTTTCGTAACCTGGGCTGCAATTATGGGTGCATTGGCACAAGTGGCTTTCTTATTCAATTTCTTCTATTCCATATTTAAGGGCAAAAAAGCTCCCCAGAATCCGTGGGAAGCCAATACTTTGGAATGGACAACTCCAGTTGAGCATTTACATGGAAACTGGCCAGGAGAGATTCCAACCGTGTATCGTTGGCCTTATGATTACAGCAAACCCGGTGCTGAAGAAGATTTCATTCCTCAAACAATACCTTTCTCTCAAACAATGAGCTCTAACATGCCTCATGACTTTGAAGGTAATGCAGAATCTGAACGTATCCAGAGAGATTGGGAAGAAAAGCATCCGATTGTAGCAGCAATTGAAACGAAAATAGAGTAGTATTTAGCTATGATATCACAAGGTATCTGCGGTAGGTAAATACTTACACCAGGTACCTTATTTTTTAATCAAAACACCCATGGTTCCTAAATCTGAAAAGAGATTTCTCAGGCTCAACCTTTTTACTATTGTATTTACCTTGTTGCTGATTTTAGCAGGGGGTATCGTACGAAGTACAGGGTCAGGTATGGGATGTCCAGATTGGCCAAAGTGTTTTGATCAATACATTCCACCGACATCAGTTTCACAATTGCCCACAAATTACAAGGAGAAGTACGTCGCCGAACGGATTGCAAAAAACGAGCGTTTTGCAAAGACCCTGGATCGAATGGGCAAATTAGAGTTGGCAGATAGTATTCGCAATGACCAATCTATTTTAGTTCCGGAAATATTTAATGTCGCTAAAACTTGGACAGAATACGTAAACAGACTGATGGGGGCGGTTACCGGTGTGCTTTTGGTCTTACTTGCGGTTTTCGCATTTGTTTACAGGAAATCTGCTAAGAGAATTATCGTGCTAAGCATCATTAATTTGGTTGTTGTTGGTTTTCAGGCTTGGCTGGGTTCAATTGTAGTTTCTACCAATTTAGTAGCATGGATAGTTACGGTTCATATGTTGCTAGCTTTGGTGATTTTGGCAATTCTTATTTACACTTACAATTATGCTGTTGAGCTTTGTCAGAAACGAGTTGTCGTAATTGCGAAAATTTGGTGGTTGAAGTTATTGGTCTTGTCTTCTATAGCCGCTAGCATAATGCAAATTGTATTGGGAACGGAAGTTCGGGAAGCAGTTGATGCAGTGTCAAAACGACTGGCTTTTACGCAACGATCTAACTGGTTGGAAGAAATCGGTAAAGTGTTTTCCTATCACAGAGATATGGCCATTTTGGTACTAGTTTTAAATATATGGGTGTATAAAGAGGTTAAAGATAAATTCAGTGGCAAGCAGGCTTTATTAATTGGGAATTCAATTGGAGTTGTTCTGTTGATTCAGATTGTTACGGGAATAATATTATCTTACTTTGCGCTGCCTCCTTATGCTCAAGCATTACATATTTTATTTTCGACTATTTTATTTACTCTTCAGTACTATCTGTATTTGTTGGTGTACCGCACAAGCACTTACGATCAGGAGCATAACTAATATATAATTTGAAACACTTTTTAGCAGATTTTTCGAAGCTTATCAAATTCAGATTAACTTTTCTGGTGGTCTTCTCTGCATCCGTAACTTTTTTAATCGGATCTCAGGTACCTAAAGATGGAGTAGTTCCTGGTATTGATTGGATGAACTGGCTAATCCTTATTGCTGGAGGTTTTTTGGTTACTTCCGCGGCGAATTGTTTCAATGAAGTTATTGAGGTAGATCTTGATAGACTGATGACCAGGACTAAAGACAGGCCTATGCCTTCTGGGCACATGACCACTGGACAAGGTTTAGTATCTGGATTGATCATGGGTTTAGTTGGAACATGGCTACTGGGAAAACTAAATATAGAAACGGGTTTGTTATCTGTGTTCTCGATATTTTTGTACGCATTTGCTTACACGCCGTTAAAGCGTAAGTCGCCAATTGCGGTTTTTGTAGGTGCTATACCAGGCGCGCTACCTCCGCTGATTGGTTATGTCGCCGCACATGGCAAGATAGATAAGATAGCAGTCATTCTGTTTTTGATTCAGTTTGTATGGCAGTTTCCTCATTTTTGGGCTATTGCGTGGGTACTGGATGACGATTACAAGAAGGCAGGATTTAGGTTGCTGCCTACTACAAAGCGTGACAGTATAAGCGCCTGGTTTGTTTTATTGAGCACACTGATTTTAATACCTGTTAGCTTGCTTCCTATATGGTATGGTTTCGGTGGGTATTATATTGGAGGCGTCTCTGTCATTGCTGGAATCCTGTTTAGTTATTATGCTTTCGTTCTTGTGGTAAAGCAAGATATTTTGAGCGCAAGAAAAGTAATGTTTTGTTCCTTCTTTTACTTGCCTCTTGTACAATTGGTTTTATTTTTTGATTTTATTAAATAGATGATTATGGTTCAATCCATTAAGCAACAAGAAATGGGTCTTGAGTTTAAGGCCAAAAAGTTCATTATTTGGCTTTTCGTGGTATCATCCACGATTATGTTTGGCGGCTGGACAAGTTATTATATTGTATTCTCAGCATCGAAAGGGAAGGGTCATGGTTTGGTTCTTCCTGAAATATTCGTCTACAGTACTATTATTCTGCTGTTGAGTAGTTTGACCTTGTTTTTGGCGTCGAGAGCTTTTAAGAGAGGCAATATTTCATTACAAAGAATTCTTCTCGGAGTTACGGTTCTATTAGGAACAATATTTGGCATATTACAAGTTGATGCATGGTCTAGCATGGTGCAAACCGGAGCTTTTTTCAGTAATAACAACGCAGCAATATCTTTAATTTATGTGGTATCCGGTTTCCACGTATTACACATTTTTGCAGGTGTTTGCATAATATTAAATGCATTATATGGTACTTATAAAACCCCGTTAATAGAGAAGCGTAATTACCAAATGGAAATTGCTTCAATATTCTGGCATTTTATAGATATATTATGGATATATCTGTATGTTTTTTTACTTTTGAACAGTTAGACTTTTTAACAAATTATTACTATTTACAAAATGAATTCATTATCACAATTAGATCAGGTAAAAACTACTCCTTGGAGTGGAGGCCGCTCACCGTGGTCGTTAGAATATGGTAAAGTCATGATGTGGTTTTTCCTGGTTTCTGATGCTTTCACTTTTTCTTCATTACTGATCTATTACGGAGCACAACGTTTTTCAAAAGGAGCATGGCCTGCACCAGATAAGGTTTTCCAATCTATTCCAGGTATTACGGACCATGGTGCACCATTAGTATTTGTTGGCATCATGACATTTATATTGATCATGAGTTCTGTGACTATGGTTTTGGCTGTAGAGGCGGGTCACAGGAGATCTAAAAAGGAAGTTATTGGCTGGATGGTTGCAACGATAATCGGCGGATTCATGTTCCTTGGTTGTCAGGCTATAGAATGGACTCACCTTTTCCATGAAGGATTTCATTGGGGAGAGATTCCTGAGAAGGCGGAATTGGCCCAGTTCTTCAATGGACCGGTTTCAGAGGTATCTGCCCAGCAGTTTGCCAACTTGTTCTTTACCATTACCGGATTCCACGGATTCCACGTATTTACCGGTGTTATTGTCAATATTATCATTTTATGCATGACCATCAATGGGACTTTTGAAAAAAGAGGACACTACTTAATGGTTGAAAAAGTTGGATTGTATTGGCACTTTGTGGATCTAGTATGGGTGTTTGTATTTACTTTCTTCTATTTAGTTTAATTACCAGTTTATAAAATATTTATCATGTCAGAACAACATTCACATACAATTGAAGGGCAGGACCACGATGATCACGCAGGTTTATCAGTAAGTAGAATTTGGCAAGTCTTTGGAATTCTTTTATTGATCACTGTTTTAGAATTTATTATCGCACTTTGGGCGATTCCTGGTGGTCATTTAACACAAAAAGTTGGTAACTATATTTATATAGCACTAACTTTATTTAAAGCCTTCTACATCGTAGCTTATTTCATGCACCTTAAGTTTGAAAAAAGAGGGTTGCAAGTAGTATTGGGCGTTTCGTTTGTCTTCATTTGTTATTTCATTGTCTTAATGATGATCGAAGGTGGCTACCTACATGAGCACATGCCGAAAGTTTAATGAAGGAAAAAAGCACTTCTATCAAAAAGATTTTAATCCTGGTGGCCATATTAGCGGTACCAGGATTTTTATATTACTTGCTTCAGGAAAAGGGCAAAAATCGTTATAAACCACTACATATTTTCGGACCTAAGGTAGTGGCTGCCACCTTCCATTCTGTGCGGGGCAATCAAATCCCTGATACGATCTACCATGAAGTGTCAGACTTCAAACTCGTTAACCAGATTGGAGATTCCATCAATTTTGGAACTTACAAGGGAAAGATTCTTATCGCAAATTTATTCTATACTCAGGGAAACAATTACGCTGTCAATTTCGCGAATAAGGCGATGCATGCTTTTGACTTTACCTATGAGAAGAACAAAGCCGTCCATTTCATTAGTTTGAGTATGGATCCTGCTACAGACACCCAGGAAGTTTTGGAAAAATATGCGAAAACGCAACAGGCAGTTGCCGGTAAGTGGGACATGTTGACTGGAGACAGCACACAGGTGTATACACTAATCAATAAAGGGCTGAAGGTAGATGCGCTGCAGGAAACGGTAGACGGTAAGAAGAAATTTACCTATAGCAACTTGTTTGTATTGCTTGATACCCATCACAGGATTCGTGGCTATTATGAAGCAACTAGTCAGGAAGCATTGTCGAAGTTAGATGACGAGATAAAAGTGCTCCTTGCGGAAGAACTAAGAAACATAAATGATGGTCGTTAATTGACTGAATATACATTATGACTTTAAACGATAAGTTTTTTTTAAGATTAATTTGGGGCGTTACAGTATTTGTATTACTTGTAGTAATTGCACTTAAAATTGTTCCACCACCGCAGCCGGCACCTTCATTTATCTACCTTCTCCCTCACATTATTGGGGGGATAAACGCTGCCTGTTCTATATTGTTGATTATATCGCTAATCTTCATTAAGCGCAAAAAGATACAGGCCCACAAGATCACCAATATAATCACATTTATATTGTCGGCCATATTTCTTATTTTCTATATTGTATTCCACCTCTACGAAAAGGACACTAAGTTTGGAGACCTGGACCACAATGGAGTGCTTTCTCAGATTGAGTTGTCTGTCGTAGGAAGCACGAGGTACATTTATTTCTTTATCCTTGCAACTCACATTCTACTCGCTATAATTGTGTTGCCGTTGATTTTAATTAGCTTTTTAAGAGGCTTTAGTATGCAAATTGAGCGGCATAAGAAGATAGTTCGCTGGTCATATCCAGTTTGGCTGTATGTTGCCATTACTGGTGTAATTGTCTACCTGATGATCTCCCCATATTACAATTTTTAACGGCCTTATCCGTTAATTTAATGACGTCATCATTGCAAGGCATAAACTGAATTAAAGCCTTTATTGTTATCTTTGTCACAGATACAAAATATTCGACTTCATGAAAAAAGTGATCTTTATTTTTCTTTTCCTACTTATTGCAGGTATCTCTAGCCCAACTCTTGTAAACGCCCAGTGCGCAATGTGTACGGTAAGTGCAGAGCAAAGCGTTAAGAATGGGAATACGCAGGGGAAAGGTTTAAATACAGGGATCATTTATCTTTTGGTGATACCTTATATCTTAATTTCAAGTATCGGCGCACTTTGGTACTTTAAATACCGTAAAAAAGCGCCTGTGTATGCAGAAAACGTCTAAGATCTCCGCAATGGTTAATGGCAAGTGTCCGCATTGCAGACGAGGTAATATTTTCACAGGAAATGTATACGGTTTCAATATTCAGAAAACCAATACCGTCTGTGGCAATTGTGGCCAACGCTTTGAAATTGAGCCAGGTTATTTTTACGCCGCCATGTATGTGAGTTACGCGATGAATGTGGCTGAAATGCTGGCATTGGGTATTGCCACCTACACTTTTTCCGGAGGTAACCTTGAGTTTGATTCTTTATGGCTTTACCTGACAGTTATATTCACCGGTTGTCTTATTCTCTCTCCTTTCAATTACAGATATTCTCGGGTGATCTTGTTGCACTGGCTTTCACCAAAAATAAGGTATAACGTTTTATACGATAAGGGATGATCAATTCGGAAACACTAAAATTCATCAAGGATGTTGCTGATAACAACGACAGAGATTGGTTTGCAGCAAACAAAGACAGATATGAAACGTCAAGGGTTGATGTATTGCAATTTATTGAAGAATTAATTCCGTTGCTGGCGGTTATAGATCCAGCTTTTTCTATCGATACGCCTGCCAAGAAATGTTTGATGAGAATCTATAGAGATGTAAGGTTCAGTAAGAATAAGGACCCGTATAAAAATAACTATGGAATTTCCTTCAATGTAAAATCTAGTGGTGTTCCTAATCCAGATTACTACTTACACCTTCAACCCGGAAAGAGCTTTTTTGGTGTAGGTTTCTGGATGCCAGACGCAACTGTTTTAAAAAAAATCAGAGAGGAGATCGATTATAGTATAGACGAGTTTTTAGAAATCATCAACGCTCGAAGTTTCAGCGAGACGTTTTCATTGAGTAAAGAAGATACGTTGAAGAATGCACCAAAGGGTTATGAGGTCACTCACCCTCAAATAGAATTTCTAAAACTTAAGAGTTTTATTGCGATTTACCCTTTGACTGATAAAGAAGTTTTGAATGCTGGAATTGCAGATAAGCTTAAGCAAGCATTTTTCGATATACAACCATTTGTATTATTTTTAAGAAATTCTGTTGCACAATAGTTAAATTTATACGTTTTTTTGCTATACTTGGTCAACCACACAATTGAAATGATGAAAAAGATATTTTTATTTTTATTCTTTGGAATGATTGCCAGTGCATTTAGTTCCTGTGTAATACTTTCTCCTAAAAAATATAAGGCGCTTCTTTCAAGGCAGGATTCGCTAAATAAGGGTTTAAGTGAATCTCAAATGTTGAACGAGAATCTGGAAGGCCTAATCGCACGATTACGGAAGGATACCACAGGTTTAAGCGCTGCATTAGGTGAGCTAAGAAACAGATATTCTGAAATAGACAGCAATTACACCAAACTCCGCAGTAATAGTTCTACAGAAATTAATAAGCTGTCTACAGATTTAAAAAAGCGTGAACAACGATTGAGGGAAGTCGAAGAAATACTTCGTAAACGCGATGAGGCTACCAATCAATTGAAGGAAAAACTTCAACAGGCATTGTTGGGCTTTACAAAGAATGGGCTTACTGTAGAAATTAGAAATGGTAAAGTATATGTATCCCTGACAGACAAGCTACTTTTTCCCTCTGGTAGTATTATTATTGACGAGAAGGGCAAGCAAGCCTTAGGTCAGCTCGCCGATGTGCTCAAACAACAGCCCGAAATTAACATCGCGGTAGAAGGACATACAGATTCTCAGAAAATTACAAATCTTGGTCAAATCAAGGACAACTGGGATCTAAGTGTACTGCGATCTACTTCAGTAGTTCGATATTTGACTGACGTTAGTAAGGTTGAAAGTGTTCGGATGACTGCCACGGGGAGAGGTGAATTTCAGCCCCTAGGACCAAATGCCACTGCGGACTCCAGAAGTAAAAACAGAAGGATTGAGATTGTCTTATCGCCGAAATTGGATGAACTATATGATTTAATAAAGCAGTAGCAGATACCGTTAACTTATTTTTTGTCTATGTATTCCATCAATGTTCTAAAGGCAACAAATTGGTTAGCAAATTCATCATTTAGATCTGCCTGAAGTGACGGTGCATATTTATCCTGATAGGTATTGTAGTTCTCCAGATTTTCTGCAACATATTGAGCACAAAATGTTACTCCTTCATTTGGTGAATCAATTACTTTTAGTAAGCGCGAGGACACGAACATACCAGTCTCCATGACCTTTGGGATATGAATTTCCTGCATCCATTCAAGCCATTTTTCTGAAACGGCATCTTCGATGATAAGGGTTACATTGTATAAAAGCATTCGGCAAAGATATGAATTAGGTGCCAATATTATCTCCGCGCAGTATTCTAAAGCGCTTACGAGCTTCAGATGAAAACATGCTGCCAGGGTGGTCGTTTATTAGCTTTTGATAATATGTTTTAGCCTGCTCATTGTCTTTGATGTTTTTCTCATAAAGCTCGCCTAAGGTGAATAGCGCATCGTCATTCCAAATACTTGTATCAAAGGTCTCAATCAATTCTTTCAGCGTAGTAATTGCTTTTGTGATTTCGCCTGTTTTAATAAATATCTTCGATTTAGACATCAGTATATCGTCAGCCAGCGTATTACGAGGGTAGGTTATAGTTATAGTATCGAGTTTTTTTAAGGCTAGTGTGGTCTGATTTCTGAATTCAAGCATCTCGGCGTCGGCATACATTTTCAATGCATTACTGTCTAGCGGAGTTTGGAGATTGTCTGAAATGATAAGGCTTAAATTTAATGCATCATTTGCAATGAGCTGTGTAGTCGAAGCTTTCAAAACATCCGCCTGAGATTTTGCATATGCAAAATTGCCTTGGTAGAAAGAAAGCTTTGCTGAACGATAGTGGGCTTCATTTCCGATTACCTGACTTTCAAATTGCTTCGCTACTTGTTCGTAGATCAAAAAAGCTTCCCAAGGTTGTTCTGTTAAAATGTAGATGTCACCCAAATCAAGTTTGATTTGTCCGATATCTGCTGATGCCAGTCCGGGAATAGCTAACGCGGCTTCTAAAGCATTTTCTGCTTTAGGAAGATCATTTAAATAGAAAGCCTGTAAGTTTGCCCAACGCCTAAGGGCGAACACCGTTCGTGGGTTCCTGCCATATTCTTCCAGAATTGCGTTATACTCATTGGCAAGCTCAAAAATTTTCGTTCTATCAAACTGCCCCGAGATAGCAAGTTGATATTTGGCATTGATCATTTCTACTTTAGCCTGTAAAAAATAAGGATGTTCTCTACCCTTGCTTACGATATACTCGAAAGCTTTTACAGCAGTTGCGTAGGCATTATTTTCAAGAAAAGTATTGGCCGATGTGTAAAGTATGAATCCATCATCTTTAATTCTTTTATCCTGGGCTATTAGCTGTCTTAGAGCCATTTCATATTCCTGTTGTTGAAGGTACTGCCATATCAATAATTTTGTAAAAACCATCACTTCTGGCTCTTTTTGGATCTTTTTTAGAAGTGCTGTTTGAAGGATGCTATAATCTGCCTTTTCTTCAAATACAGAAGCAATGGCACTCTGGGCCTGAAGTAATAGTTGGGGAGTAGCAGCTAAAGCTGATAAATATTCCTGCACCAGCATGTTTTTATCTTTTTTGTATCTATAAATGCTTAGGAGTTCATAGGTGAATAATTTATCATTATTTAATATTTTTCTGCCTTCCAGAAAGGTAGAAATTGCGAGTTCGTAAGCTTGAAAACCATAAAATCGATTTGCTACGTCCCGGATCTTGAATTCATCTGCAGGAAGACTGCTCAATACTTCTCTATATTTTTTAGTAGCAGCATCCGGCTGTCCCTTTTCCTGGTAAATACGAGCAAGTCCAATAACGTAACTTAGGTTTTTAGGGTTTTCTTTTGCTAATTTTTTAACCAACTCCTCTGCTTCATCAAACTTCTTGATCTTCAATAGCGCGGTTAAGTACATGTCGAAATAAGCGTCGTTCTTTGTTTTAGTGAAGAGTTTTTCGAGTAAAATGCTCGCTTCTTGATATTGGGCTTGTTGATAATATTGGAAAGCCAGCGCATCATCCATGTTATTCTGCGCAACGCAGATGCTGTTTGCAAAACTCAGTAATAGAATGATAGTTAGATTCTTCATTTTCAACTTGACCTCTTGATGTTCTAAATTAAGAAATAAGACGGTAACAAGCGGAGTATTGCCACAAGATAAATACATGAGCGTATTTTAAATGTTACCAAAATTAAATGGGTCGGCATCCAAAAATACCTAATTTCATTGCAAACCTTGTTGCGGCCTTTAAGGTAACAATGTTGGTGAATATAAATTTTAAAGCAGGGGTTACTTAACTTCGTAACTTCAACGAGCATGATGTTAAACCTGAAGTACCTTTTTTGTTTATTGATGTTGTGTTGCCTGTCTGCCTGTAATCGGGATCCGGCAGGTAAGATCATACCCGTAAATGATTTTTTTAAATCTCAGGAACGGATGACGTATAGGATCTCGCCGGATGGAAAAAACATATCTTATTTAATGTTTGATGGAAAGGATCAAAACCTGTATCTAGAAGATGTGAATACTGGTAAGAGCTGGCAGGTCACAAATATCAAGGGTAAAAAGATTAACTTTTATTTCTGGGTAAATAGCACTGAACTTATTTATTACAGGGACATTGATCCTGTTAAGCGGAGGTCCGATATTTTCATCATTAACAAAAACGGTGGGAATTTACGCCAGTTAACAAATAATGAAAAGAGTCGAATTCGTGTACTGGAAGATCAGCTGATAGATGATAAATACCTGATGGTTTCTTCTAACAGGAGAGATTCAACAGTATTTGATGTTTATCGCTTGAACGTGAGAAACGGAAAAATGGAAATTGCTGCTCAAAACCCTGGCAACATTACCAACTGGATGACTGATGATGATGGAAAGCTCAGATTAGCTACAAGTAGCGATGGTGTGAATGAGACTTTCCTGTATCGATCTGCAGAAAATGAAAGTTTTCGTCCTATTATGACCAACAACTTCAAAACCACACTTATGCCAGTTGCATTTGCCCCCGAACGGCGGAATATAGTTTATGCAATCTCTGATGTCAATAGAGACAAAAGGGCCTTAGTAGAACTTGATTGTAATACCGGAAAGGAAATTAAAGTTTTATATAGCAATGATAGCGTTAACGTCACAGACGCTCAGTATTCCCGAAAAAGCAGAAAAATGTCTTTCGTAGTTTATGAATCCTGGAAAAAAGAAAAGTACTTTTTGGACGATTCTACTGAAATGCTTTATAAAGACCTGGATAAACTTCTGCCAAATACGGAGAGCAAGATCATTGACCGCGACGAGGCTGAAAGTATTTTCATTGTGAGGACCTTTAACGATCGCAATCCAGGGTCTTTTTATCTTTATTTTTACAAGACAGGAAAGCTAAAAAAATTAAGCGACTTAAATTCCGCTATTAAGGAGGAAGAAATGAGTCCGATGAAGGCTATAACCTATCGCACAAGGGATAACCTGGTTATCCATGGTTACCTTACACTTCCATTAAATGAAAAGGCTGAACAGCTTCCCGTGGTTGTATTGCCTCATGATGGTCCTGGGTCCAGAAATAACTGGGGATATAATCCTGAGGTTCAGTTTCTAGCCAATCGCGGATATGCGGTACTCCAGGTAAATTATCGTGGCTCTGCCGGTTATGGGAAAGTATTCTCTGCTTCTGGATTTAGGCAATGGGGCTGTAAGATTCAGAATGACATTACAGATGGAGTGAACTGGTTGATCTCTAGAAAGATAGCAGACCCTAAGCGAATAGCCATTTACGGAACTGGATTTGGAGGCAATATTGCATTAAATGCTTTATATGCTAAAGATCACAATTACGTATGTGCGGCATCCAATTCTGGAGTAATAAATTTGTTTTCCTATCTTAAATCAATACCTCCTTTTATGAAGCCTAACCTTCAAATGTATTATGAGGTGATTGGCAATCCACTAACGGATGTTGAACAAATGAGGCAATCTTCGCCACTATTCCAGGTCGATAAGATTAACAAGCCCGTATTTATTACTCAGAATACAAATGATCCGAATATCAATTCAGGAGAGACGCTTCAGTTTGTAAAGAATCTTCAAAAGAAGAATATTCCGGTAACTTATTTAGAAAATGATGGAGATTTCTTTTTTGGCAAGAATATAGAACAGCGCCAGAAGCTTTATACTGCTCTGGAACAATTTCTGGAAGTTCACCTGAAAAAAAAGTAGATTCAAAGTATGCCTGTAGAGAAGAGAAGCGGATACCGTAAGAATTTTTCCTTGATCCTTACTTTCATTGTTATGATGACGGTCTTGTTTGGCTTATCTTTATTACTGGCCTACAGGTTTAGCACGAAATTTATAGAAAATCAGTTTGTTTCTGAGAAAGTAAATGTCCTTGAGAAAAGCATCAAACCTTATAATGATTTCTTCCAGAAAAAGTTGCCTGAAGTCTCGTACTATAATGGATACCTCGATTCTGCCACCGCATCTAATTTTGTAGATACCCTGTTAATGGAAAATCCCTTTGTATCTAAAGTAATATTTTATGATTCCGAAGTCAAAAACTTACCGGTTCGCTACGGACTCAATACAGGAAAATTTTCCTTTGGACCAAAAAGTATTTATCAGTTCGGTACTTTGGTTCCGGTCGACTCTGTAGAGATTTTCTCCAGAGAAAATACAAAAAACTTCATTGTTGGGGACGATTTCAATGCGCTTGCCCTCAAGCTGGCAACTTATATAGAAAGTCTTGACACTAATAAAACGCCAAGCCAAGACGAACTATTCAGTAACTTTAGTAATATCCGCGCCAACAAGATTACCTACCTCAATATACCCAGGTTAGAAGATCTGAAAATGTACAAGTTGATGATAAGGAATAGATTAAAGGCCAGGCCGGTTTACCAACAAGACATGCTTTCTTTTCATTTGGACCCATACAAAATTAAAATTATCAATTCCCGTCCACTGCTCTATCAGCACATCAGAATTGAGCCTCTAACCTATGATCCGCTAGAAACTGGCGTAACTTATATGACAACAGAAATCACGCTCCCTGGACCGTTCTCTGATTACAAGTTGTACTTCATTTCTGCACAGTCTTTTATAGAAAATGAAATCTTTAACTATTTCTTACCGCTTGCGCTTGGGATATTGGCTTTCTATAGTATTGTGGTATTGGTAGCTTATCTTATTTTTAGAAATTTGAATATTAACCAGAAGATGTTTAAACTACAGTATGATTTTATGAATAACTTAACTCATGAGTTCAAGACACCTGTAAGTGTTATAAAGATTGCTGGAAATAATATCAAGAGTGCAGCTGCGCTTACAGAAAAGGAGCAAAAAATGTACGGTAAAATACTTGATGAGGAAGCTGATAAACTTAACGGCTTAATGAATAAGCTTCTTGCCTTCACTCAAATTGAAAACAAAGCAATTGAGCTCAACCAGGATCAGGTGAACATTGTCGATTTTATCGAAAGTACTATAGATTCTCACCGCTTGAAACACCCAGACTTCAATTTTACTTACGAAGTAACCGGATTCACAACATTCATTACCGATCCAGTGCTACTAGGTAGTCTTTTTGATAACCTTGCAGAGAATGCCTACAAGTATTCTCCGCCGGAGAGGAAGATGTTGCACATTAGTGCAAGACTGATTAAAGGAAAAGTTGTGTTGCGATTTACTGATCAGGGAATAGGAATTCCAGCGTCAGAAATAAATAATATATTTAAGAAGTTTTTTCGCATTCAAAATCAATACAATCAAAATGGAAGTGTAGGCCTCGGTCTGGCATTCTGTAAAGAATTGATTAATTACATGGATGGCGAGATCACCGTTAAAAGTAAAGTGGATAAAGGCACCGAGTTTAAAATTGTTCTACCCTATAACGATTAAAAGATATGTCCAAAGAAATTAAAATACTGATAGTTGAAGACGATGAGAACCTTCGTTTTTTAGTGGGACATCGCTTAAAAGCAGAAGGCTATGCGGTATTGGAAGTTAGTGATGGCGAGGCTGCAGAAAAAGCTATCCTTGAAGAAAAGCCAGACATCGTACTTTTAGACTGGATGCTTCCTGGCAAACAAGGTTCAGAAGTTTGCGAGAAGGTGCGTAAACAAGGATTTGAAAATCTGATTATCATGATGACAGCCAAAGCTCAGGATGTAGACAAAATCGACGCCTATAACTTTGGAGTTTCAGACTACGTGACTAAGCCTTTTAATATGGATGTTCTTGTGGCAATGATTGAGAATAAGGTAAAATTCCTGGTCAATAGTGACAAGTCCGAAATCCATCGCTTTGGAGATATGGAACACCACCCTAATGTGCATACACTATTCAGAAATGGAAAGAAAATAGAGTTGACAATTTTAGAAAATAGAATCTTGTTATATTTCTTGAGAAACCCAAGCAAAGTAATCAATCGAGATGAGTTAATGCTCGTAGTTTGGGGATATAATTCAGATGTAAACACGAGAACGTTGGATATGCACATTGTAAGACTTCGCAAGAAAATTGAACTCAATCCGGATAATCCCCAATTGTTGCAAACCGTTAGAGGAATTGGATACCGATTTAATCCAGGCACTTAAAAGGAAAAAAGAAATCCAAAAAGCAACAATAGAAGGTATTGCAGTAACATCGTCCCGTCGAGGTAAAAGAAGTAGTAATATTCGTTTTTCTTAACATTAGACTTGAAGATTAGCCACCCTGTAATAGCTAGATTTAACACTACTGCGGCTATGTCTGGATACGTTGCCTGCCTAAATAGTAACAGCAGCAGGAGATAGCCTAACAATAGAAACTGGCAGAATATATAGGCTCTCTTTTCCCCTAGCATTACCGGAATGGTTTTCAGTGCATATAATTTATCTTGAAAAAGATCTCTAATGTCAAATGGAACTGTGATTGCTGCAATAAATAAGAAGCGTTTAAATACAAGTAATAGCGTATCGCCGGGCGCGATATTTAATTGATGGCTATGTTGTAATTCCATGATCGGCAAAAGAACGCTACTCACTGCCCATACCATTGCGATCAAAAAGAGCTTTATTCCTGGAATGTTTCTTAACCCTATGTTCTGGTTATTTAATGTTAGAAATGGGATATTGTAGCCTACAGCTACCAAGCCCGTAAATAGCATAAGTAGCTTAGATTCGATGCTAAGATATAGAAGGAATAGGGGAACAAGGCACAGAATTGAAATCAAGGTGATAGAAATGATCATTCGATAATGTGAAAAGATCCACCTCACCCTCTTGTATGGAGAGTTTTCTGGCTTTTTAGGCTTAGCCAGGAGCATACTAAAATTATACAAACCAATCGTTGCAAAGAATACGAAAGCAAGTACATATTTATCAGCCGGAACTTTTAAGAAGTGATAAGTGATCAATCCCTGAGCTACAGCACAAACTGCAATAAAAAGATTGCTAAAAAGCAGAAAGTCAAGAATGGAGAATACTACTTTTTTAAGCACTTTATCAAGCGGTTTTTATGCTCGCCTTAGCTCAAATATCGTTATTTCCGGTAAAATTCCAACCCTTCCAGGATAGCCTAAAAATCCATAACCAACGTTTACATACAATTGTTGGTTATTGTGAGTATAAAGGCCAGCCCACTCGTTGTAAATGTATTGAACTGGGCTCCATTGAAAATCTTTCGTTCTCACTCCAAACTGCATCCCGTGCGTATGTCCGCTAAACATAGCATCAATCTGTGGATACTTTTGAAGCACCTCGGCCCTCCAGTGAGAAGGATCATGCGAGAGCAGTAGTTTAACAGGAAAGTCATCTGTATCTTTTGTTGCCAGATCCATTCTTCCGTATTTCGGAAATCTGCCCATTCCCCAATTCTCAATCCCTAAAATACCAATTTTCTGTCCATTTACTTTTAAACTTTTATGCTCGTTCATCAGTAAGTTCCAGCCCATCAGTTCATGTGTTTTGATTACATTCTGTAGATTTCTGGCTTTTTCTGGAGAGCCTTCTTTTCCGAAGTGATAGTCACCGTAATCATGATTCCCCAAAGTAGAGTAGACACCTAGAGGAGCTTTTACTTTCGAGAATAGATCCTGATAGTCGCGCATTTCGGTGGCCATGTCATTCACTAGGTCTCCTGTAAAAAAGATCAAGTCAGGCTTTTCTGCCAACAACATATCGATGCCTCCGCCGACTGCTCTGTGGTTATAAAAACTCCCTGAATGAATGTCAGAAATCTGGCCCAGCTTCATTCCTTCAAATGCCGAGGGCAGGTTGGGAAGAATAAGACGCTTGCGAATTACTTTGTAATCATAAGCTCCGGTAGCGATCCCCCAAGTAAGAGAGGTCAATGGAATTGCAGCCGTTATTAGTCCTGCTTTAATTAAAAAGGCGGAACGACTGATAGGTTCAGAAGGAGAAACTGTCTGTGTATGCTTTTCCTTACCATTAGCAACCAAGCTTTTTGCTTTTAAAAACACGCGCCTTAAATCGTCGATTACCAGGAAAGGTAAAAACACAATTTTGCAGGCCAGGGTAAGAAAGAAGGCCACTAAAACTATTGATCTTATACCTAGATATACACTTGGAATAGTTATAAAAATCGATACAAATACACCAATGATAAGGAATATGGAATAACTCCACCAGACTATCGCAAAAAGGCGTTTTGTTTTCGATTTCCAACTTTTAAATACAGTTAAAATCGCTCTGAAGCAATAGTAGTCAAATACGAGAATAAAAACAGATAAAATGATAAGAACCGAAAGTCTGCCCATTTAAACTTTAAGGTTAAAATTATTTGAAATCATTGTCTTCTTCCTCATCTTCGACTCCGGTGTTGAACAAACTTTCGAACATATCTGAAAAACCGAACCCCCCGTCGAGGTACTTCTTGTTCAGTTGAGAATGCTCCGCTAAACCATGCAAAACAAACTCCATTAACAATAAAGTTTGATTTTCACTCAACTTTGGATGAAATTTCTTTACCAGGTCATATAGCCCTGTTACGCGCATTAGTTCTTTCTTATACTTTATACCCGTAAGTGAGTCAGATAGATCAAGTGTATTACCCTCAGTGAACCACTCAGTGATTGAGTTATAAGGATTTGCTGTCTTGCTTTTCTTAGCTTTTTCGGGATCAGGAAAATACCTCACAAACAGTGTTTTTATAGCCTTGCCAATAAGCGTATTTGCTACTTTAGCAGGCCCCTCTAACTCGCCTTCATAGACCAATTCAATCTTTCCGGTAACGGCGGGAATAATCCCAACAAGATCAGAAAGTCTTACAGAAGTGGCTTTTTCGCTATTGATCAACATTCTCCTTTCAGCAGTACTAATTAAATTCTCATATGCAGATATGGTTAACCTTGCTGATACACCAGATTTTTGATCAATGAATTCGCTCTGACGTGCTTCAAATGCGACTTGTTCGACAAGATCTTTAACCAAACCATCCGACTCAATGCCTTTTTGCTCATCAGTAAGTTTAGCCTCCTGAAAAGTAATTTTCCTGGAGATACCGATTGTTTTTGGATAATGGGTCAGTATTTGACTCTCTATTCTGTCTTTCAAAGGGGTAACGATGGAGCCTCTATTGGTATAATCTTCGGGGTTTGCCGTAAACACAAACTGTATATCTAAAGGAAGACGAAGTTTGAATCCGCGAATCTGAATGTCTTTTTCCTGAAGCATATTGAACAATGCCACTTGGATCCTAGCCTGAAGATCGGGTAACTCGTTGATTACAAAAATGCTTCTGTGGGCTCTCGGAATCAAACCAAAATGAATTACTCGTTCATCATTATAAGTTAACTTCAAAGTTGCCGCCTTTATCGGGTCAACATCGCCAATTAAGTCGGCAACAGTTACATCTGGAGTAGCAAGCTTTTCAGTATAACGTTCAGACCTGTGCTGCCAGCTAACTGGGGTATTATCTCCATGAATAGAGATCTCATGTTTTGCGAACCAGGAGATTGGGTTTAATGGATCATCAAAGATCTCACTTCCGGAAACATAAGGAATATACTCGTCTAACAAATTGCCCAGTAAGCGGGCGATCCTTGTTTTTGCCTGGCCCCTCAAGCCCAGAAGGAGGATGTTATGACGGGATAAGATCGCTGTCTGTAGTTCAGGGATCACCGTTTCATCGTAACCAAGTATCCCTTCAAACCCCTCTTCTTTATTTTTTAACTGCCTAATCAGGTTTTTTCTTAACTCATCCTTAACTGATAAGCTTTTATAGTTAGAAGCTTTCAGCGCCCCAAGTGTTTTTATATTGATGTGATCCATTTAGTGTTGAATTATCTTACCGTCTTTCTTCTGTTCTTAATGTAGTCTTCAAAAATGTATTCTCCTAAACCAGTCAGAGAGCTATAAAAAGCTCTTCCGCCGTTGACCTGGGTAAATTCACGGACAAACTGCTGTAGATAAGGGTCTTGTGCGATCATGAAAGTGGTGATTGGGATGTTTAACCGCTTACATTGAGCCGCCATGTTTAACGTTTTATTGATCACCTTTCTATCCAGACCCATACTGTTCTTGTAATACCTTCCGTTCTCCTTTAAACATGTTGGTTTCCCATCAGTGATCATAAATATTTGCTTGTTGTGGGTTTTTCGCCTACGTAAAAGGTCTGTCGCAAGTTCAAGTCCAGCAAACGTATTGGTATGATAAGGACCTACCTGGAGATACGGGAGGTCTTTGACAGTGATTGGCCAGGCATCATTACCAAACACTACAATATCCAGCGTGTCTTTAGGATATCTGGTTTTTATCAGCTCCGCCAATGCCATCGCAACTTTTTTGGCAGGCGTGATGCGGTCTTCACCATATAAAATCATGGAATGAGAAATATCTATCATCAACACAGTAGACGTAAGCGTTTTATAATCTTTTTCCTCAACCTCAAGGTCCTTTTCGGTCAAAGTAAAATCACCGAGTCCATGATTGATTAAGGAGTTTTGAATAGAAGCAGTCATGTCAATTTGATCCAGACTATCGCCAAAATTAAACTCCCTCCTGTCTGCATTCTTTTCTTCGCCTATACCGGAAAGATTTGTGTTGTGGTTACCCTTTCCTGCTTTTTTAAGTTTGCCAAAAATCTCTTCCAACGCAGATTTTCTAATAGTTTGCTCTGTTTTACTGGTGATTGTTAAATCTCCATTTTTAGCATCTTCCTTGATATAACCTTTTTCCTTGAGATCTTCAAAAAAATCTCCAACCCCATATTCGTTGTTAGTAAATTTATACTGCTTATCAAGTTCAGTAAGCCAGGCTATTGCCTCTCCGGCATCACCAGCCGTATAGTTAAGTAACTGCGTAAAGAGTTTTAGTAATTCGTTAAAACCACCTTTTGGCAAATCATCAGGCACAAAATTAGAAAACTGGAAGCCTCTCATATATTTAGGATAAACGAATTATCGAAGGTAAAAGTTTGAGGCCTTTGTAATGTTATCCTGTTGTAAAAATAGTGGCTACTTCGGTGAGCCACTGGCAAGGGCACGGTTTGCTCTTTTTACCGCAAGTCTTTCTCGCCATTTAGCATAAGGTGCTTTGAAAGCCATTTTTAAAACGCTGTCGACACCACCTTTTAACGCCAGATTAAATACGCTCTGAATTTTTCTACCAATCGATGCATCCCACGCTCTTAAGCTCAACGAAAATGAGCCATCTAAATATTTCATCCAGTGCCACATACCTGTAGGCATAAATAAAGTATCACCATGTTCGAGAAAGACTTCGTAGCCCTCTACACCTTTAAGTGCAGGGAATTTTTCAAAATCGGGATTTGCGACATCATAATCCTCTAATGCGTAAGTGGCATTTGGAATACAGTATAACCGCTGTTTCCATTTGTTGTCAAATAGGATGATGTGTTTGCGCCCGCCGAAATGCGTATGAAAAAGATGTGGAAGGTCGATATCATAATGAAGAAAGGTTACGGAGTTAGAACCGCCGAAGAACATGGCGGGCATACTTTCTATAAAGCCACCCATCAAATCTTTTGGTATTACAATATCCTCAACTAGTCCTGGAACATGTTTGAAAAGATTGAAAAAGAATATGCGAAGTTCTGTTGGCTTAGATTTTATGAGGTCCAGATAATCACCAAATCTCATATTGGCAACAGACGCATTGATCGGTTTAGAAGGGTCAGCCTTGGAATTGTCCATCAGGCTTACGTTCACATCACCTGCTATCTCTTTCAGGTAATCAGTGGTCCATTTTTCCCTGGCAGGCCAGGTTTTAGTGAGTCCTTTAATTATTAGTGGACGTCTGGCGTCAAGGTAATTCTTTTTGAAATCAGCAGGGCTAATTTGCTCTACGGTATCCACCGGCTTTAATATAAAGCTCATAAGTTGTGCTAAGGTACCCGAAAATGACGATATGTCAGTGACCGACCTTATATTGCACAAACATATAAAATTTCTCTCAGTTAATTAGACCAGGACTTTTAGCGCCTCTTATTAGCCAGGCATTCTTGTTATCAAGATAAAAACATATTTTTATAGAGCGCTTTGTAAAAAACTATGACTAAAAACAGATTATCCCTATTTTGCCTGTTCTTTTTTTTCCTAATCTGCAGTTGCAAGGAACAGTCCGAAAAACCTAATGAACAAAGCCAGTGGTCAGAATACCTAGGTGGACCGGATAGAAATCATTATTCCTCGTTGACTCAAATCAATGTTTCCAATGTCGGGCAGCTAAAGAAAGTCTGGGAATACAAGTCGGGCGATTCTGGTCAGGTTCAGTGTAATCCGATCATAGTTGATGGGGTACTATTTGGTGTGACCGCCTCCAATCAGGTTTTTGCACTTAACGCGGCAACAGGACAGCAAAAGTGGAGATATATTCAACCTGGAGTACGTACATCTAACATAAACAGAGGTGTTACTTATTGGCAGGCGGGATCTGATAAGCGAATACTTTATGCTTACAATTCAGAATTATATGCGCTTAATGCAGAAACAGGAGCCCTTATTAAATCTTTTGGAGATAGTGGAAAAGTAAGTTTGCGATTAGGGTTAGAGCCGAATTCCAAAGATAAATTTGTAATATCGACGACACCTGGGACACTGTTTGAAGATCTGATTGTAATGCCATTAAGGGTAGGTGAGGATGCTGGTGCTGCAATAGGCTACATTCAAGCATTTAATGTCAAAACAGGCAAACTCGTCTGGGTATTTAAGACGATCCCAGATAAGGGCATGCCTGGAGCGGATACCTGGCCAAGTACAACCAAAGAAGCTGGGCAGGTAGGTGCTGCCAATAATTGGTCAGGAATGGCGATCGACCGAAAACGGGAAATTATTTATGTTCCGACAGGATCAGCCGCACCTGACTTTTATGGAGGCAACCGGCTCGGACAGAACCTCTATGCCAATTGCCTGATCGCTCTGAATGCCAGGACCGGAAAATACATCTGGCATTATCAAATGGTTCACCACGATATTTGGGATAAGGATTTACCTGCCCCACCAAATTTAATAACGGTGGTACAGGATGGTAAAACTATTGACGCCGTAGCACAAATTACCAAACAAGGACTCGTTTTCTTATTTGATAGAGAAACAGGTACGCCTTTGTTTCCCATCGACGAAAAGCCCTTTCCTGCTTCCACACTACCGGGTGAGCAGACCTGGCCTACCCAGCCAATTCCACAGTTGCCTGCCCCTTTTGCCAGACAAACCGTTACTGAAGCGGAGATCAGCACCATTGCGGAGAACCGCAAAGAATTACTAGAGACCTTTCGCAACTCACAAAAGGGCCTTTATCAACCACTAAACTTGACACCAACAGTAGTGCTGCCTGGTGCAGACGGAGGCGCAGAATGGGGCGGCGCTGCCGCAGATCCTGATGGCATCCTTTATGTTAATGCCAATGAAATGCCATGGCTGTTCAGCCTTAGTCCGACACAAGGCCTTGCTACAACCTCAAAGAACCTTACACCTGGGGGTTTGCTCTATATCAACAACTGTATTACCTGTCACGGACCAGAACTTAAAGGGAATTCTGCAAGCGGTTTTCCATCTCTCGTAAATATAAAAGCGAAGCTGAGTAGGAAGGAGATGTCCGGTTTGCTCACTAATGGGCGAGGGATGATGCCTGGATTCAGTAACATTTCGGAATTACAAAAACAAAATATTATTGATTTCCTGTATCGAGAAGAGAAAGTGGAAGCGACGTCAATGATAGCCAGTTATAAAAACAAGAATGTTGAGGTAAAGTATAAGTTTAATGGTTATGATAAGTTTCTCGACAACAATGGATATCCGGCAATTACGCCACCCTGGGGTACGCTAACAGCCATAGATATGAATACAGGGAAGCATCTTTGGCAAAAAACCTTAGGCGAATTTAAAGAACTGACCGCTAAAGGCATAGCCCAAACCGGTACCGAGAATTATGGGGGACCAGCAGTTACTGCCGGTGGCCTACTTTTTATCGCTGCTACCAAAGATGGGATGTTCAGGGCTTACAACAAGAAAACAGGTGAGTTGCTTTTCGAAACAGAATTGCCAGCGGCTGGGTTTGCTACGCCAAGTACCTACAAGGTTAATGGCAAACAGTACATTGTAATAGCCTGCGGAGGTAACAAACTTGGAACTAAAAGCGGTGATAGCTATGTAGCTTTTGCCTTAAACTAATCCTCTGCCTACCAGAAGATTCCGTAAAGTGCCACAAGTATTCCACAAATTATGAGCGCCCCAACTGCAAATCCAGGGGTAGTTTTAAACATACCTCTGTCTATCTCCAGACCTTTGGGATTTATACCTTTATTATTTTCAAGTTTGCTGATCACATACATTGCAATTACACAAATTAAAAATACAAATCCCATTCTATCGAGAAAGGGTATTTCGTACAACATTGTGCCATCTTTTTGCTCGGCAAGCTTTGAAAATCCTGAAGCACTAAGCCATTCCAGATTGGTAAATAGAGGCATTACTTTAAACCCAACCGATAGTAGGAAGCCTCCAATTGTTGCAAAAAGAGCTGCATTTGATGTGGTTTTTTTCCAGAAGAATCCGAGTATAAACATGGCAAAGATTCCTGGAGAAACAAATCCAGTATATTCCTGAATGAACTGAAAGCCTCCTTTTTTGTCTATCCCGAGTTGTGGAGCAATGATAATGGCTAATACCATAGCTACAATTACAGTTATCCGTCCAATTACCACCTGTTTGTTTTCATTAGCATCTTTATTAATTACTTTCTTGTAGACATCTAGTGTAAAAATCGTAGCAATGCTATTTGCTTTACCTGCCAGCGATGCCACTATTGCGGCAGTCAATGCAGCAAAAGATAGACCTTTTAAGCCAGCGGGTAAGAGATTTAATAGCACCGGGTACGCAGAGTCTGCGTTAAGTGAGCCGTCCTTCATCATAGCAGTTTCGAAAGAGCCATAGCCTTCTTTGTACAAAACATATGCAGCGATCCCAGGCAATACAACGATCACAGGCATCAAGAGCTTCAACCCAGCGGCGAATAACAATCCACCTCTTGCCGTCTTGAGATCGGCTCCCAACGCTCGTTGAGTGATATATTGATTACATCCCCAATAGTTTAAGTTCACAATCCACATTCCGCCAATCAATACTGTTAATCCAGGAAGATCCATGTAGTGCGAATTTTCTTTTTTGAAGATCATGTGGAAGTGATCACTAGCTTTTTCCCTGACCAAATTTAGGCCATTAAGTACTCCCGAAGTTCCAAAATGAGTGGAAACAAGTTCTAACGCGAGATAGGTTGTAGCCAATCCACCAAGGATTAAAAAGAATACCTGTATAACATCTGTATAACCAATCACCTTCATTCCGCCCAATGTGATGATCACGGCAAAAATTGAAAGTATGTACATGCAGGCGGTGGTGTTGATTCCAGAAATGCTGTTAATCGCCAGCGCACCAAGGTAAAGGATGGACGTTAAGTTTACAACTACATACAACAACAACCAGAAGATCGCCATAATCATCGCTACCGTACTGTTATATCGCTGTCCCAGAAACTGGGGCATGGTATAAATTTTATTTTTGATGTAAACAGGAATAAAGAACACAGCGACAATAATCAGGGTTGCGGCCGCCATCCATTCATAGGTCGCTATGGCCAGCCCCATGGTAAAACCGGAGCCACTCATGCCTATAAATTGCTCCGCTGAGATGTTCGATGCTATCAATGATGCCCCAATAGCCCACCAGGTCAGCGAATCTTTTGCTAGAAAAAAATCTTTGGAGTTTTCTTTATGGGCCTGTTTCTTACGATATACCATCCATCCGTAGACGGCAACAATTAAAAAATAGACGAGAAAAACAACGTAGTCGTACGTGCTTAGAGTGTTCATTTGGCTTATTTGGTGTTCTAAAGTTAATAAACCATTCCACTAAATCAATTTATTCTTACATACCCCGCTGTATATCCATCATTAAAATTATCTGATATAGCTAATGTATCCCCGATTATAGATAGAATTTTTCCGGTTTCAGGAGAATCAATTTTCGGGTCGAACCGGATTGTATTGTCAACTTTACCAGTATAGATACTTTTTGCTTTACTTAATTTATAATCGCCTTGAAACATAGGCTCGTCATTAGTGTAACGAATGTATTTGCCCCCTTTTTTAAACTCAATACTATTTTTTACAGGGGGTTTTGCTGGTTCCGAACTTCCGGCCAAGCCTCCGGTGCGACCTGTAAATTTCCATTTGCCAATAAGTTTTTTCTCAAGTTCTTTTTCGGGTGAGTTCTTCTTACAAGCCGCAGAAGTAAAGAATAAGAGTGTTGCAAGGGCGAGAGTGAGCGATTTCATATAATTTGTTTTCCAAATAAACGCAGAAATTATCAAAAGTGCTACATTTACTTACTCGACGATTGAATATTATTTTATGAAATACCTAATCAGCGTACTCAGCCTGCTTTTTATCCTCCAGCAAGGTTCCGCCCAAAATCTCGACTCTCTCAATCAAAAAATGGTGGGAACCTGGGAGTTGACGAGCTATCTTTCTACGAATAATGGCACCGGCAACGAAAGCCCTGACAAGATTAAAAGAGCCAGAGTGATTACCAAATCGAATTATATACTAAGTCTTTACGATGTGAAAACAGGAAAGTTTATAGGTAAGATCATTGGTAATTATAGTTTGTCTGACACTCAATTTGGGGATTTAAATTATCAAGAGAAAGCAGCCAGTGTTACTTCTGGATTTGAGTCTTTTTTAAGTAAAGTATTAAGAAAATCAGTTTTTATCGATGAAGCTGACCGAATGGTGTTTTTGTGGACTGATAAGTATATAAAATATACGGAAATATGGTCAAGGGTTATTGAAAACAATGGTCCTGAAAAATTGCCTCAGTAAACGAATATAGAGTAAACCTATTGTTAAACTTTTGCTAATCATTGTATTTCGTTTAATCTTTTTTGCGTTTTAAAGGTCATACCTGGGTAACATTAAAAGCCAATTGTATGAAAGCATCAGTTAAGATTGTTTTTGCTAGTTTGTCAATCCTCTCCTTGTCAGTTTTGACTTCGTCTTTTCAGAAGGATAATGAGCCTTACAGGTTATCATTTCCTTATAAACACGCAGGGCTAACCGAAAGACAGGCTGCTGCCCATCTTCTTAGTAGGTTTACCTATGGCGCAAAATCCGGTGATGTAGACGCTTTGGTAAAGGAAGGATTGGAGAAGTGGTACCAACGCCAATTAGATGGCGATCTTTCCGATAAGGGATTGGAATCCATGTTGGAACCCTATAAGGATATCAACCTAACCAATGACGAGGTTCAGGATAAATATCCACGCCAGCCTAAAGTTTTACGCATGGCTATAAAGGATGGTGTGATAAATAAGGATTCTGTTGGTAAAGGAGATCCGAAGGTTTACAGAAAGCAGCTTCAAGGCTACAGAGAATCCAAAGGATACGGACAAGAGCAAGACTTGCTCCGTCAATTCATCAATCAAAAAGTGCTGAGGGCTACTTATACTAATAATCAGCTTCATGAGCTACTTACAGACTTTTGGTTCAATCATTTTAATGTATCGCTCACTAAAAATCAATGTGCGGCTTATGTGCCAGCGTTCGAAAGGGATGTGATTCGTCCGAACGTGACCGGTAAATTTTCAAGCCTACTGATGGCAACTGCTAAATCTCCGGCAATGCTCATCTATTTAGACAACTATACCAGTTCAGGAAAGCCTGTTGCTAATACAGATATGGATGGAATGCAAATGGGAATGTCTGGTGTGAAGCCAAGGCAACTGAAGACGATTGAGCAAAGAAAACAAGGTGGGGGCTTAAATGAAAACTATGCCCGTGAGGTGATGGAGCTTCATACACTCGGTGTGGATGGTGGATACACACAAAGTGACGTAACTCAGGCAGCAAGAGTTTTAACTGGTTGGACCATTGCTCCTCTTGGTGAAGATGGTGCCTATGGCGCCGCTTACAAAAAAGTCATAGATCGAATTGGCCCAGCCAACCTTGCTAAAAATGGTTTTATAAAAGATGGTGATTTTCTATTCGTTCCAACACGGCACGACAATGAGGAAAAAATTGTATTAGGAAAGAAGTTTGCAGCTGGTGGTGGTTATCAAGAAGGCGTAGAATTATTGAATATGCTTGCCCACCATAGCGCCACAGCTAAGTTCATCTCACAAAAACTAGCTACAAGATTCGTAAATGACCAACCAGATCCTAAACTGGTTGATAAAATGGCTAAGACATTTTTAAGTACAGATGGTGACATTAAACAAGTACTTATAACAATGGTTTCTGCGCCAGAGTTTTGGTCTGTCAAGTCATTACGAGAGAAAACCAAGTCTCCTTTTGAACTTGCAATCAGTGCTGTTAGGGGATTAGATGCCCAAGTTACTCAGCCCTATCAATTGTACAATTGGATCAATAAGATGGGACAAAAGATGTACTATTATCAAGCCCCCACTGGATTTCCGGATCGTGGCCAGTATTGGATCAACACTGGCGCTTTACTCAATAGAATGAACTTTGGTTTAGCGCTGGCTGCTCAGCGAATACCAGGTGTAAAAATAGATTTATTGGCTTTAAATAATAACCATGAACCTGAAAGTTCTGAAGCTGCGCTAAATACTTATAGTAAACTGATCATGCCTGAACGCGATCTGTCTAAAACATTGGAAAGGCTAAAGCCTTTATTGAACGATCCTGAATTGACAATGAAAGTTGCTAAAGCTGCTGAAAAGGTACCCGTACCACAGCCGAAGGTGAATACAATGATGGCTGGCGAAAAAGGAATGATGCCAGAAGCCATACCAGATTCCAGTGCTAAACGTAAGTCCGCAACAACTCAAAAAACAAACAATAACATGTTGGCGCAAGTAGTAGGCGTTATCATTGGCTCTCCAGAATTTCAACGTAAATAAATGTTATCATGACTTCAAGAAGAGGATTTATTAAAGGAGGTGGCCTTGCTTTGTTTGGAATAGGCATGGGCGGAATACCTGGTTTTTTAGTAGAAGCAGTTGCAGGAACTCAGAGTCCCGGCTTATTTAAGCGTAAGAAAATCATGGTATGTATTTTCCAGCGCGGCGCTATGGATGGTCTAATGGCCGTTACTCCATTTACAGATGAATACCTGAAAGCAGCGCGACCAACATTATTCATGTCTGCGGCAAAAGGTTCTTCAGAAAAGCCGCTGATAGATCTTGATGGAAAATTCGGATTACATCCATCTATGTCGGCCTTTGAACCTATGTTTCGAGATAAGCGGATGGCCATTGTACATGGCATCGGATCACCAAACAATACCCGCTCCCATTTTGATGCGCAAGATTATATGGAGTCAGGTACTCCTTTTAAGAAAGGTACTGACAGCGGCTGGTTAAATAGAGCGGTCGGCTTGCTTGGTCATGAAGCTGCAACGCCATTTCAGGGCGTAAGCCTGACTACTTCGTTGCCAAGATCATTTTATGGCGATAATGCTGCGGTAGCCATAAATAACCTACAAGACTTCAATTTGCAGATGAAAGGTAATCCGGCTTCAGTTAACATGGCTGCCAAGAGCTTTGAGGACCTCTACGATCAAACTTCTTCTAATTTATTGAAGGAGACCGGTAAAGAGAGCTTTGACGCCATTAAGATGCTTCAAAAGGCCGATACCAAAAACTACAAACCTTCCAATAATGCGATGTACCCCAACACAGCATTGGGGAATTCCTTAAAGCAGATTGCTCAATTGATTAAGATGAATGTGGGTCTTGAAGTTGCTTTTACAGAGTCTGGCGGCTGGGATACGCACTTCAATCAAGGTAAGGAGACTGGTATATTCGCCAGAAATGTAAATGACCTCAGTGAAAGTATGATGGCATTCTGGACAGATATGGGAACTTTACAAGATGATGTAACCGTGATGACTATGACCGAGTTTGGACGTACCGTTAAGCAAAATGGAACTGGTGGTACTGATCATGGGAGGGCATCTTGTAACTTTATATTGGGTGCAGGTGTGAATGGAGGTCATGTGCATGGAACGATTAACCCTTTGTCTGTAGAAAATCTGGAAGATGGTCGTGACCTCGCGGTGACTACTGATTTCAGAAGTGTTTTCAGTGAAGTCGCAGATAAGCATTTGGGTATACACAACGATAAAGTATTATTTCCCGAATGGACTGGTAAAACAATTGGGGTGATGACGTAGATTTATCTGTGATCTTCTACTGATAGGAACAATTCTGAGGCAATATAATCTGCAAAAAGTTTCCCATCAGTAGTTAGTTTTAGGTGATTCCCCTCATTAATGAGCCATTGTCTTTCGACAAAGCTCCTTATTGTTTTTAGGGTGTCTGCCAGGAAGAATTTTCCAAAATCCTGCTCAATCTTATCAAGGCTTGTTCCCCACATGGTCCTTAAGGAGGTCATTACGTATTCATTAAATCGATCGTACAAATCTAGCTCTTCTATAGTTTCCGGTATTTTACCCAACTCCATACTGCTTAGATATGCAGCATTGTTTGCAACGTTTAAATACCTGACATTTCCATTAAATCCATGTGCCGATGGGCCAATTCCAAGGTAGGTTACACCACGCCAGTAGTTGGTGTTGTGTACAGCATACTTTCCAGGTTTACTAAAGTTCGAGATCTCGTAATGCTCAAATCCACCTTCTTTCAGCTTGTTGATCAGCATAATAAACTGCGATGCACTTTGTTCATCGTTTAATGGTATATCTTTCCCTCTTTTTATGGAACTTGCGAGGACTGTTCTAGGTTCAACAGTCAAAGAGTATGCAGAGATATGGGGAGTTTCAAATTCTATTGCCTTATTAATATTATGGAGCCATTTGCTGTCGGTTAGTAGCGGATAGCCATAGATCAGGTCAATACTTAAATTTTCAAACCCGGCATCTTGACTTCGTTTGATACAAGTTACGGCTTCAATGGCATTGTGAGCACGGTTCATCCAAACTAGGTCCTCTTCAAAAAAAGACTGAATGCCGATACTAAAGCGATTTATTGGCAGTCTTCTCAACTCTGATATCTTTGCTGCAGTTAGGTCATCTGGGTTTGCTTCGATCGTAATCTCCGCCTCGGATGAGATAGAAAAGTTCTTAGTAATAACATGGAAGATTTTCTCAAAATGCTTGGCGCTTAAAATGGAGGGTGTTCCTCCTCCGAAGTAAATTGTTCCAACCTGATCGGTAATCCGATCTTTCTTCTTCACAATTTCCAGGCAAATCGCATCTACCATCTCATCAACATATTTGATAGAAGTACTGAAATGGAAGTCGCAATAAGTACAGGCTTTTTTGCAAAATGGGATGTGGATGTAGATTCCAGCCATATTTTTAAGAGTATTCACCCCAATTTATATTATTTTTATTTTTCAAGTGTAACTATTCAAATTTCATGAGTAACAAAAGTAAAAATTTTTAGGCCTATAAAAGATGGTAAAGAGTTGTATTACTTTAATGACGTGCTTTATTTCCAAATTGATTTAACAGAATAAACTTCCAGGTTTTTAACCTCAATGTTATTGCCCCAGAAATGCAGGCCCTCCGTATTGTTTTTATCTGGTCTGCGTTCCATTGAATAAGAATACTTTCCACCGTCAATAAATACTTCAATTGATGTCCTGTCGACGTAGATGTCTGCAGTTAACTCCATGCCAGTAATGTTTTCCGGCGAGTAAAAAACTCCATTGATGGTATTGTTGTTCATGTCATAATCTAATACGCGTTGCGCAAACAAATTAAAACCTGCACTGGTAGCATGTGAGAGCTTGATGGAGGCTTTCACCCTGAAACGGTCTGAATTATAAAATTCTTTAAGGTTTTTATTTGCCTCGTCGGAGGTTAGTACAGGCCAGGACTTTAGCTTTTCAAACAATTGTTGTGTTTCTCTTATAGGTTTAGAGAATAATCTGGGGCCGTCTTTAGTAGTTCGTAAAGTGAGTTCGGTGGGCATCAACATCATGTTATTAAATGGCATTCCCGGTTGTTGCACTCTTCCCCAGCCAATCTGAATTCTTCGTGGATCTGTTTCGGGCATATTCGTAAATGTTTGGGCGGCGTAAATAGTACCCGTTACATAATAGAATTTTCCAGCTTCAGGTAAAAATGTCTTACCATCGAATGAGCCGACCATGTAGCTGTTGGATGCGCCATACATTACCCATTTAGTCTTATTTTTATCCCCATCTATTGGTAGTTCAAATAAGTCAGGGCACTCCCAAAAACCTGTGGTATGACTTTCATAGTTCCAATCCTTTAGGTTTTGTGAGGTGTAAATTGAATGGCCATCACGTTCGTTGAGCACCATCACCCAATGCTTTCCTGGTTTATACCAGAAAACCCGAGGGTCACGTGTATCTACGCTGTTCCATCTTGCCTTTGAATCAATTATCGGATTCTTTTCATATTTCGTCCATGTACGGCCTTTATCAAGACTATAAGCCACACACTGAATCTGTTTGTCTTTGGTAAAAGCAGTGTATAGCGCAACCATTGCAGGTGTTTTACCTTTATTGAAACCAGCGGTATTGTTGTAATCAATAACTGCAGAGCCTGAAAACATTGTTCCTAGATTATCGGGGCTCAGCGCGACCGGTAACTCGTTCCAATGAACCATATCAGGACTAACTGCGTGGCCCCAAGACATATTTTCCCATTCCCGCTCATATGGATTATGCTGATAAAAAAGGTGATATTCACCCTCATAAAATATCATTCCATTCGGATCGTTGATCCATCCTCTCTTTGTAGTAAAGTGGTATTGGGGACGATTTTTTTCGTGGTATAAAGAATCCTGACCATTGATCTGGTCGTCTTGGTAGATTTTCGGTAAACCATCCGCTTTCCCATCGTAACTAATTTTAATCGTTTTTCCTTTCAGTGCAGATACGTCTGTAAAGACCCAATATTCAGGGTTAGCGGCCAGTCTAATTCTGAACGAGCGCTCTTGTTCACCGCCAATATCAAATCTCATGTTGCCCTGATCTTGTTTTTGAGAAACAGGAAGGTTTAAGTAGCGCTTGGTAATTTTTAGGGTGACATCTGCAGAGAATGCGGAATTAATTGTTGTTAAAAGAAAAATTGCAGTGAGTATACTTTTGGTAATAAGATTCATTTCGTGGTGGTATTTGGTTATTTAGAAATGGGAGGTTAACATTAGAAAGATACAACTTTTAACGCTACCCTTAGTCGAATATAAATTTATGCACGTTAAAATTGCCTCCTCAGTAATTCTATCGACTCTGGGGTCACATATACCTATGATGGTGATAAAATGTTTATCCATGAGGCCTTTTACATGGTGGAGAAAGATTTCACAAACAATGTCTTGAAAAAGGACGCCTAATGGTAATGGTAGCTATTTGGATATTTTAAATACCTATAAATACGAAAATGAGGGTTTTCCGGTTACTCATGTTAGGAAAGCTGTTCTAATATCTGGCTCGGATGATGGAGCATATAAGTATACTTATGAGTATGTAGACCTTTAAGGAAAAATATTTTTTGTTCCTTGTCCCCAATTGATATTTTTCAATTGCCTTTACTACTATATACCCAAATATAAGAAATCAATGATACGGAAGCGTTCTCTCCTAAGCATGCTGTCATTCACAGTATGAAGCAATTAGTATTTGTTCCAAAGGACGAAGGTTCTTTGGAACAGCTGATTGCAGTGATTATTATATCCAGTCTAGGTGTACACTTAACCGCTTTAAGTCTACAGTTAACATTTTATGTGTACACTTACCATTTTAAGTGCGCAGTTAACCCTTTTTAAATATAAAACCTGCTTTTTTTAAACAGCAGTATTGTAGGTTCGTTTAATCAATCAACCAATGATGCTTCTAATTATGCTACTAAATACTACTACATTTCCCTATTTCAGACCACAGAGAACAGTGTTACTAGTTTATTACTAGTTGCCTCTTCTACGTCTTGGCTTCGAGTCTGCTTCGAGTCTGCTATGTGTCTGCTTCGGATCCACCCGAAGGAAACAGCCACAAAACACATAGCTGAGCGGTATTTGAAAAGTTTCAGTATAAACCTCATATCAACCAGAATATTATATTAAAAAACAAATAACAATTGCAAAAACTAAATATCGCGGGATTATCCGATAAAAATCAATGATGTCGCTATGTCTGCATTAACCTCATTAATCAATGTGAATGTGTAAAAACTCGTTGCGGTCAGGAGGAGATTCAAACTTCATTTGGCATCGATGTTTAAAAAGGGGCTTAGACTATTTTACTATTTGTTTTCTTCTTTTATAAAAAGCGAACACGCCTGTGATTACCAACGCTAACGAAGCAAAAAGTGAAATCTTGTCACCAATTAAATAAGATTTTGGTTCAAACTTGAACGCTATTTCATGTTCTCCCGCTGGGAGCTTTAGCGCTCGAAGAATGTAATTTGCCCTAAAGTATGGTACTTTAATACCATCGAGGTAAGCGTTCCAGCCTTTGTCGTACCATATTTCAGCAAACACCGCTACTGCATTTTCACTATTTTTATATTTGTAAAGCAAATTGTCCGGATGGTATTTCAACAGTTCAATTGAAGCTGTAGTATCTGCATTCAGAGGAAGTTTTCCAACTAGTGCAGCAAAATCGTTCTGAACAATTGCCGTGTCCTTCGGGTGGAAGGAAGTAATCGCATTCATCTCGGCATCGGCCCCTTCAACATACTTTACATTATGTACAAACCAAGCATTTCCTAATGCAGAAGTTCGTAGTACAGGTTTCAACTGGCCGGCTACGCTATCAGGAACGATGAAATATTTGGTGTTCAACATATCTAAAACCGGTTCGTTCAGCTTGCCATTAAACTGGGCGGTGATCAGTTCATCGTAACGTCGCAGACGGGCAGAGTGCCTTCCGCCAACCGATTTGTGAAAATAGGATGGCGCCGCGTCAAAAAATGGGTCGCTTTTGCTAAGATCGAGTACGCGATAATCGAGTGCTGGATCCGCCATGATCTGCTGGTCTGCCTTTGATGGCTGAAAACTTTGAGCGAGCTGATCTTTATCGTAAAAATTTGTGTTGTTTAAGTATCGGCGATCCACTCCCCACATATCCATTAAAATCGCCACTCCAATAATGAGCACTGCTGTTTCGGTCTTAATTTTCGATTTGATCATGAACCAAATCACTGCGAATGCAATTAGAATGAAAATCAGCGATCTTAAAGCATCGGTACGCGCCAATGAGATTCGGTCTGCTACCAGTCCGTTACTTATTAAATTCGATATGCTAATGTCATACGTCTTCGCAATTTGCACCATAACTTCAGCATGATAGGAAGCCTTGAAATCGAAAATCAGCGTGGGAAATATCAAAATTATCATCAGAAAACCAGCAGTAATATAAAATGATTGCATCAATCTTTTTGACAGATCCTTTCTGATGTCCTTTTGAGTAATCAGTTCATTTAATGCCAGAAAGGCTAGCAAAGGAATTAGAAATGCTGGCACGGCAAGGGCAAAGTCAACAGATCTGAATTTGTTATACATTGGGAAATGATCGAAAAACAGATCGGATACCAATGGAAAGTTCTTACCGAAAGAAAGAAAAATGAAAAGGAAAGAGGCACTCAGAATCCACCACTTGAACCTGGTTTTGATTATGAATAAACCAAGTGCAAATAGAAACATGACGATTGCACCGAAATACCAGGATCCTGCTGTGCTAGGTTTATCTCCCCAATATGGGCGCAGGATGCCTTGTTGATCTAGCTGTGCCAAAAGGCCTTGTGTTTGGGCTTCCGGGACACCTGCTTTCAGAAGATTATCTTCTACTTGAGACTTCCCTTCCGGAAATCGGTCGGACGATGCACCTCCATAGAGGTTTGGTACAAGAAAAGTGGCTATTTCACCCACACCCTGACTGTATTGATAGGCGTAGCCTCTTTGCAAACCCGAATTTGCCTCTGTATTACTCCTGGTCAAGTTAGCCTTACCACGGATTGACTCCTGTCCATACTCCCAGGTTGACCAAAGGCTTCCAGCATTTATAGTCAATGCTAAAGCTGAGGCTGCGGATAGGTAGGCAAGAGCGGTAAAAAAAGGTTTGCTTTGTTTGCTTGAAATTGCATGATAACCTTCAATGATGATAAACAAAATCAAGATCATAAACAGGTAGTAAGTCATCTGGATATGATTAGTCCGGATCTCCAATGCCAGAAAGAATGCAGTAAGTACGGCGCCACGGAGCAGATATTTACCGCCTCTCAAAGTGAGGAGTATTGATCCAAGGATGGGAGCGAAGACTGCCATTGCCATTGCGTGATTGCTATGGCCAGCAAGAATATAAATGAAATTGTAGGAGCTGAAAGAGAAAGCCACGGCACCCGCGGCGGCGATCCAGGGTTTCATTTTTAGTACATTCAACAGAAAGTAAGATCCAAGAAGAAAGCTGAGTATGGTATCGATAGGGTCTGGAAACACGGTTTTTATGAAGCCGATTACGTAGGTGAGCATATTTCCAGGGTATTTGGCCCAGATTTGGAAAGCCGGCATTCCCCCATACATGGAATTTGTCCAAAGCGGGCCATGTCCCGTCGCAGCTTTTACTTCCATGATTTCCCGCGATTGTGCTTTCGCTTCCATTATGTCACTTTGATAAAGAACTTTTCCTTGTATCGCCGGACTGAAATAGAGAAAGCAAAGTGCAATAAATATGGAGATAATTAAAAGGTGCTGCCTATTTGAACGAAACCAATTCTTCATGCAGGTAAAATTAATAATTTACGGCTAAATTAATAAGACTTAGTATGCTTGTTAGTTTTTAGCTAATTTTGCGGTAATGATCTCCAGAATGGTACGTCTAATTGCTTTGTTATTGCTGTTGATTGGCAACGAAGTGGCATATTGCCAAGTGCCAATTATCGCGCCTGATAGTGTGCCTGTTAGGGTAAGCTACAGAGAAAGATTTGTTAAGGACTCTGCTTACAATGCAAAGCGGAATTTTGTAACCGATTCCCTTATGAAAGCCACCTGGCTGTTCCCGGATTCTATGGTCAATGGACATATGATTATAGATAGTATATTAAGGGCAAATACAGTTGGGAGATCTAACTTGATTAATCGATATAAGGACTTTGCATCAGTACCAAGAAGCAAGTATAAATTTGGTAAACTTTTACCTAAAGGGCAACTTTGGGTGCTTGGAGTTGTTGCCTCGTTATTGCTATTGTTCGCCATTGTAAAAGTGTCATTTACCAAACAATTGCAAACAATAATTCAGAGTTTCTTTAGTAATCGGGTACTGAACAATTTAAATAAGGAAGATAATTTGTTCAAATCCTGGCCTTTTTTACTCTTATTTGTTCAGTTTGGTTTTACCATTGGAATGTTCTTTTATTTGTTATCTCAGTTCTATCGTCTTGCATTCTCGGGTGCCGGATTTCAGTTTTACCTAAGTATTTCTGTCTTGATCGTAATACTCTATCTATTAAAGATTCTTATTCTTAGGGTTTTGGGGCATCTTTTTAACCTACAGAAGCCCGTGAATGAGTACATTACGATATTATATCTAAGTTACTTCAATCTTTCGCTGCTCTTCATCCCGTTGGTGGTCGCATTTGCATTATCGCCTTTGAAATACGCACCTATTTTTATAGTAGTTTCGTTTATTCTTTTGGCCACCATTTTTACGTTTCAGTTTATAAGAGCTGGAGTGAATATCTTATCCCATAATCGATTTTCAAAAGTCTATTTGTTTTTGTACTTTTGTGCCCTCGAAATTTGCCCTATATTGATTTTAATCAAGGCTATAGGGTTATGATGATGTAAATTGTAAAAAGCAAGAAATGGCTGAAGATAGGATGCGAAAGGTAAAGAGTATATTAATCACTTTGCCAAAGCCAGAAACAGAAAAATCACCTTATTTTGATTTGGCAAAAAAGTATAATTTGAAGATTGATTTCAGATCGTTTATCCATGTAGAAGGAGTGCCTGCAAGAGATTTTAGAAAGGAAAAAATTACCTTAGGTGATTTCACTGCGGTGGTGTTCACCAGCAGGAATGCGGTAGATCATTTTTTTAGAATATGTGAAGAGATGAGGTACGAGGTTCCTGCGGATCTTAAATATTTCTGTATCTCAGAGTCAACGGCACTATATCTTCAAAAATACATTCAATACAGGAAACGGAAGATCTTTTTTGGTAAACAAACTGCTGTAGATCTTGCCGAAATTTTGAAGAAACATGCTGCTGAAAAATTCCTTTACCCATGTTCTGATGTTGCGACTGAAGACACTATGAATTTTTTACAAAAAAACGGATATGATGTTACCCCTGCAGTCTTATTTAAGACAGTGGTTTCAGACCTTTCGGATCTTGCCGAAGTTTTTTATGATGTGATTGGTTTTTTTAGTCCCTCAAGTATTCAGTCTTTATTCACAAATTTTCCTGAATTTGAACAAAATAATACCAGGATCGCAGCGTTCGGGTTAAATACCTACAAAGCAGTTAAAGATGCAGATTTACAGGTAGATATCGCGGCGCCATCGCCTGAGGCTCCATCTATGATCATGGCAATTGAGAATTACATCAAGAAATCTAATAAGTAATCATTTTGTTTATTTTCGTTTATGCGTATATTTATAGTATGAATAGTTGTTAATATCAATCATAATCGATAAAATTGTTACTAATTTGCTTTACCATAAATATGAGAAACTTATCCCTATTATGTTTTTTTATTGTAGCGGCACAGCTCTTTAGCTGCAAGGGAGGCGGTCAGGGTGAGCTGGTTGGTGTTTATAATAGAAAATTCAGGAACAATAGAATCCCTTTGGGTATGGTTTACATTCCGCCAGGCAGAACACTAATAGGATTATCCGACGAAGACATCAACAGCAATCAGACTGCTCCAAGTGCTATGACCTCATTCAGCGCGTTTTTTATGGATCAGACAGAAATATCTAACGCTGAATACCGCCAGTTTGTGAATTGGGTGAGGGACTCAATCGCAGTAACCACTTTAGGTCCAACTACGGCGCCAGTTTTTTTTAGACAACCAAAAGGCGATCCTAACGCTGCTGCCACTGGTGCTAACAGAAATATCGACTGGAGAAAAGTAGGTAACGGAAGCTTACTTTGGAGTAATAGGAATAACGGCTTTGGTTCAAAATTAACAGACATGTATTACACTGGTGCAGATGCCATTCCCGGTAGAAATGAAATCGACGTGAGAAGATTAAGATATGCATACAGCTACGTGAATTCTGATTTGGCTGCTGAAAACAGAAAAGACCCTTCGAAGAAGAGGCAAGATGCAATCGTAACTTATACTGACCTTCCTGATGCAAGCAACCCGAATCAACACGCTTCTATCCCCGTTTATCCTGATACCCTGGTTTGGAAAGCTGATTATTCTTATTCACAGAATGACCCGATGGTAAAAACGTACTTCAACCACCCTTCATATGATGATTATCCTGTTGTTGGTGTGAGTTGGGAGCAGGCTTCTGCATTTTGTGTTTGGCGCACTAGATTTTATGAATCAGTAGCAGTAGCGAGAAAACAACCGCTTAACTCACGTCCCGAATATCAATTACCGACTGACGCACAATTCGAGTACGCTGCCCGCGGGGGGAACGTTAAGACTAAATATCCATGGGGAGGCCCTTACGTTCGTAATACCAAAGGATGTATGCAGGCCAATTTCAAAGTTGGTCGTGGTAATTACTCTGATGATGGTGGATTGTATACAGTGAACGTTAAATCCTATTTCCCTAATGACTACGGCTTATATAACATGGCAGGAAACGTAGCTGAATGGACTATTACGGCATATAACCAATCGGCCGCACCAATGCTTTTAGACTTTAACCCAAACTTTACATATGTTGCGAAGACTACTGATAGCAAATACATGAAGCGTAAAGTTGTGAGGGGAGGTTCTTGGAAGGATATTGGATTTTTCCTTCAAAATGCTGTAGGTACTTATGAGTATCAAGATCAAGCTAGATCTTATATCGGCTTTAGATGTGTTTCGGCATATCCTGGGACCGACATCACTTACAAAAACTAAAGAAAAACATAAATCATCTATCCTTATTTTATCTAGTATGGCAGCAAAAGCAAAATTTGATTGGTTACACGTAGCGATATCCTGGGGAGCCAGTATAGTTATTCTAGGAGCGCTATTTAAAATTTTACATATAGGCGGTGTGTTCGGCAATTATGCAATTGGTATAGGACTTGGTGTTGAGGCTTTTTTATTCTTTTTAACAGGATTTAGACAGCCAGAACAAGAACTTCCCTGGGAGAAAGTGTATCCTGAATTAAGTGCAGATTTTTCTGGCGAACTCCCAAAAGCGACTACCAGGCAAGTTGCTCCGGTACAAGCTGGTTTTCCTTCTACAGCTGCATTGGATAAAATGTTAGTAGACGCGAAGATTGGTCCAGAACTTATTGAAAGTCTTGGTACGGGACTTCGCACATTTGGCGATAAAGTAGCAAATATCTCTTCGGTAGCTGACGCTTCATTGGCTACCACTGAATTTGCTGGAAAAGTAAAAGGCGCTTCTGCCAGTTTTGATAATTTGAACAGTGCTTTCTCGAAGGCCACCGCTCAGTTAGTGGAAATGGGAGAGAGTAATGTTGGTGCAGCAGCTTATCACGATCAGGTAAATGCCCTTGCTAAAAATCTTTCTGCATTAAATGCGGTTTATGAGTTGGAACTTCAGGACTCAAGTGCACACTTAAAATCAATGAATAAATTTTACCAGAACCTTTCTTTAACCATGCACAACTTCAACGAGTCAATGGAAGACTCTAAACAGTTTAAAGATGAGGTAGGTAAGCTTGCTAAAAACTTGTCATCATTAAACGCTATTTACGGTAACATGCTTTCTGCAATGAATCAGCCGCGTGTATAATTGGTAATCAATTATTAATTAAACAAAGGAGACCTAATTAAATGGCCGGAGGAAGAGAGACGACGAGGCAGAAGATGATCAATATCATGTATTTGGTATTGCTTGCTATGCTTGCCTTAAATGTATCAGATACAATCTTAAATGCTTTCAAGAACTTTAACGACAGCTTAGTTTCATCTAAGAATAACGTAAGTACAAGCATTGAACAACTATTTTTATCTTTTCAAAATACAAAGCTGAAGGATGAACCCGCTAGGGCACAACCTATTTGGGAGAAGGCAAATAAGGCGAAGGCTTACGCTGACGAACTGAATAATTACGTTCAGAAGCTTAAAGATAAATTTAATACTGCTGGAAAAGGAATTGATGAAGAAACTGGTGACTTAGTAGAGCGGGCTAATATGGACATCGCACAAGGCATCATGATCAATCAGAAAGAGGGCGAGAATCTAAAAAACAAGATCAATGATACCCGAGAAAAATTGATTGCTTTGCTGGATGAAAAAGACCGTAAAGGAGTTACTTTTACCCTGGAAGCTAAAGATGCTGCAAAGAGTATTAGCGGTAAAAAGAGGTGGGAAGAAATTAACTTTGGTGAGGGGATGCCATTAACTGCAGCAAATACAACTTTAAGTAAAATCCAGTCTGACGTTAAGAACGCCGAGGCGGAGATTGTAAAAAAGTTGTTTGGAAATATGGATAAATCATTGGTAAACCTGGATCAATTCGCAGCTGTCGCTGTTGCGCCTAGTTCTTATGTTATTCAGGGACAGCCATACACTGCTCAAGTTTTCTTGACAGCGAGTGACTCAAGGTCTGTACCACAGATTTCCGTGGGGGGCAATTCTTTAGGTGTTAGGGAAGGTAAAGGAACCTACACCGGAAGCACAGGTAGTGTGGGTGTATTTACATGGAGAGGCTCCGTGAAAGTGGTTCAAACTGATGGTCAGGTAAAAGAATACTTGACTCCAGTACAAACTTATCAGGTGGCAAAGCCATCATCTACAGTATCCCCAGATAAAATGAATGTTATTTATGCGGGTATTCCTAACCCGTTCTCGGTATCTGCTGCCGGCTTTCCTTTAGAAAGCGTAAAAGCTTCTATAGATGGAGGATCAATTTCTGGAAGCAATGGAAAATATATGGTGAACGTTGGCGGAGCTCAAGTTGGTAAAACCCTGAGCATCAGCGTAAGCTCAAACGAGGGAGGTAAAACTTTAAACTTGGGTTCTCAGCAATTTCGCGTAAAGGCATTGCCTACACCAAAACCCTATGTTAAAGGAAAGGGTGGCGGGAACGTTCCACTTGAGTTTATTGAGAGTGCAAGCATAATGGATACACAATTAGAAGACTTTGTTTTCGATGTGAAATTCAGAGTGATCAGGTTCGCGGTAACATTTATTAACCCAAGATCTGACGCTGTAACGCTACAAAATAGCGGTGCAGGTTTCAGTTCGCAGATTAAAGGGGCACTGAATTCGTTGAAGCCGAATGCGACGGTTATATTCAAGGATATTGTTTGTGAAGGGCCTGATGGCAGACAAAAGGTTTTAGATGGAATTACATTTTTAACGAAATAGATTATGAAAAATGTTTTTGGCATATTAATAGTTTTACTAATTGGTTTGGGTGCTTCTGCTCAAAATCCTGTGACACCTGTACGTACAGATTCTGTTAAAAAAACAAAGATTAAAACGACGCCAAAGGATGGATTTACTGTGCGTGCGGACGTGGACAGTAATGTAATGGTCCCTTATCCCGATGTGCGTGATGAAGATGTTTACTATGCAAAGCGTATCTGGCGCGAGCTTGATTTAAGAGATACGATCAATTCTGTCCTCAGAGCTGAAGGAGCTAAACTGATAGATGTTTTGTTGGAGGCTGTTGCTAACGAAGAACTCACCGTTTACTCAAGCAAGGATACCATTGCAGGCAAGTTATTGGAGGATAACGACTCCTTCAAGATTGCTTTGACTGCTCAGGAAGCTTTAGCAAGTGCAAGGGGGCTTACTGAAGGTTTTGCAGACTCAACCACCGGAAAGATTGCTGATCCGACACTTAGGAGGTTGCGTTCTGAAGAGTTTATGAAATATCGCATAAAGGAAGATTGGATCCTTGATACGAAGCGTTCAGTTTTTGAACCGAGAATTGTGGGAATTGCACCAATGAAAATGGTTGAAGGTAACTGGCAACCGGTATTCTGGGTTTACTATAACGACGCGAGAGAGTTGCTGAGTAAGAAAAGAATGGTAAATCCTGGAAATGATGCTTCCACTCTAAGTTTCGACGATTACTTTATTAGGCGATTGTTTTCTAGTTATGTCGTTAAGCAAACAAATCCCAGCAATAAAAACATTGTGGAGATGCTTGGTTTAACCGATTCAAAGGACATTAGAAAGTTGCAAGAATCTGAAGCGATAAAAAAATCTCTTTCTGATTACGAGCAGAGCTTATGGGAGTATTAATAGGGAGTATTTGAGCTCGATTTTTCAGTTCTTACTTCGTGTCTTCTGAAGAAAAATAAGTCAGCAAGGCTTTTACCTGTGATTTATTAAGCAATGTGGCTAATTCCTCTTCGTTTGCTTCACGAATTTTTTTCACGGATTTAAAATGCCTCAATAATTTATCTGCAGTATTTTTACCGATTCCGGGAATTTGTTCAAGTTCTGTTTTGAGTGTTCCCTGATCTCGCTTTTTTCTATGGAAAGTGATGCCAAAACGGTGAGCCTCATCTCTCAACTGTTGTATCACTTTTAATGTTTCAGATTTTTTATCAAGATAGAGTGGATAGGAGTCCCCTGGATAGTATAGCTCTTCGAGTCTCTTCGCAATTCCAATTACTGTTACCCGCTTCTCTATTCCCAGTTTCTTTAAGCTTGTCATGGCTGACGATAGCTGGCCTTTCCCGCCATCAATGATAATCAATTGAGGTAGCGTATCCTCCTCGTCTAGCATCCTTTTATAACGTCTAAAAACTGCCTCCTCCATAGTCGCAAAATCATTTGGTCCCTCGACTGTTTTAACATTAAAATGCCTGTAGTCTTTTTTTGAAGGTTTTGCATCTTTGAATACTACAATTGCAGATACGGGATACTTGCCTTGGAAATTTGAGTTGTCAAAACATTCTATATGTTTTGGCAATTGAGTAAGTCTTAAGTCTTTCTGCATCTGAGTTAAGATGCGATCAGTTCTCAAGTCTGGATTTAACTGCTCGTACTGGTTTAGCTTTTCACGCTTGAAGAACATTACATTTTTCTCACTAAGCTCCAAAAGCTTTTTCTTTTCACCGAGCTTAGGGACGGTAAACTTTAGATTAGAATCCTGTAGCGTAATGTCAAAGGGAACAATGATTTCTTTAGAAGTACTATTGAACTTCGTGCGGAACTCAGTAATCGCAATTGTAAGTAATTCTTCATCGCTTTCATCAAGACGTTTCTTGATTTCAATTGTTTGTGTTTGAATGATGCTGCCATTCATTACCTTCAAATAATTTACAAAGGCATACCGTTCATCAGATGCTATGCTTACCACATCAATGTTGGTAATAGCGCTATTGACGACTGTAGACTTACTTTGATATTTTTGAAGCACTAGTAATTTGCGCTGATACTGGTGTGCATATTCGAAATTTAGTTGTTCGACTGAGACCTTAATTACGCTCTTTACATTTTTAATAACAGTGCCAATTTTACCGTTGAGAATATCTTTGATCTCCTCAATATTGTTATCGTAATCTTCTAATGATTGGTAGGCTTGGCATGGTCCCTTGCAATTCCCAATCTGATATTCCAGACAGACCTTAAATTTACCAGCATCAATGTTTGGAGGAGTTAATGGAAGATTACATGTTCTAAGTGTATAAGTCTCTTTGATGAGGTCAAGAATTATGTGCATCATCCCCAAAGAAGCATAAGGGCCGAAATAGGTTGAACCATCCTTAATCATGTTCCTTGTCCAAAATACCCTTGGAAAAGGTTCTTTTTTGATGATAATCCAAGGGTAGGTCTTGTCATCTTTAAGCATGATGTTGTACTTGGGCTGATGCTTTTTAATCAGGCTATTTTCTAGTAGCCAGGCATCAATTTCAGTATCAACAATTGTAAATGTTATGTTTCTAATGCGGGAAACCAAGACCTTTGTTTTCCCATTCATCTGATTGTCGCTATTGAAATACGATCCAACTCGATTGCGCAAATCTTTAGCCTTACCAATATACATCAACGCTCCGTCGTTGTCCCAATATTGGTAGACACCGGGTTTATGAGGAATATCGGCCAATGCCTTTCTGTGATCAAAAGCAATCATGAGCTAAACAGATCTTTAATATTAAAAGCCTAACTTTTCATCCAGTTCAGTTTTTTGTTCCTGTTGCTGGTACTGATTACAATCGTATGTGATAGAGACACCGTTTTTAGGAGGCTCGAAATCGGCTTTAGAGATCTTCAGTTTTGGGTCCGCGTATACACGCTTCATGAAGCCAGCAAAGATTGGCAATGCTGTGGTTGCACCATCACCTTGAGCAGTACTGGTGAAGTGGAAAGCCCTGTCTTCACAACCAGTCCATACGCCCGCTACCAGTTGCGGACTAATTCCCATAAACCAACCATCTGAATTGTTTTGAGTTGTTCCAGTTTTACCTCCTATTGGAGTTTTAATCCCATATTTTGTTAATCGCCAGCCAGTTCCATTAGTTACCACGCCACGAAGCATTCTTGTCATAACATACGCTACTTCTTCGTTCATTGCTGGTACAGGAATAGGTTTTTCTCTGTGAAGGACAACACCATTTTTATCTTCAATACGAAGGATGTAGGTAGGTTTAGTATAAATCCCTTTATTTGCGAATACGCTGTACGCGCCTACCATGTCATAGACAGAGGCGTCAAAAGAACCCAAAGCAATTGATGGGTATGCGGGGACATCTGAGCTGATCCCCATTTTTTTAGCCAGTGTAGCAACTGCAGTAGGTCCAACCTGTTTCATTAAATAGGCGGCGATATAATTTTGAGAAAGAGCCAGCCCCTTTTGTAAAGTCAAATATCCCGGAACAGTGCCTGAGGAACGTGGCGTCCATGGCGCACTTCCTGGGACTTCAATGGTTACGGGCTCATTAAGTACTGTAAAACATGGAGAATAACCATTTTCCACAGCTACAGAGTAGGTGAATGGCTTTGCCGTGGAGCCAACTTGCCTGGTACCCATTTTTACTTGGTCATATTTGAAATGCTCATAGTTTATACCACCCACCCAAGCTTTTACAAAGCCTGTTTGAGGATCCATCGCCATCATGGCATTTCGCAACAACATCTTATAGTATTTGACTGAGTCAATTGGCTTCATTAGTGTATCAATGTTTCCCTTCCAGGTGAAGATTGTTAGCTTGGTCGGCGTATCGAAGTCAGCTTTTATTTCTTCATCGGACTTACCTTCCAATTGAAGGGATTTGTACCTGTCGGAACGCCTTACTCCTTGTTCAATTTGCATCTCTTTACCTTTAAAAGGGTTCCTCCCTTTCCAGCTCTTGATGAAAGACATTTGAAGTGTCCGCATATATTCTTTCTGAGCTTCTTCAGCATAAACTTGCATATCGTAGTTTATGGTGGTAATAATTTTTAGACCATCTCTGTCTAAATCATAAGGTGTTCCGTCTGGCTTGGTAATTGAACGTTCTTCGAAAATTCTGCGAACATCATTCTTTAATACCGCTCTGAAATATGGCGCAATGCCGTCATTTACGGTAGCTGCGCTAAATACCAGCGCTAAAGGTTTTCCCTGTTCCACCTGGAGTTCTTGTTTAGTAAGCAATTCAGCTCTGACCATAAGCCCCATGATCGTATTTCTGCGGGCAAGGGCTCTATCTGGATTGCGTGTAGGTGAATATCTTGTGATCCCTTTTAAAATGCCTACTAATGTTGCTGCCTGAGCCACGCTTAATTTGTCTGGTGTCGTGTTGAAATAAACCCTGGCGGCTGATTTTATTCCGTATGCCTGATTACCAAAGTCAACGGTATTGAGGTACATCACGATGATCTCTTCCTTGGTATAGTTTCGTTCCAGTTTAACAGCGATTACCCATTCTTTAAATTTCTGAAGTACACGTTTGAAAAAGTTACGTTGACGAAGTTCTTCTGAAAAAAGGTTGAAGGCAAGCTGTTGAGTTATTGTACTGCCACCTTGCTTTTTGCCTATGATGTTATAAAAGAAAATGGTGAATGTGCGTTTGAAATCTATACCTGAATGCTCCTTGAATCGGATATCTTCGGTGGCGATTAAAGCGTTTAAGACGTTGTTAGAGATTTCGGGATACGTCACATTAGACCTATTTTGAACAAAGTAGGTTCCTAAAACCCTTCCGTCATCAGTCACAATCTCTGACGCCTGGTTACTTTTAGGGTGCTCAATATCTCTAAAAGATGGTAGTGGTCCAAACACCTCATATCCAATTAAGACAATGAACAACGCAAAAAAAGCAATTGCTCCAATTAATATTTTCCACAACGTAAAATTATAACTTTGAATATCTTGCTGGGAAAGAGGTTTCTTCATGTTAATAGCTGTTTTTATAAAATTCTAAATATTTATCCAGCAAAGCTTTACTGTTGAGCTTATCAAAGTTTTCTTTGCTTATGATAAAGCTGGTGTAGATGCTAACGGGAACCTTCATTATTTGTTTTAATTGGGGGCCTATTCCGTTAGCATAGTTGTTAGCGTCTTCAAAACTACTAAAGTTCCCAACATATATCAGTTGATCATTGTCAAATTCTTTTAATCGATGACGTAAATTGCTGCCTGAGAAGTTTCCACGATTAAATTGTCCAATACCAAATCTTGAAGAACTTAAGGTCAATGACGCATCTTCAACATCAACAATAAAATAGTAAACTGTGGAAGCAGCGTCACTGAAAGTTCCATCTGTTTTAACTCCGGGAAAAGCTATAAGAGTGGGAGCTGTTGGTATAGGTGTTATTGTAACAGGATTGTTTGCAATTATTGGTGGATTCGTGTTCTGCACTGGTACATTTGAAGGTTGGTTTATAGGTAACGGCATAGTATTGCTATTACCTATATATGGAGGCTCATTTGGGTCGAAATCTACCAATGCAACGCTTCGTCTTCTGAATTCTTCGAGATGTTGATTGATGTATTCTAAGTGCTCTTTGGTAAGCGGAGTAATTACCTGATCATTTGGATATAAAAGAATAATGCGGTTAAATGTGGTTAAAAGACTGTCAACGGGAGAACTTCTGCCGATAGCTATCGCCTTTAAATAAGCAAGTTGTGGCGACAAATAATTACCCTGTAATTTTTCGGCTTCGTTAACACTAAGAATTACGCTAGGAAAATCTTTCTTCAAGTATTGGTCAAATACCTTGTTGTATTGTTTGTTAACGGCAACTTCAGCTTCAGACTGTCTTACAGAAAAAGACGGGTCGGTTATTGTCTTAGCGTAGACGGAATTTGGGAATTGGAGCAAAATCTGATTCTTGTAAATGGTAGACTGCTTCAGATCACCTGCTTTATTTATCAAGTATAAGCTATATAAGGCGGCGTCAAGATGATTGTTGATTGGAAATCTTCGAATCAGCGTCAAATAGACATCTTCCGCCTCTTTGGGATCGTTAATTTCTTGTAGATAAAAACTTGCAATCTCGTAATAGGAATCAATAATTTTTTGATTGGAGGCCGCTAACAATGGTTCAGACACAGGTAACGATGCGGTGTATTGTTGTATTAGAGATTCTATATTAACAGGTACAGCGGCGAGTGTGTCTGCACCCGACCTGACGATGGCAATAGCACCGGCTATATCCTGAGAGGTAGCTTGAGCAGAGGTTCGAATACTTTGTCGCCAGTTAGCCTCCAGTTTGCGATTGCCCCATTTCTTTTTGAACTCGGAGTACCCCTTATCTACCGCGATGAGATTACTAAAATAAAAGGAACTTTGTGGCGTAGGATTTCTATTAGTTAGAGGTTGGTAGTTATAGTCTACTGAAGTCCCGGTAGTTGCAACTGTTTTCTCGGAAACCGGATTCACGAAGTTTTGAAGTTTGGTTTGACGTTCGGTCTCTGGTAATTTTGCAATGGCCTGCAAGGTGTCTTCCAAACTTATCGTTTCATATCTCTGTGTAAGATACTGGAGGTTTGAGCTTTTCTTAAGGATCGTTTCATAGCCAGGAAAGCTCTTCGGTAGTGTATTCACTGTGCTGTCGTAATAGGATTTTGCTTTCAGGTAGTTTCGTAAAGACTTAAAATTCAACTCTGCAATTCTAAGATAGGAAAGGCCTTTCCTATACTGATTAGAAGTACTATTTTGGATTGCTGTCAGGTAGTTTGCTTGTGCTTCTTCAAATGCACCACCATCATTTAAACTTTCTGCAATCTGGAAATATACCTGATCGCTATATTCTGTATTTTTATCGTCTTTGAGAAGTGCGAGCAGTGAAGCTTTTTTGTCTACAACTTTTCCCTGCTCCGAGTTCAATTTGATCTGTCTTAGCTTGGCGTTGAAATACATTTCGAAAGGCGCGTTGCTATTTTGCACTTTTCGATATTGAATTAGAGCGTCTGGATAATTCTTCTGTTTTTCATATAGCTGGGCAAGGATGTAGGTCCAGCGAATCCTATTCTGGCGAATTTTACTTGATTTTATAGCATCTTTAATGTAGGATATTGCCGCTTCATTATTATTTTGGTAGATACTCATTTGAGCCATGGTGGCGAAAGGTTCTGCAAGATTTTTATCTATTTTTATCAATGGTACGACGGATTCCAAGCTATCCAGAACGGTATTTGCAGAAGAGATTCTGTCAATTTGCATTAGACTCCTTGCTTTCCATGTCAATGCTTCGGTATAGCTGTTAATATTGGTTCGGTAAGTTTTCGCAGCGTAATCGAGGTATTCAGAGGCGGTGTAGTAGTTGCCGTTAAAAAAGTTCGCCTTACCCAGCAGAATATAAGCCTCATCAACGTATTTACTAAAATTTTTTTCGAGAATGATGACTTGTGATTTCTTAATGATCTCATCCATGCTCTTAATATTGAGGGAGGCATTGAGTTGCGTATTGTACACTTCAGGACCGAGGTATACTGGGAGGATCTGATCGTAATTACCGCTATAGGTTTCGTTTAGTTCTGTTTGATGATTCAGAAGCGCCAGGTTGGCATTATAGATATAATTATAGTGAGCAGTTAAATTTTGCATGCCCCTGCTCGTTGCCGTATCTTTTTGAGTACTACAAGCGAACAATGTGAAGATGCATAGACTAAATAGTGATAACTTTAGCGTATATAAATTGGAACTTTTCAAAAACGATGTTTAGGGTTAATACTTAAAATTACAAATTAAATGCAAAAGTATTTTATTCATTATTAAGTTATGAATTAATCAACATTTATTAATTTGACATATGGACGATAACAATAAAAATGTAAACAACTTCGCAAGGTATTCATCAATTGGGTTTCAAATGTTGGCAACCATCGGCGTTTTTGCTTTTATAGGGTTTAAGTTAGACAAATACAATCAAACTAAAGCCCCAATTTTTTCAGCGATATTTAGTTTGATTGGTGTAATCATCTCCTTATACCAAGTGGTAAAGCAGCTCAATAAAAAGGAGAATTAGAGTTTAATGATTGTAATTCTTTACTTTTGTTGAAAATCTTTTAAATTGAAATTACTACATTTTGGCATTTTCTATCTCATTTACACCTTAACTCTTGCAGGTATCGCTTATGTATTGCAGAACCAATTTTCAGACCTAAGAATTTTGGCGAGTAATTTCTGGATGATGTTCGGATTTTTAGCTGGTATTACATTTATTGCCTATGCAGTTGCTGATTTGGGGATTAAAAGGAACCCTGGAAGTGGTATAATGGCGATTATGGGATCAATCGCATTAAAAATGATTTTTTCAATGGCTTTTGTGCTGATTTACAGTCTCAATAGCAACGAAAAGGGGAAGGTATTTGTATTGAACTTTTTTTCTTTATATTTATTGTTCAGCTTCTTTGAAATATACTGTTTGTTACGTAACTTGCGCCACCAAAATAAATAGTAAAAATCTGCGACTAAATGGATTGTAGCCACGTTTTTGAGTTTAAAGTTAAAAGGTTAATTGTTGTTTTTACGCTTTTCCTAGCGTTTTTTTCTGCTTCAGGAGTGTTTGCGCAAACAGATTCTACCTATATTTCTGAAGAAGCTCATCGTGAGACTACCAAAAAGAAATTTGATATAGGAAAGTTTGCATTGCACCACATTGCAGACTCGCACAGTTGGCATGTAATTGGCGATACTTACATCAGCCTTCCTATTATTCTGTACACTAGAAATGGATTTGTAAATTTCAGTTCCAGCGATTTTCATCACGATGATGAAGGAGCCGTGATTGTAGAGCGTAAGGGCCTCCGTTTTGTTAAAGTGCATGAAAAGATATATTACGCATCTGAAACTGCGAATGAGCACGGACAATATGTTGATCTTGATGAAAAGCATCATGCAACCAATGCGCGGCCGATAGATGTTTCCCTAACGAAGAATGCTTGTACATTATTGATTTCTATTGTGGTTATACTTGCTGTTTTTCTGAATGTTGCTAATGGCTACAAGAAACGCAAAGGAATGTCTCCAAAAGGATTGCAATCGTGGATGGAGCCAATCATCTTGTTTGTTCGTGATGATATAGCTAAACCAAACCTTGGTCATAAATATGAGCGTTTTATGCCTTATTTATTGACAGTTTTCTTTTTCATATGGTTCAACAATATGTTAGGTTTGGTACCTTTCCTACCAGGAGGAGCAAACCTTACGGGAAATATAGCGGTAACTTTAGTACTGGCAACAGCTACTTTCTGTATAACCGTTTTCAATGGTAATAAATATTACTGGAAGCATATTTTTATGCCAAACGTGCCTTGGTGGATGTATATTGTAATGGTTCCAGTTGAATTGTTTGGTATTTTTACTAAGCCAATTGCTTTGATGATACGTTTGTTCGCGAACATTACCGCTGGTCATATATTAGTGCTTTCACTCATCTGTCTTGTGTTTGTTTTCGACAGTTTATACATCGCCCCAGTGTCTGTCGCATTTGCGGTATTCATCGGAGCAATCGAATTGCTTGTTGCTTTTATTCAAGCGTTCATATTTACAATCTTGTCGGCCTTATTTATTGGAATGGCAATTGAAGAGCATCATTAATTAGAATTATTTTTTAACAACTATAATATATAAAATCATGATTACAGGAAGTATTGCTGCAATTGGTGCAGGATTAGCTGCGATTGGCGCTGGTCTAGGTATCGGTAAAATTGGCGGTTCCGCTATGGATGGTATCGCTCGTCAGCCGGAAGCTGCCTCTAAAATTCAAACTGCGATGTTGATCGCTGCTGCCTTCGTTGAGGCTGTTGCGTTATTTGCAGTAGTTGTTGCCCTAATGGGTAATGGCTAAAGTTAATTTGTACCAGGCGTTTGGCCTGGTACATTTTTTATTAAAGAATAAAATAATAAAATACACCTAGATGGAATTACTAGTACCGGAAATTGGCTTGGTTATCCTTCAAACGATAGCGTTTTTATTGCTGATGTTCTTATTGGCTAAATTTGCATGGAAACCAGTTCTGGCAGCCATTAAAGAACGTGAGCAGTCTATCGATGAGGCTTTAAATAAAGCTGAACTTGCAAAACAGGAAATGGCACGTTTAACTGCTCAGAACGAGGAGTTGATGAAGCAAGCACGTTTAGAGCGTGACCTGATATTGAAAGAAGCTAAGTCCTTAAAAGATAGCATTCTTCATGAGGCAAAAATGCAAGCGCATACGGAAGGAGCTAAATTGATTGAGAAGGCTAAAATTGAAATTGAGAATCAGAAGAAAGCTGCTTTGGTAGAACTGAAGAATCAGGTTTCTAGCTTATCCCTTGATATTGCTGAGCGTGTTTTACGTAATCAATTGCAGGATAAAGCTACTCAACAAGCATTGGTAAATACCTTTTTAAAGGATGTCGAATTAAACTAGTCGCCCTAGATAATTAAAGAAAATGTCAGAAAATAAAGCAGCCTCAAGATACGCTAAGTCACTAATTGACCTATCAAATGAGCAAAATGCATTTGAAGTAATTAAAGGTGACATGGTTTTGTTGGCAAAAACTATCGACGAAAACTCTGAGCTGGAGGCCATCCTAAAAAATCCAATTGTTCCTTTGGACAAAAAAGCTGGTATTCTGAAAGATATTTTTGGTAGTAAAGTTCAACCACTTACAAGTACCTTTATGAAGTTAGTTGTGATGAAAGGTCGCGCTGCGATTTTATTTGTTACTGCTAAAGCATTTATCGAGCAATACAATGTCATAAAGGGGATTGTCACTGCAGAAGTTACTTCTGCAATTGAGCTGACAGAAGCGAGCAAGGCAGAGATTGAATTGATAGTTAAAAGAGAAACGAATGCAAATCAAGTTGTGATCAAGTCAAAAGTTAGCGAAAAGCTAATCGGTGGCTTCATTTTAAAAGTAGGCGACAGGCAGTTTGATGCAAGTATAGCTCATGGCTTGAACAAACTTAAAAAAGAATTTGCTCAGGGTATCTTGTAATATCCAGACAATTTATATGAGATAACATTTACTGATTTACAAAAGAAATAATATAAAATTATGGTAGAGGTAAGACCAGACGAAGTATCGGCAATTATCAGGCAACAATTGGCGGGATTCAAATCAGAAGCAGAACTTGAAGAAGTAGGTACTGTGTTACAAGTGGGTGATGGTATTGCCCGTGTTTATGGTTTAACTAAAGTTCAATCTGGAGAGCTAGTTGAGTTTGAATCTGGCTTACAGGGTATTGTATTGAACCTTGAGGAGGATAACGTGGGTGTGGTTCTTTTAGGGCCATCAGACAATATCAAAGAAGGTGATACTATTAAGCGTACCAAGAAAATTGCTTCAATTAAAGTTGGTGAAGGTATGTTGGGTCGTGTGGTAAACACGCTTGGTGAGCCGATCGACGGTAAAGGTCCAATTTTAGGTCAGACTTATGAGATGCCTATTGAGCGTAAAGCTCCGGGAGTAATCTATCGTCAGCCGGTTACTGAGCCTCTGCAAACTGGTATTAAAGCAATTGACGGTATGATTCCAATCGGACGTGGCCAGCGTGAGTTGGTAATCGGAGATCGGCAAATTGGTAAAACTGCGGTTTGTATTGATACCATCATTAACCAAAAGGAATTTTATGAAGCAGGTAACCCTGTATTCTGTATATATGTTGCTTGTGGACAAAAAGCAAGTACTGTTGCTAACATTGTACGTACTCTTGAAGAGAATGGTGCAATGCCTTACACAGTAGTTGTTGCTGCTTCTGCTGCTGAGCCGGCTCCTCTTCAATTCTATGCTCCATTCTCTGGTGCAGCAATTGGTGAGTTCTTCCGTGATACGGGCAGACCAGCTTTGATCGTTTATGATGATCTCTCTAAACAAGCCGTGGCTTACCGCGAGGTTTCATTATTGTTACGTCGTCCACCAGGTCGTGAGGCTTATCCTGGTGACGTGTTTTACCTTCACAGTCGTTTATTAGAACGTGCTGCTAAGATCAACTCAAATGATGAGATCGCACAGGCCATGAACGATCTTCCTGAATCCTTAAAAGGAATCGTTAAAGGTGGTGGTTCATTAACGGCATTGCCAATTATCGAAACTCAGGCTGGTGACGTTTCTGCATATATCCCGACCAACGTAATTTCGATTACTGACGGACAGATTTTCTTAGAGAGTAACTTGTTCAACGCAGGTGTTCGTCCGGCTATCAACGTAGGTATTTCGGTATCCCGTGTGGGTGGTAATGCACAGATTAAATCAATGAAGAAAGTTGCAGGTACATTGAAACTTGATCAGGCACAATACCGTGAATTAGAGGCTTTCTCTAAGTTCGGTTCTGATTTAGATGCTGCTACAAAATCTGTATTAGATAAAGGTTCGCGTAACGTGGAGATTCTTAAGCAAGGTCAATTCTCACCAATGACTGTTGAGAAGCAAGTTGCAATCATTTACATTGGCACTAAAAATCTCATGCGTTCAGTTCCTGTGAATAAAGTAAGGGAATTCGAAGCAGAATATTTACAGCAACTAGAATTGCGTCATCCTGATACTTTGAAAGCTTTAAAAGTTGGAAAGCTTGATGATACAATCACTGGAGTGTTGGAAACTGTAGCAAAAGAACTTTCGGGCAGATACTAATAATATACAATGGCAAATTTAAAAGAAGTAAGAATTCGTATAGCGTCAGTACAATCTACGCAGCAAATCACCAAAGCCATGAAGATGGTTTCGGCTGCTAAGTTGAAGCGTGCTACAAATGCTATAGTACAATTACGTCCCTATGCTACTAAACTGAAAGAGATCCTTGGAAATCTTTCAGCTAGCTTAGAAGGATCATCTTCTCCTTTTATCCAGGAGCGTGAGCCCAACAAGGTGTTGATCATCGTTGTTTCTTCTAACCGCGGATTAGCAGGTGCTTTTAATATGAACGTGATTAAAGCAACGAATAATTTAATTGCCCAAAAGTACAATGAGCAGTATAAAAATGGTAATGTTAGCATTGTGGCAATCGGTAAAAAGTCTCAGGATTTCTATGAGAAGCGAAACTATAACACAATCGGAAACAATAACGAAGTATATGCAGCTTTAACATTCGAAAACGTAACAAAAATTACGGAGTCTATCATGGAAGGCTTTGAGAAAGGCAAGTTTGACAAAGTAGAATTGGTTTACAATAAGTTCAAGAATGCTGCAGTTCAAATCTTGACGACTGAACAATTGTTGCCTTTGCCTAAGAATGCAACAGTAGAGCAGGTTAAACCAGCCGACATTGACTATATTTTAGAACCTTCTAAAGAGAATATTGTTGAGCAGTTGATACCGAAGTCTATTAAAATACAACTATACAAAGCGGTTTTAGATTCGCATGCTGCTGAACATGGAGCACGTATGACCTCAATGGACAAAGCAACGGAAAATGCGGGCGATTTATTAAAGGCATTGAAATTATCTTACAACCAGGCGCGCCAAGCGGCGATTACCACTGAGTTAACAGAGATTGTTAGTGGTGCAGCTGCATTAAATGGATAGTATTATTAGGTTTAACATATAGGATTAGGATAATTATATTATTTTTGATCACAAATCATTAGGACATGGAAAATACAACAAATAAGAGTACGGAAGAAAGCATGAAAAGAGCAAACGAAACTTCAATCTACACCATGATTGTTGCGGGAGTTTTAGTAAGTCTTGTTGGTGTCTACCTTCGGTTTGCGTTTGATTCCACTACATTGTCTATCGTTTCATGGTTGATCCTCTTTGTTGGCGCATTTATCGCTTGTAAGGGTGTATTTAAAATATTAGCCGCCTAAATTTTAAGCGGTTTAAAATAAAGTCCTTATCGATTATTGATCGGTAAGGACTTTATTTTGCCATTTCTACGCTTTCGACGTCAAACGGGCTTTAAAATCACTTATTTTATAGTTTGGTATTATGGGTGAATTCTAACCAATATGATCATGAAAAAATACTCAGTTCTGGCATTCCTTTCCGCAGCCATCTTCGGATGCTCAAATGAGAAAGGTCTTTTGTAGACACCGCTGATCAAACCAGTCCTTCCCTTGAAAGTTCAGATACAACCCTAGTAGAGAAAATTATGAAGACGACTGATATGAGATTCAGGGTTAAGGATGTTCGATCAAATCGATAAATTCACTAACAAAGTCGCAAAGATGGCGGTATTTATGGACCAGCAATCTATGAGGATGGATGACCAGAGTATTTTGTACCTGGCCAATAAACTTAAGAATGAGAATAAGGTAGAGGCTATAGAACAGCTAAATAATCATGCGAATAGGAAAAATAATAACGTGGAAACGGCATATTACCTTAAAGATAATTACGTTGATAGGAAAGTTGAAAATTCAGGCATTGATGAGCGTGTGAACTATAGAACCATTACTATGAGCTTCTACCAGGATAATACTGTAAAAAGGATGATGGTAGAAAACGAAAAATTAGAAGATTATCGGCCTAAATTTTTTAGTAGGCTTTGATTGAACCTGCAGGGTGGATAGAATATATTTATGGAGCTGCTATTGGTATTGGATATTTTAGCTACAAGTATTACCGCAAACCTAAAGCCGCCATTTAATCTGATCATTTTACCCTTTTTTTGTTGTCTTTAGCAAAAGCTTCCCAGCCAGAGTAAGACTTGCCGGAGCCAGATGTTGATATTCTTTGAAAAGAGTGGCATACGGCTACGGCGAGTCCATCTGTTGCATCCAGAAACTCTGGCGTTTCTTTGAAATTCAATAGACGCTGCAACATTGCTGCCACCTGTTCCTTGCTGGTATTTCCATTACCTGTTATCGATTGTTTAATCTTTCTTGGAGCATATTCAGCAATTGGTATGTTTCGCGAAAGTGCAGCTGCCATTGCTATACCCTGTGCTCTTCCAAGTTTCAACATTACCTGAATATTTTTTCCATAAAAGGGTGCCTCCAGAGCAAGTACATCAGGTTTGAACTCATCAAGCAGAACTATAGTTTTTTCGAATATGCGCTGTAATTTCAGGAAATGATCATCTAGATGATCCATGCGAACAATTCCCATTGTAATGAGTTCAATTTTACTACCTCGCTCTAGTACAACCCCATACCCCATTATGGATGTGCCTGGATCGATACCCATTATTACCCGCTCTTTTTTTTCGATCAACATTACCACAATATTAAGCATATTTGCAGATAGTAAAAGGAACAAAGTGACCACCAGATACAAAAAGATCTTCTCAGTTTTTATCAAATCCGGCATCGTCTTATTCGCGTTTTGGTTTATCTATAATAAGCTCACTGCTAACCAGAATCTTAAGTCATTTGAAAATCTTTTAAGCGGTCTGCCTATGCTGGAAATTACTTTCGTAATGGGCATAGTATTACTTCTTATGTTTGTTAACTGGGGACTAGAAGCCTTGAAATGGAAGAAGCTGATCTCTAGTGTGGAGCAGATAACAGTTTGGAGAGCGATAGAATCTGTATTTTGCGGATTGACATGGGCTGTATTCACGCCGAACAGACTGGGAGAGTATGGCGGTCGGGTGTTTTTCCTATCTCCTAATAGACGAATAGTTGGTATTGTGGCTATGGCTGTTGGAAATATTGGTCAGATGGTTTTGACCAATGTCTTTGGGGCGGTTGCACTTTGCTTTTTTATCTATCGGTTTGCAGACCTAGACTACAGATTATTCTATGCGTTGATGATGCTCTCCATCATGTTTTGTGCATTTTTCATTACCTTCTATTTCAATATAAAATGGTTAAATGGAATGCTACTTTCGATGAAATTCACAAGGAAATATAAGAAGTTTTACAGCATCCTTGGAAGGTATAAAAAAATTGAACTGCTAAAAATACTGCTCTTCTGCCTTGCAAGATATGCTGTGTTTAGCAGTCAATATTTTATCCTATTTTATTGGCTTATTCCACAAATTCATCATCTAGATATTTTGATGATGGTCAGCATTTTGTTTTTCGTACAATCCACACTTCCCTCATTAGACTTGTTCGACATCGGTGTAAGAAGTGTTACAGCTTCTTATTTCTTCAGTTTCATTACCGACCAAGACGTGGCCGTCATTGCATGTACGGCAAGCATATGGCTGACAAATATTATAATTCCTGCTATATTAGGCTCTTATTTCGTGATTAAACTGAACTTTTTTGGAAATACTCCCCGCAATTAGTTTTTTTTCCTATCTGCTTACATTTATATATGGAGTAATAGTTTGTTCTTTTATTAGAGGATGGAGCCGATTGACTGACTTTATACCCTCCTCAGAACAGTCAGGATCTACCGCTGTCTCAATTATTGTAGCGGCAAGGAATGAAGAAGAAATCATCTCTAAGACAATTGAAGATTTGCTTAAGCAAAGCTATTCAAATGGTCTGACCGAAATCATTATTATCGACGACCATTCTACTGACCATACTGCTCGAATTATTTCTTCATATGCGGACAAAGGTGTCAATTTGATTACGCTAAATGAATCTAATGCATTAAATTCGTATAAAAAGAAAGCGATTCAAACTGCAATAGGACAATGCAGAGGAGATTTGATTATCACTACCGACGCAGATTGCAGAATGGGTGCAGATTGGTTAGCTACCATTGTTGCCTTTTACGAACAAAATAGTTTCAAAATGATCTCCTCTCCCGTAGCCTATTTCGAAGAGAAAGGCGTTTTTGAAATGGCGCAGTCGTTGGAGTTTCTTTATCTTATTGGATTAGGAGCTTCAACTATAGGAAACAACAATCCATCCACATGTAATGGAGCTAACTTGGCCTATGAAAAGAAGGCATTTTATGAAGTCGGTGGTTTCACTGGTATAGACGATCTTGCCTCTGGAGATGACGAGTTGTTGTTGCATAAGATGGCCGCTCGTTACGGTAATAAAATTGGCTTTCTAAAAAATGAGGAGGCAATTGTATATACCCATGCGAAACCAAACTTGGCTGAATTCATACAACAGCGAAAAAGATGGGCCTCTAAAAGTACAAGGTATAAAAATAAAGGAATTATAGTTCTGGGTGTCACTGTGTGGGTTTTCAATGTCAGTATTATTCTGAACCTGTTTGCCGGTATTTTTACAGTTTTACTTTTCAAAGTAGCAATAGTGCAGCTCCTGATTAAGATGTTTTTAGAGTTTTTATTCCTTATTGGGGTTACAAAATTCGCCAGAAGAAAAAAGCTCTTAATCCTGCTTCCTTTACTTAACATCATGCATATCATGTATATTGTCTATATCGGTATAGCTGGAAATTCAGGGAAATATAATTGGAAAGGTAGAATGGTAAGGTGATGATTAAAAATAACAGCCCTTCGCAAAAGATTTGGAAACGATTTAAGAAAGACAGGTTCGCTCTTGCGGGCCTTGGCTTTATAATGATTCTGATGCTTATGGGTATTTTGGGTTATTTAATAACGCCAGATGAGACGCCTCAAGCGAATACCATGCATTTGCAACTGAGTAATAGAAAACCAGGAAGTAACTTTCAATTTCTGATTATCAGTATAAATCCAAATATCAGGCAAGTAAACATCCTTGAAAAAATGTTTTACGGCCAAGAATCTAATTTTAAAAGTATTCCCGTCACCTCTATCAGAAAGCAGGGCAACCACGCATATGCCAGGGAGTATATTGGCGACGATGAGCAAGCAGAAGAAAAGCAATATCCATTAGTATCGGGACAATACCATTACCAGCAGAAATTTTTATTGGGCACCGATATTTATGGTCGAGACCTGCTCAGCCGATTAATCCTGGGGATCAGGGTTTCCCTCTCTGTGGGCTTGATGGCCGTACTCATTTCACTTTTTATAGGAGTGGGACTAGGTGCTATTGCTGGTTACTTTGGAGGAAAGGTTGATGCTTCTATAAGTTGGCTTATGAACGTGATCTGGTCTTTACCTTCCTTATTACTTGTGATTGCAATCTCGTTTGCATTAGGCAAAGGCTTTTGGCAGATCTTTATTGCAGTAGGTCTTTCTACTTGGGTTGACGTTGCCAGGCTAGTTAGAGGGCAAGTAATGTCTTTAAAAGAAGTCGAGTTTATCGAAGCATCAAAAGCACTTGGCTTTTCAACAACAAGGATCATTACCCGGCACATTCTTCCTAACATTGCAGGTCCGATCCTGGTTGTTGCCTCAGCTAATTTCGCTGCAGCTATCTTACTGGAGACAGGTCTTAGCTTTTTAGGGTTTGGCGCCCAACCTCCAATGCCAAGCTGGGGTACTATGATAAAGGAACATTATGGTTACATCATTATGGACGCAGCGTATCTGGCCATACTTCCAGGTCTGGCAATTATGTTGACGGTTTATGCATTTAATTTGTTGGCAATTGGATTGAGGGATGCCTTCGATGTCAAATCTCAAAATATTTCTGTTTAAACGAATATTATTAACTTTATCACTATGTTGTTAAATTGCTATCAGGAAGATTTGTTGGAGGCGGGATGTGATGAAGCCGGAAGAGGCTGCCTGGCAGGCCCTGTTTTTGCAGCAGCGGTTATTTTACCGAAGAATTTCGATCCAGGCGAGCTCAATGACTCTAAAAAACTTACTCACCAACAACGTTGCTCTTTAAGACTGATTATTGAAAAGGAAGCGATAGCATGGGCAGTTGCAGCAGTAGATAATGTTGAAATTGATCAGATCAACATTTTAAACGCATCTTTTTTAGCGATGCACCGCGCTGTAGAAAAACTTGCGATTCAGCCAAGGCATTTGAGCATCGATGGAAACAGGTTTAAAACCTATCCCAACATTTCCCATACCTGTATAATTAAAGGCGATGGTAAATACTTAAATATTGCAGCAGCCTCTATTTTAGCAAAAACGCACCGTGACCAGTATATGGTAGATATTTCTTTGCAGTATCCTCATTATCAATGGCATCAGAATAAGGGCTATCCAACTATAGTTCATAGAACTGCCGCTTTGGAACATGGTCTATCACCATATCATCGTAAAAGTTTCAGGATCACAGACCCGCAACTCGAACTCCTTCTAAAAACCGAAGGATAATTAGTATTTTCACCTACAGTGAAAGCACTTATCCTAACAAATAGAGTTCCTTTTCCGCCGAACAGCGGATACCCGATAGTTGTTTACAATACTATCAAAGGATTATTGCGTCTTGGCGTTGAGGTTACTTTATTTAGCATCAATCCCGTTAAAAACAAAGTAGATGTGGAAGATATCTACGACCCTATTTTTGAAAGTATCAAATTTCACTCCTTCAGTCTTGATACGGATGTAAATGTGTGGGGAGCGTTGTTTAACATATTTTCAAATCAGTCCTACAATGTTTCCCGTTATTTCGATGAGGAGGCAGGTAGGCTTTTGGAAAATGTTTTAAGAGAAAATGTATTTGATATCGTGCAGTTTGAAGGGCTTTTTGTGGTGCCCTACCTTGACATTGTAAAAGGAAATAGCTCTGCAAAAATTATCTACAGAGCACACAATATTGAGTTTGATGTTTGGGAGCGGGTGGCCATGATTGAGCGTTTTACCCCTAGGCGTAAGTATCTTCAGTTCCTTGCACGGAGGCTTAAAGTTTACGAGACCGAGCAAATTAATCGTTTCCATCAGGTCTTTGCCATCAGCGAGCAGGATAGGCAAAGTATTCTTCGTTTTGGATGTTCGGTAGGTATCGAAGTATTTCCGGTTGCACTTGATTTCGACAGGTACATCACGGGAGATAGTAAAAATACTTTTCCAACGCTTTTTCATTTGGGAGCAATGGATTGGCGGCCAAATAAAGAAGGTTTGGAATGGTTTCTTGATGAGATCTGGCCAGACATTGAACCACTTAACAGCGAGTTGAGATTTTACATCGCGGGTAAAAATATGCAACGTGAATTTTTTGATTACGATTCAGAAAATCTCGTTGTAGAAGGTGAAGTCTTTGATGCTGTAGAATTCATAAATTCCAAAGACATAATGATTGTTCCTTTGCTTTCGGGCAGCGGAATGAGGGTGAAGATCATAGAAGGTATGGCCATGAAGAAATGTATTATTGCAACTAGTATGGCGGCTGAAGGAATTAGATGTAACCCCGGCAAGGATATCCTGATCGCAAATACAGCCGATGAATTTTACAGATCCATCCTGCAGTGCCTTACAGATCCAAATAAATGGAGGGAAATTGGAGAGAATGCCAGAAGAACCGTCGAACGTGACCACGATATCTCCACGATATCTAAAAAAATGCTCAATATCTATCAAAAACTAATTAGTGCTTAAATTTTCACTAATTTTGCCCACGTTTTACAGACTCTTTATATGAACAATACTGCACTTACAGAAAAACACATATCATTGGGCGCCAAAATGGTGCCTTTCGCAGGTTACAATATGCCCGTTCAGTATGAAGGCATAAATGCAGAGCACAACACTGTTAGAACGAGTGTCGGTGTGTTTGATGTGAGCCATATGGGTGAGTTCATTTTAAAAGGCGAAAACGTATTGGATCTGATTCAGCGTGTTACAAGTAATGATGCATCAAAACTTTATGATGGTAAGGTACAATACTCATGCCTTCCTAACGAAGATGGCGGGATTGTAGACGACCTCTTAGTCTACAAAATTGATGAAAAAACCTACATGTTAGTTGTTAATGCTTCCAACATTGAGAAAGACTGGAATTGGATTCAGAAATACAATACTAAGAAAGTTGAAATGCACAACATTTCAGATAAAACTTCCCTACTTGCAATCCAAGGCCCCAAAGCTGCAGAGGCATTGCAATCTCTTACAGAGGTCGATTTAGCATCCATGGAGTATTATAGCTTTGTCAAAGGAACATTTGCTGGAGTAAGTAATGTAATCATATCAGCTACGGGGTATACGGGTGCGGGAGGTTTTGAGATCTATTTTGACAATGAGTATGCTTTGAAAATATGGGATGCTATTTTCGAGGCTGGTGCACCTTTAGGCATTAAACCGATTGGTTTAGGTGCACGCGATACCTTGCGTTTAGAAATGGGTTTCTGTTTATATGGAAATGACATCGATGACACTACTTCACCGATCGAAGCAGGCCTGGGTTGGATTACCAAATTCACAAAATCATTTACTAATTCTGGAGCTTTGCTTGCGCAGAAGGAAGTAGGTATTAAACGCAAGCTTGTTGGCTTTGAAATGATCGACAGAGGTATTCCACGTCATGATTATGAAATTGCTGATAATGAGGGAAATATTATAGGTAGTGTCACTTCCGGAACCCAAGCTCCTTCTTTGCGAAAGGCGATTGGAATGGGTTACGTAAATAAGGGTTTTGATAAAGAAGGCACTGAAATTTTTATTGTGATCAGAAATGCCAACATCAAAGCTAAAGTAGTAAAGTTTCCTTTTAACAAATAGGTAACAGCGTTATGGTAAAACGACTGGAGGTTTGTCTAACCCCTGCATTGCTGGATCTATATTCTATTGAGGATAGCATTGTTGTTGTTATCGACATATTGAGGGCAACCTCGTCAATCGTCTACGGAATCGACAATGGCGCAACCGCAATTATTCCCGTTGCCCAAGTGGAAGACTGTCTGGGTTATGCAAAACACGGTTATTTACTTGCTGCCGAACGTAACGGTGAGGTCGTTACAGGATATGATTTTGGAAACTCCCCATTCTCCTACACTCCCGAAAAGGTAGCTGGTAAGACAGTCGTCTTAACCACAACTAATGGTACTAAAGCTTTGCATCTCGCAAATGCAAGAGCATATCAGGTTGTGATCGGCTCTTTTTTAAATCTCGAAGCATTATGCGGCTGGCTTAAGCAGCAAAATAGGAGTGTATTACTTCTTTGTGCAGGCTGGAAGGATAATTTCAACTTGGAGGATACTTTGTTTGCCGGTGCTGTAGTAGCACAGTTGAAGAATGAGTTTAGTCATTTTGACGATTCATGTGTTGCCGCCGAAGACTTATATCAATTGGCTAAAGCCGATCTAAGGGGATACATCAATAAATCATCACATAGCCACAGACTCGCCGTATTAAATATCGAGGAAGATGTTAAGTTCTGTCTCCAATATAATATCTGCAAGGCTATCCCTGTATTGGAAGGGGAGCGATTAGTAGCACTCCAAGCTTAACTAAGCTTTTTATCTGGTTTCTTGGCGAGAAACTTTAGGCTTTCGTTACTTTTAATCGCTTTTAGGGTTTCTTCGTAGGCAAGCCAATAAATGGTTTCAGCCTTTTTTATATCAAATGTATTTATCTCGCCCATGCCTTTGGGCTCTACCAGCACATTACAAAGTGTCGCTTTTTCCTCCATGTCTTTATTGATAGACATGATGCTTGCACGGGTAATCAACGATGTTATATTGGTTATTTTATCTACCGAATTCAAGTGGTTACACGATGAGCCGATTATAAAATCGCAATCTTCCATCAGCGGCTCCACTGGGAAATTGTTTAGTATTCCACCATCAACATACATTTGCCCATTTATCATGATCGGTTTAAAAATTCCTGGAATACAGCTTGATGCCTGAATAGTTCTGATCAATGGACCTTTATTGAAGTAAACTAACCTTCCTTCACTAAAATTGGTGGCAGCTATAGTCAACGGAATTTTTAAGCTTTCAAAGCTATCCTCTGGAAAATAGTCTTTAAGAATTTCCGAAGTGTGTTCAATATTGATTAATCCCAAAGAACCCATCGCTGGCCTTATGAATCTCAATAACCTTGTCTTTATAAAGATGTTCAATCCTTCTTCAGGATCTATGCCTGCTGCATAAAATGCGCCTGCTATTGATCCTGCGCTTGTTCCACTAATGTGACTGAATTTGATGCCTGCGTTGATAAATGCTTTCAAAACACCTAGATGCGCAATACCTCTGATTCCCCCACCTGATAAAACTATTCCAATTTTCATATTCGCATCATTTTGGTTTGTATTTTGAACGGTTAAGGATAAATTCTTCATCCGTCTCCGCCATAAGTTGCTGCAGGGTCACTTCTTTATTCTCCTCCATATATTTCCTGACGATCTGCCAACCCATCCAGATGCCTAGTTTTGGGGCAGACTGGTTTTTGTCTCCCAAACCAGGCGTAAAAGGGCCTTCACTTAAGTAAACTTGTATCTTCTGGTAGTCGGTTTCGAACAACAAGTTATTCTCTAAAAAGAATCCCCAGATATCTGCTTCGTAGGTTTTACACCATTCTAGTTGTTTTGAAGTGTAGCCGATTTTGAGACTGTCAGGTAGTGCTTCACTTAATACCTGATCCATAAAATATAAGATTTTTCCGTTATGGATCATTTTAGAAATCAAAGTTCGGTCTTCGTCACGCTCAGAGAACAATTCCTCCCTTGCAAAAGTTTCTGTTAGCCTGGGTACTACATATTCCGGAGAAAATCGGCGGGAGATGTAAACTGGAATGCTTTTCACAATACCTCTGTAAAATTTGCTTTTCTTGCCCAGGAACATATCTAACCCAATTCCCAAATAATCATCGCCAATAGGGGTTTGTACGGCAAATCCAGAAATGAAAGAGATGAATTTAGGGGTTTTGCTTTTTGGGTAATAATATTTGATGTACTTAAAGGCTTGCGCTAAATCACTTTCGATATTCTTCATGTTGGGAAAGACGCTGCTTGCTTCATTGTTCAAGTCAGTATACGCCTTGTCCTTATATAGCGTAGATAGAATCTGAGGACCGCTGTAATTGCCGTCTCCAACTATCCGTGTGATGTAGTCTCTATAAAATGTTCCGTATTTTTTTTTCAGGATTACGTCAGTCTTGATTATGTCTTTTCCTTTGCCTACAAACAGATCTTCATCAAATCTTTCCACTTTTATCCGCATAGAATCTCCGCTTACATCAGGTCTACTGTTTTGTTTGCAGGACACAAAGACAGACAGTAACGCAGGCAAAATGAAACGATTTCCAGCTTGGCGGTTAATAGTATTTAATAGAAAAAATAGATAGCTTTGGCGGTATATAGCGTTATACATCATTGATAACAAATATAATTATGAAAAGGACATTTATCGGGTTAATACTTTTGTTTTTGACGGGTAGCGTATTCGCTCAAGATTTTTCATCCCCATATTATGGTTTTAGATTGGGACTTACGGCTCATCCCACCATCGGTTGGTTAAAGCCAGATATTGGTAAGAGCAATGGTGTTTCACTAGGATTCTCCTACGGCCTAATCGGTGATTTTAACTTTACTCAAAACTATAGTTTTGCTACAGGTCTGACGATAACAACTGTAAATGGTAAGAGTACAGAAATTGTAACCAGCAATAGTGGATCAGCGATACCTTCCCAGGCAGAGTATGAGTTGAAATATAAAATTCAATATGTTGAGGTTCCCTTAACTTTGAAGTTGAAAACGGTGAAGATCAATGAAGTCAGGTATTTTGGTCAGTTCGGACTCTCGAACGGTATTCTAATCGGGGCAAAGCAAGATGCTGATATGACTGGAGGAGCATCTAGAAGAGATATTAATATTAAAGACGATATCAAGTTCTATCGGGCAGGTCTAATTATCGGAGCAGGAGCAGAGTTCGAAATTTCAGAAAATACAAGTATTACTACAGGTTTAACTTTTAATAACGGATTTACAGACATTACCAGTTCGAAATCATCGATTGTTAGAAACCACTATGTAAGCATTAATTTTGGTTTCTTTTTTTAAATAGATTTACAAGGGCATATGAAGATAGCACTGGCACAACTTAATTACCATATTGGGAATTTTGAAGCCAATACAAGAAAGATAATAAACCATATTCAATTAGCGAAAACGGAAGGTGCGGAATTGGTTGTCTTTGCTGAACTTGCTGTTTGCGGATATCCACCAAGAGACTTTTTAGAATTTGATGAGTTTATCGAACTTTGTCATCAGTCGGCTCTAAAGATTGCTCAACATTGCAATGGTATCGCCTGTGTCATTGGCCTTCCTGTAAAAAATACTCAGGCAGCTGGAAAGGATCTTTATAACGCTGCTTACTTTATAGAAGATGGAGAAATAAAGGCTACTGTAAAGAAGGCCTTGTTGCCCAATTATGATGTTTTTGATGAACACAGATATTTCGAACCAGGAATACAGTTTGACTGCATCAACTTTAAGGGAAGAAAGATTGCACTTACCATCTGCGAAGATCTTTGGAATATCAACGACAATCCATTGTATGTTTCCAATCCGATGGATCAACTGATTCTTCAGCAACCAGATCTAATGATAAATATTGCCGCCTCGCCCTTCTCTTATTCGCACGATGATGAAAGAATGGTGGTGCTGGCTGATAATGCTAAAAAGTATAATCTGCCGCTTTTATATGTCAACCAGGTAGGGGCGCAAACTGAGATCGTCTTCGACGGTGGATCCCTGGTATTTGATAGAATCGGTAACCTTCTTGACGAGATGGAGTATTTCAAAGAAGATCTCCGTTTATATGAAGTGAGGGGAAATAATATCAATGGATTAAAACCCAAACAACATTTGCCAGTTTCTGATATTGAACAGATCTACCATGCATTGATTCTTGGTATCCAGGATTATTTCGTAAAATCAGGATTTAGTAGAGCGGTGCTGGGGTTATCCGGCGGCATAGATTCTGCTATTGTGTGTGCGCTCGCCTGTAGGGCGCTCGGTGCAGAAAATGTAATGGCCGTGTTAATGCCTTCAAAACATTCTTCTGACCATTCCATTAAGGATGCGTTGGATTTGGTGAATAACTTCGAATGCATGCACGAAATCATTCCTATTAAAGAAACTACCGATGCATTTGAACGTATCCTTGACCCCGCGTTTAAAGATTTGCCGCAAAACCTTGCTGAAGAAAACATTCAAGCCCGGTGTCGCGGTCTGATTCTGATGGCTATGTCGAACAAGTTTGGGTATATTTTACTTAATACTTCAAATAAAAGTGAATGCGCAGTGGGATATGGCACGCTATATGGTGATATGTGCGGAGCAATTGGAGTAATTGGAGATGTATATAAAACGCAGGCTTTCGAGCTTGCAAAGTTTATTAATAAGGATGGCGAAATGATTCCTTTAAATTCAATCGTAAAACCACCTTCAGCAGAACTTAGACCAGATCAGAAGGATTCCGATTCACTGCCTGAATATGATATATTGGACAAGATATTATTTCAATATATCGAGCTGAAACAAAGTTCCTCCGGAATTATTGCTCAAGGATATGATGAGACATTGGTCAGAAGAATCATCAAAATGGTGAATGCTGCCGAGTTTAAGCGGTACCAGACGCCACCTATTTTAAGGGTATCACCAAAAGCTTTTGGTATGGGTAGAAGGATGCCTATAGTTGGTAAATACCTTTCTTAAGCTTTGTTCACCCATCGTCTATAAGGTAAGATCAATACAAGTATGGCAGCTAGGACACAAAATATCCTTGGTATATAGTCCCCATGAAGCACGTAAAAGCTCAGCTCATCATTTAGATTGATATTGCCTTTTAATGCAGTTCTGGTCCACCATTTACTTTGCTGTGTAATATCTCCACGCTGGTTAATGAAACAGGAGATACCGGTGTTTGCAGAACGAACAACATACCTTCTTGTTTCAATGGCTCTTAATTTCGCATAAAGCAGGTGCTGGTTCTTCCCTGAAGTGTTGCCCCACCAACCATCGTTAGTGATTACTGCAATAAACTGCGCACCGTTTTTAACAGCCTCTCCAATCCAGCCTCCCCAAATTGATTCATAGCAAACTACTGGTGCCACCCCGATGCCACTATACGCATAAAATACACCGGGTTTGTCCTGCCAGCCATAGCTGCCAACTGAACCGCCAAAACCCTTAAATACAGGCCCAAGGAATGAAAGCGCAGAAGGAAAAGGCATTTTTTCTACGCCAGGAACAAGTTTAGATTTATGGTAAAACTGCACATTGGCAGAATTCTCTATCTGCATAGCTGCATTGAAAACGTCGTAAAAGCCACCATTTCCAGTTGGTCTCGCAGATATGGTTTCTTTATCTTGGTAAAATTTAACACTCTCAATACCTGTAACCAGCGTTCCGTTCTTATATTTGCTTAAAAAAGACAGTGTTGTTATGTAGGGCGCACTGTTTCTAATTTGAGCCTCATCTGTGGGGTCTGGTATTGCCGTTTCTGGCCAAAGGAAATATTCTGTGTTGGGCTGTGCCATGGAATCAGATAGTTTGATCAAAATATCCAATTGCGCTATGGAGCTGATGCGGCCAAATTTATCATTTGGGTCAATATTAGGCTGAACAGTAACCACATTTACAGGAACTTGCTTTTCCTCATATTGAAAATATCGGGTCAAGGAGTATGCAGACGGTAATAATACGACCAGCAGCCAAATAAATGAAGGTCTTAATTTACTGAAATCGTTACCCGTTCGATAAGCCACGTAGGCTTCATAAGCCAAAATATTGCTTAATAAGATCCAAAAAGATCCGCCATAAACTCCTGTATACTCGTACCATTGTGCAAGTTGGTGCATGCCTGACAGGCCATTACCCAAACTCATCCATGGGAAAGATAAATCCCAGGTTTGGTGCAAGAATTCCATGGAGATGTAAAAGGCAATAAGTCCAGTGTAAGCAACATATTTATTCGCAACACGATCTAGCCTATAGTATAACCAAAACGCTGATGTCATCAATAAAGCACCTAATCCGTAGGGAATTAACGATACCAACGCCGATGTAAAGGCTTCATTAACACCACGAATTGCATTGTATATCCAATATATACTTGCTGTATTCCAGACTAAGAATGTAACTCCGGAAGTAAGAAACACGCGCTTTCCCTTTTTAATGGTTTCGCCATTTTTAATAGCATTATAGGCGATAAACAGTGGGACCAATCCAATCAGTAAAATGGGCGTGGTGTATGGTATTGGTGGCCATCCAAGCCACATTAAAAAAGCACTTAACAGTGCAAGGAGCAACGTTTTCTTAGCGTTCATTCCATTAATTTAAGGTATTATAAGGCGTCCAGAATATCCGCTTTTTTAGCATCGTACTCCTCTTGTGTAATCAAGTGCTTATCAAACAAGGCTTTTAGCTTCCTCAGTTTGAGCGTAGTTTCGTCTTCAGGTTCTTCCATTGCGGGAATAGAGGCAGAGGGTGTCACGGGAGGAGCGAAAAAAGAAGTAGTACGCTCCTCAACTAGCTCTGGTTGTTTAGCTTCAGGAACTGGCTCTTCATCACTAACACTAATAATACCTGTAGGTGCTGCTGAGCGTTTCTCGTCAAGTTCAGTTTGCTTTTGTTGTTCGTTAAAATTCTCTAACTGTTGATTCGCCGCCTGGTATAATTTGCGAGCCTGAACTTTCGGTATGTATTCAGTGATAATATTTTTTCCATGCTGCGGAACACAGATAAACTTGGATCCGAAAAACTCTTCTTTGAATGAAACTTCTTTAATGCTTTTCCAGGAGATATCTTTGAAGTTCATGGTAATTCCGAAGTTACCGGGCTCACAATAAAAGATGCGCTTGCTACTCACAGCAATACAGTCTGGCAGCAGGTTGACAGCAGGTTTTTTCTGGACGGCTAGATAAATGAGTTCCTCATTGCTGCTTAGCATGTCATTAAGCTTACCCAGAATACGTTCAACTGCTTTAGGATCTTGGTCGTCGCTTAAAAATCTATCTATTAATATCATGTTCAATTTTTTTAATCGTAATTCTTTTTGCCCGCTTTCTTTGGCTCGCAACCCGAAATACAAATTACGAATTCACCCTTCAATATATTGTTCTCAAAATATGATTTAATCTCTTCTAAAGTTCCTCTTACAGTCTCCTCGTAGAGTTTGGTTAACTCTCTGCTTACGGAGGCTTGCCTATTGGAGCCCAGATATTGCCCAAGCTCTTCCAAGGTTTTAAGTAAACGATGTGGACTTTCATAAAGAACAATTGTTCTATCCTCTTCTACTAGCTTCCTAAAACGCGTTTGTCTGCCTTTTTTAACTGGTAGGAATCCTTCAAAAACAAAGGAATCTGAGGGTAAGCCTGAATTAACCAAAGCAGGTACAAAAGCAGTAGCCCCTGGTAAACATTCAACTTCGAGCTCGTTTTTTATGGCTTCCCTTACGAGAAAATAACCTGGATCTGATATAGCAGGGGTCCCCGCATCAGAAATAAGTGCTACGTTTTTACCTTCTTTTAAAAATTTGATAATTTCTGAAGTAGACTGATGCTCATTGTGCTGGTGATGAGAATATGCCTTTTTGTCTATCCCAAAATGCTTCAACATTGGCGCACTTGTACGGGTGTCTTCTGCGAGAATAATATCCACCTCTTTTAAGATCCTTATCGCCCTAAAAGTCATGTCTTCGAGGTTTCCGATGGGGGTAGGGACGAGAAATAGTTTACCAATCACAGTTATGTTATTATCTTTGGTCAAAATATAAAATAATGTTGCAAGTTAACTATATCCGCGAAAATAGAGAGAAAGTTTTAGAACGATTGAGCGTACGCAATTTCAAACAACCTGAATTGGTTGATGAGATCATTAACATTGATGAAGAACGCAGACAGCTTCAAACTTCGCTAGACAATCTTTCTGCGCTGGCCAACTCTGCTGCTAAGCAGATCGGAGATTTGATGCGCAATGGTAAAAAGGAAGAAGTCGAAGTACTCAAGGTACAAACTGGTTCAAATAAGGAGCAGCATAAGAATTTATCAGATCAGCTTAGTGCGGCAGAGATAAAGCTTCAAAACCTCATCGTTCAATTGCCCAACCTTCCGTACCATCTCGTTAACACAGGAAGTACTGCAGAAGAAAATGAAACGGTCTATGAACACGGTGAGCCCGCAGTTCTTCCAGAGAATGCCTTACCCCACTGGGAATTGACAGCGAAATATGACATTATCGATTTTGAACTGGGAACTAAGATAACCGGTGCAGGTTTTCCTGTATACAAGGGTAAAGGAGCTAAGTTACAACGAGCACTAATTAACTTCTTTTTGGATCATGCAACTGAAAATGGATATAGAGAAATGCAGGTTCCACATCTGGTAAATGAAGCATCAGGCTTCGGGACCGGACAACTCCCTGATAAAGAATGCCAGATGTATCATTCAGGAATAGACAACCTATACCTAATTCCCACCGCTGAAGTTCCTGTTACTAACCTGTATCGGGATGTAATCTTAAAACAAGAGGATCTTCCTATAAAAAATACTGCATATACGCCATGTTTCCGTCGTGAAGCTGGCTCTTATGGGGCACATGTAAGAGGATTAAATAGGCTTCATCAATTTGATAAGGTTGAAATAGTACAAGTTGTACACCCCGATACTTCTTATCATGTATTGGAAGAAATGAGCGCTTATGTTCAATCCTTGCTGAAGGAATTAGGTCTCCATTACCGGGTTTTACGCCTATGTGGTGGAGATATGGGTTTTACCGCTGCGATGACCTATGATATGGAAGTGTGGAGTGCTGCACAAAAAAGGTGGCTTGAAGTTTCATCTGTATCTAACTTTGAAACCTACCAGAGTAACAGGCTAAAGTTGAGGTTTAAAGGTGCGAGCGGTAAAACGCAGTTCGCACATACCCTAAACGGAAGTGCTCTAGCTTTGCCGCGTATAGTTGCCTCTATTTTAGAAAATAATCAAACCGATAAAGGAATAAAGATTCCTGAAGCGTTAGTAAAATATACGGGTTTTGAATATATAGACTAGAAAACACCAAAGAACTTGCATACCACAAAAAATATCGAAATTACAATTAAATAAAAAAGCTTCCAATTGGAAGCTTTTTTATTTAATTGTTGGATATAGGAAGATTCTACAAAATTAAGATCAGTAGTAATATAATTATAATGATCGCACCAACTGAAAGATAAACACCGCCGCCTACAGCACGAGCTTGCTTTTTCATCTCTTTCAATTCATTTTTTAGTTCCTTTTTCTCAACTTTAGTTAAGTTAGACTTATCCATAGCCTTGATTTCTTCAACACGGTTAGTGATTCTTTGAAGTTGAACTTGCTGCTCAGCAGTCATTTCTTTTCTGTCTTTTTTATCGGCAGCCGAAACTGTGTTCGCGCTGATGGCTAATGTGAAAACTAGCACTAAAGAGTAAATAATTTTTTTCATAATACGTAAGGTTTTGGTGATATATTTTAATAGTAACAAAAAGCCTACCAAAGTGTTTAGTAGGCTTTAAATAATATTTTGAAATATAGTGTATAGTGTTTAAGTCAGATAAATCTATCTGATCTCAAAAACTGTATTCATTGTGTAGTTGAGCTTGATTTTTTTGAAGTCAATTTCTGCAGGTGCAGATTCTGCTGTGTCAGCCGTATTGCTTTTCATCATCATATTAGTACGATATATTGGCTGAGGATATTGTTCATTGTTAACTTCCTGAATATCGATAACACTTCCAAGCTTGTCGCCGAGTGCTTCAACCATGTAAGTAGCTTTAAATTTTGCAGCTTGCAAAGCTTTAATTTTTAAGTCCTTTTTTAAGGCCTCGATCTTTGAATAATCATAACTTTCAATATTTGTATAAGCTATGCCTTTTGAATCTACAGCCCCTATAATATTGTTCCATTTATTTAAGTCTGTTACTTTCAAACGATACTGTTTGCTTGCCAAAAAATCAGGATTCCTTTTTTTCTCAGTAGCGTAGTTGTAACTGGATAAGTTGTTAATGGTCAAATTTTCTTTATCAAGTCCTGCTTTCTGTACAGCATTAAACAATTGATTTTCTAACGTGGTGATGTCCACCTTTTTCTTGCTGTTGTTATCCTTGAAATATTCTTTCAGAGAAATGCTCAAATAGATGATATCAGGAGTGACCTCCATCTCAGACGAGCCAGTTACACTAATTTTCTTTCTTAAATCTACCTGTTGTGCACTCGCGCTTAGGCTAAATAAAGTAACGAAGGCGATGGTTAATAACTTTTTCATAATATTTAAATTTTCATCTGTGTTTGATAGACAGATGTAATTATCGTACCAATTCCACAAGAATATTTAAAGAGTTGAGAAATTATTCCTCAACTATCTCATTATTAGGCCCGATTTCTTCCTGCAGTTCTTCCTTGAAATAGACTTTTTGGAAGATAAGAATAATGATCACCCCTACCGAAATAGCTGCATCCGCAATATTGAAAACCGGCCTAAAAAACACAAATTCTTCTCCTGCCCATATCGGGAACCAGGTTGGAAAATGTCCTTCCATTATCGGAAAATAGAACATGTCAACTACACGGCCATGGAACAACTCTGCATATCCGTAAATCTTACCATAAAACACAGAGTCAATGATATTTCCAAGAGCGCCTGCAAATATCAGTGCTACGTTTAGGATAAGTCCTCTATGGTATTTCTTTTGAATTAGATAATGTAGTCCGTAACCTATACCGCCCACCGCAAATATTCTAAACAGAGACAAAGCAAGCTTGCCAAATTCACCCCCAAACTCTAGACCAAAGGCCATTCCATTATTCTCAGTAAAATGAATGATGAACCAATTGCCAATAATTTTAAACTCCTGGCCGATATACATATTCGTCTTAATCCAGGTTTTTAAAACCTGATCAGCCAAGAGCACAAGAAAAATAATAAGTAAAGGTTTAGTATATCCTTTCATTACGACTGCTTCAGTTTAGCTTCCATACTCAAAGTAGCATGAGGAACCGCACGCAAACGTTCTTTCTGAATCAATTTGCCAGTTTCCCTACAAATACCATAAGTTTTGTTTTCAATGCGTACCAAAGCTGCCTCTAAGTTTTCAATGAACTTTTTTTGACGTGCTGCTAACTGGTTAAGCTGTTCTTTTTCTAAAGTAGCAGAACCGTCTTCAAGCGTTTTATAGGTTCCTGAAGTATCTTCAGTCCCATTAGAGTTTGGACTGCTCAATGAGTTTGTCAGATCAAGAAATTCTTCCCTCGCCATACGTAATTTTTCCTGAATTAGCCCCTTAAACTCTTGTAATTCGCTATCAGAATACCTTGTTTTTGTAGATTTTTCCATAATAATTATTGTTTTGTAACCGAAATCTGTAGTTCAACCTCGTCGATTACTATTGTGTTTACACTATTTATTTCATCAGTTAGCGCAATATCATCAGCCAAAATTTCGGAACAAATGTAGTTCTTATTTTTCCTTACTGCATTAGCTATTAGATTATGGTTTTGTAACCTAACATTAATTCTATCTGTTACTTCAAAATTCAATTCTTTACGCAGATTTTGGATCCTATTGATCAACTCACGAGATAGTCCTTCTTGCTTCAATTCCTCAGTAATGGTCACATCAAGCGCGACCGTTAAGCTTCCCATGCTGGTCACCTGCCATCCTGGTATATCTTCAGCCATAATTTCAACATCAGATAGATTGATCTCATAAAGAGTGTCTGGTATGCTATACTTACCATCAGCCTCAAACTGCGCCAACTGTTCCTGATTGAGTTTTGTAATTACTTCAGCAACCATTTTCATATTCTTGCCTACCTTAGGTCCTAACGCTTTGAAATTGGGTTTAATCTTTTTAGTAATAAAACCCGCAGTGTCAGTGATATATTCAATTTCCTTGATGTTGGTTTCCGATAGGATCAATTCTTTAACTAATTCCACGCGCGCTGCAAAATGATTGTCTAATACTGGAATTAAAATCTTCGCCAATGGCTGACGAACATTGATGCTCGTCTTTTTACGTAAAGACAAGACCATCGAAGATATGTCCTGCGCAAGGTGCATGCGCTCGTTTAACTCTGTATCGACCAAAGAAGCGTCTGCTTTTTTTAAGATAGTTAAATGCACAGATTCAGCGTTATCACCGGCCTTGCCTGCAGTTAGGTTGATAAACAACCAGTCCGAGAAGAAAGGAGCGATAGGCGACATCAATTGCGAGATGCTCATTAAACAGGAATATAACGTCTCGTATGCCGCTTTTTTGTCGGCAGTCATTTCGCCCTTCCAGAAACGGCGACGGGACAATCTAATGTACCAGTTACTTAGGTGTTCATCCACAAAAGTCTGGATTGCCCTTGCAGCCTTTGTAGGCTCATATGTATTGTAGCTTTCATCTACTTCTGCAGTAAGCGTTTGTAATAAGGAAAGAATCCAACGATCTAATTCAGAACGTTCAGCAACCGTACTAAGGTTTTCTTCATCAATTTCAAACTTGTCGATATTCGCATAAAGCGCAAAGAATGCATAGGTGTTGTATAGCGTGCCGAAGAACTTTTTGCGCACCTCATCTAGCCCTTCCATGTTAAACTTAAGGTTGTCCCATGGAGAGGCGTTGCTGATCATGTACCAGCGAGTAGCATCAGCACTATAGGTATCTATAGTAGAGAATGGATCCACACCATTGCCCAATCGCTTAGACATTTTATTACCATTCTTATCCAGTACTAAGCCGTTTGATATTACGTTTTTAAACGCCACACCGTCGTTGTTTACGTGCTTATTTATCGCTTTAATTTCTTCACTGCTTTCGCTAAGCATTACCGCTATCGCATGCAGCGTGAAGAACCAACCACGGGTTTGATCTACACCTTCCGCGATGAAATCTGCGGGATAAGCGTTTTCAAACTCTGCTTTGTTTTCAAAAGGGAAGTGCCATTGCGCATAGGGCATCGCGCCACTATCAAACCACACATCAATCAAGTCCAGCTCACGAACCATTTTCTCTCCTTTAGGGGAGACAAGTATCACGTCATCCACATATGGCCGGTGCATATCTTTTAATTCAAAAGAAGCTTCCATGAAGCCGGCCTCCACAGACTTGACAATCTCTGAATTGAGCTCCGAAATGGACCCAATACATTTTTCTTCTAATCCGTCAGTTGTGCGCCAGATCGGTAACGGTGTGCCCCAGTAACGGGACCGCGATAGATTCCAGTCTACCAGGTTTTCCAACCAGTTACCAAACCTTCCGGTTCCTGTCGCTTCCGGTTTCCAGTTGATCGTTTTATTCAAAGCCACCATTTTTTCCTTAACAAAAGTGGTTTTTATAAACCAACTATCTAGCGGATAATAAAGGATCGGCTTGTCAGTCCTCCAGCAATGCGGATAACTGTGTTCGTATTTCTTTACGTCAAAGGCTTTGTTGTCTTCCTTCAATTTGATGGCCAGCAATACATCTGTCGGCTTAAAGTCGGCTGCTTTGCGCTCTTCATCACTGTAATATTCTTCTTTAACATACTTGCCGGCGAAATCTGTAACCTCAGCCACAAACTTCCCTTGCTTATTTACCAACGGAAGCTCATTTCCCTGATCATCTTTGATCATAACTGCAGGCACCCCACTTTCTTTAGCAACCCGGAAATCGTCTGCACCAAATACAGAAGCAATGTGAACAATTCCAGTGCCATCCTCTATGGTTACGTAATCAGCAGGAATGACACGAAATGCCTCCTCTTCCAGTTCTGCATTGGTGACATAAGGGAGCAATTGGTGGTAACGCAAGCCTACTAATTCTTTCCCGGTAAATTCTCCGGCAACCTTCCATGGAATCAGTTTATCGCCACCCTTATAATCGGCAAATGACGCGTCTTTTGCCTCAGCCTTGAAATGCTTGGGCAAAAGATCCTTGGCCAGAACAACATTGATTGGCAGGTAAGTATATTGGTTAAAGGTCTTCACCTTCACATAAGTAATCTTTTCACCAACAGCTAAAGCGCCATTCGATGGTAAAGTCCATGGAGTAGTGGTCCAGGCAATGATGGCTGTTTCCTCTGTAGGATCGCTAAAAAGGATGTTTGACAATGCATGCTGTTGATTTTTCTTTAAAAAGAACTGCGCAGTGATGGAAGTATCCTTCAGCATTTTGTAGGTGCCGGGCTGATTTAATTCATGCGAGCTTAATCCAGTTCCTGCAGCAGGAGAATACGGTTGTACCGTATATCCTTTGTAAAGTAATCCCTTGTCGTAAAATGACTTCAGGATCCACCATAAAGTTTCAATATATTCATTTTCGTATGTAACGTAGGGGTTTTCAAGATCAACCCAGTAGCCCATCTTTTCCGTAAGGTCGTTCCAAACGTCTGTATACTTCATTACCTCCTCACGACAGGCCGTATTGTACTCTTCAACAGAGATTTTCTTTCCGATGTCTTCTTTGGTAATCCCTAATTTTTTTTCAACAGCAAGCTCAATAGGAAGACCGTGGGTGTCCCATCCTCCCTTGCGTTTTACCTGGAAGCCTTTAAGTGTCTTATACCTGCAAAAAATATCTTTAATGGCCCGCGCCATTACGTGGTGAATACCAGGCATTCCGTTCGCTGAAGGTGGGCCTTCATAAAAAGTGAATGGGTTAGATTTTGGGCGACTGGAAATGCTTTTCTCAAAGATGTTTTCTGACTTCCAAAACTCCAGTATTTCTTTCCCTATTTTAGCTAGTTCTAATTGTTTAAATTCCCTATACATCAATTAAGTATCCTCAAAAATTAAGGATGCAAAGTTAACATTTTTGATTGAGAAATTGAACATATGAGCAATCTTTTACGGTTAATACCGCCTCGAAATCTGTTTTATTGTCTGAAAAAAGTTTACTTTTTTCCATGCCAAGTCGCGTTTCTGACAATGTAATAATTACATTTAGCTTTGGTTTGATTTTTGATAATATCAAACGATTTAGGATTTAAAACACGCCGCTATGATAAAAGTATTGAAACTACAAAAAGCAGTTATTTCCTTCATATTAGGGATCTTAGCGCTCGTTGCCTATATCATCATGAGCTCGAATAAATTAGAGTCCAGTTCTTATGTACTTACATTGGCCGGGTTGCTTTTTATTGCAGGTTCCTTGATGGCGATATACCCAATTCTTTTTGGGAAAAAAGACAAGAAAGGTAAAGTCGAGCTGGATCCTGAAAAACGGGAGGCAATGGAACAAGAGCCAGAAGGCGCTACTTCCTAACAGTGATTACTCGTCCTGTTACCAGTTTGAAAGTATAAATCCGGTATAATTCATCATCTTCGATTTCAATTTCTTCCACCAATCCTGTTTTGCTAAATGTGTCGGTCACCAAATGCCCTTCTCTAACGGCCTGAAGTATCTCGGATGTTGTGTCTTGATTTAATCTAATCATTTATTTATCGTTTCTTGACTTGCTCATCACTAAGTTATGGTTAATAATTCATGGAGTCAGTACCAAGGCTGTGCCAACGCGGAACCAACCTCGAAAAAGTAACAACAGAAAAGGGGGTTGCATTACCTATACTAATGCAACCCCTTTCCTTAACCAAAACAGCTATTATTTTTTCTCTGGTAACAGAACCAGTCGAATATAATTGTCTTCATTCAGGTACTTTTGTGCAGCAACTTTGCTAGTTTCTGCAGTCACTGCATTTACTTTCTGAACATAGTTTTTATACTGTCCCATATCTTCTCCAAATTTCAATCTTGTAGTGATATAGTTTAACCAATATCCATTCTGACGAAGACTCAATTCATGTTGACGCTGCTCTTCAGACTTGAACTTGCTCACGTCATCTGTCGAAGCTCCACTGGCTTTTATTTTAGCGATCTCGTCCAATGAAGCGGCGATGAGCTTCTCCACATTTGCTGGGGCACAACTAAACGAAATGGTAAAATAATAATGTGCATTTGGCTCTTTTTCCACACTTAAACCTACACGCGGACTATATACACCACTTTCTTTTTCACGTAAACGCTCTAGAATCTTTATTTCGAGAGCAGCTTTCACAGCATCCAACTGGATGTTCTCGCTTTCACTATAGTTATAGTCTCCATGCACATACAGTTGAACGGAGGCTTTATCCTCCAAACCTTTGTATACGGTTTTGCTTACTTTACCTTTTGGTGCTCGTAGCCCATTATCAGCGAAGTTTTGCTTTTTATTTAGGGAAGGTAGACTGGCGATATAAGTTTCGATTAATGGTTTAATCGTTGCCATGTCGAAGGCACCAACAATTACAAACACTTGCTCACTATCGTCAGCAAAGCGATCTTTATAAAAAGCAAATGCTCTATCCAAAGATACCTGATCAAGATCAGAAACAGTTGTAGGCATTCCACGCTTGTGGTAGGAATTCAATACTGCCTGTACGGTATCAGAGAAAACACTTCCAGGATCTGCGTTTTTATTTGCAAGAATTACTTTGGTGTCGCTGATGTTCTTATTGAAGATTTCAACATCTTTCCTTGGATTGGTTGCGTAAGCATATACCAATTCAAAGGCTGTTTTCAGGTCTTTTGGTGAAGCATTTCCGCCAAAACCTTGGTAAAGGTCATCAATATAAGCACCAGCACGGGCAGTATTTCCTGCGAGTAGCTTATTCAACTGGGTAGGGTTGAAATCACCGACTCCACTTTGAGAAATCAGGCTTACCATCTGCGCTGATTGAAAATCAGCATCAGTTGCAAGCGATAGTCCTCCTTTAGAGAATGAATTAAACAACACCTGGTCGTTCTTGAAGTCGGTTTGCTTTAATACTACTTTTATGCCGTTGCTCAACTTCAATTCTGTTGCGTCAACTGCATCCAGCTTAGTTTCTGAAACGATTTTCCCAGCAACTGGCGCAACAGAGATCAATGGCTTATTAACCGTATTGTCAACATATGCAGACACTCCATTGCCCGCATTTCTAGCTGCGGCGATCATCTGCGATTCAGTTGGTAAACTGGATTTATCTTTCTCAGGGGCTTGAACAACGATAATTTGATTTTCCTTAGTGATCAACTCTTCAGCAATAGCATCTACTTCTGCTAAGGTAGTTGCGGCAAGTACTTTTTGGGTCTCCGAGTAATCGTAATCAATTGAAGGAATTGCGCTTCCACTTAAGAAATTACTTAGATACTCTTGAACAAACTTTGAAGAAGGCGTTTTATCTTTTTCTTTAAACTGCTTCTCATTTCCTGCAAGGATGTTTTTCCTGGCTACATCCAATTCAGATTGAAGGAATCCAAATTTACTCATGCGCTCATTCTCAGCCAATGCGGCGGTAAACGCTTTCTCCAATACAGCACCTGAATTGGCTGCTACTACAGTTTGAAATGCACTAACTCCCGATACTAAGCCGCCTTGATAAGGTCCGTAGCTGCTTTGTGCAAATAAGAACGGTGCATTTCCTTTTTGCAAAATTTCCTGAAATCTAGCACCCAACATGCTGTTGATCATGCTGTGAATCAAGTCTCTTTTATAGTCCGTAGTTGTCCTAACCGCTCCATCTTTATGCTTGTACATCATCATGGCTACGTTGTAAGGCTGCTCAGGATCGGTGATAATTTTAATCAAAGGTTCTTTGTTCTCAGGAAGGCTATAGCGCGCTCTCGTCCTTGGATTAGATGGATTGGCTAAATTTTCAAAGTTTGTTTTTATCAACTGTTCTACCTCGTTAACATCGAAATCTCCAACAGCGATGATCGCCTGAAGATTAGGACGATACCAATCTTTGTAAAAACTTTTGATCTTATCGTGGGTAAAAGTATTTAGAATATCAATCTTCCCAATCGGAAGACGTTTTTCGTATTTTGAGCCTTTTAAAAGTAAAGGCAGCAATTGCTTGCTCATACGTTCACTTGCGTTTTTTCCGCGCTGACGGTCCTCTTCAATGATCACACCGCGTTCCTTATCAATCTCTTCACCTTCCATCAATACCTTTCCAGCCCAGTTCGCAAGAATCTTGAAGCCAGACTTGAATACCGCTGCACTGTCGGTTGGAATTGGAAGTTGATAAACGGTTTGCTCAAAACCGGTATAAGCATTCAAATCTGCTCCAAAACGTACACCTGCTTTTTGCAGGTAATTTATCATCTCATTTTTAGGAAAATCTTTGGTGCCATTAAAGGCCATGTGCTCTGTAAAGTGAGCTAGGCCTTGCTGGTTATCCTCCTCCATTAAAGAGCCAATCTTATTAGCTAAATACAACTCAGCCCTTTTGTTAGGCTCGGTATTTTTTCTGATGTAATAGGTTAATCCGTTAGCAAGTTTGCCAATTTTGACATTGGGATCGTTGGGAATAATAGATCCGTATGGTTTTGCAACCGTTGTTAGGGGCTTCTTGGCGGCAACTGTTTTCTTTTGTGCTAAAACAGGATTGCTCAACACTAAGCCTATTAAAACTCCTGCTGCAATAGCGTGTATTGTTTTTTTCATAGAATGATAAGTTAATCGGGCTAAAAATAATCTTTTATCCCGATTAACTTATCAAAAATTAGATAGTTTTTGGTGTGTAAACCTTGATTATGCCATCTCCCTCACTGCTAACCAATAGCAGGCTTTTTTTAGTCGGACTATCTTTAGCTGGAATAAACAACACACCTTCCGGTGCATCACCGCACTTCAATAGTTGAAGAAACACAGGTTTTGAGGGGACTGTAAGATCGTATACGGCTACGGCATCTGCTCTTTCCATTCCTAAAAATGCTACTTTTTTATTGCCAACCTTTCCAATGGTGATGCCTTCAGGCTCCACACTTTTATCGTCACTTCTGTTATCGTCATACACGCCAGCAGTAAAGCAAAGCTTGTCAAGCTCATTTTTACTATCGAAAACCTGGCCACCTGTGTTGCCATTCCAAACGCTGAATGAACGGGATCCAAGAGAATACAATTCGTCAAGATCTCCATCACCGTCTTTGTCACCAAGAGTCGTAGTGACGTTTAACCTTCCTAAATTGGCATCTAATTTTAAAGTGACAGCATCCGGGAAAGCAGTCGCATCTAACTTTATATCTTTGTTTTTAACACGTAATATCTCAGAGAAACCATCATATTCTCTTGCATCACCTTCATTGGCGGTGAAAAGATATGGCGTTCCATTTTCTTCGAGTAAAGTGATCGCATCAGGTAAATACATACTTTTAACATTCCATTTTGCTGGTTTAAAGCCGCCATCAAGGTCACTTGGATCAATTTCATTTCCAGCCAGACTATAATCTTTAAAGCCTAAAGGAAAAATATTTGTAATGCTTTTGGACTCAATATTGATCTTTGCGATTGCATTGTTTTCTTGTAAAGTTACCCATGCAGTTTTTGAATCTTCAGAAATGGTGATGTATTCCGGCTCAACGTCCTTTACGAAGGAGGCATCTTTTCCAAAGATTCTAAAACCTTTAGATTTCAAATCTGCTTGCTGACTAGCCATTGAGGAGAAGTCAATGGTCACTACTGAGTAATTGTCGGCTACCGAAATGATAGATACAGTTCCAGAAGGATCATTAGTATATGCGGCGTTAGGTTCACCTTCATTAGCTGATAAGATGTACTTGCCGTTTGGCGTGAATGTGACCATGTCAGGCAGAGCGCCTACAATAACTTCAGCAATTTTACTATAATCGCTAGTTTTGAAAACAACCACTTTTCCATTCGCCTGTTTGTCAGTTGATTGAATTGCTGCAGCAAGTTTTCCTTCATAAACGACAACGCCGTTCACCGCACCACCAAAAGGACGCATTGTGATGGAGCCAATAGATTTCATTGCTGACGGATTGCTAAAATCAATTACTTCAATCTGATTTACTTGATTTGTAAGACCTTCATTTTCATTTCTAACTACAAAAAGTTTTTTTGTAATCGGGTCAAAGGCTGTGATCTCTGCAGCACCTGTTTCGCCTACATCAAACGAAGCTGTTTCAGCAAACGTAGCGGCATCTTCATTCACAAAAAACTCCGGCTCGGTAATTACCGCGTTATCTTTCTTACAGCTAATCAAGGCCGTCAACAGAAAACCAAATAGTACTATTCTTTTCATAAATTAAATTTTAATAAACTTCGAAGCTATACAAGTTAGGTTATAGAAAATTTAGCTTTAGATTATCATATTGTTAAGGCGGATAAATTTTTTCAACTAATTTTATGGTTTGTTAATACTGAGAAAATTTAAAACTAACATTTGGGAAATATCTTTGTACTGTGAAACAAATACTATTTATTGCACTTTTAGCAATTAGCACTCTTGCAAGTGCACAGCAAGTTAAAAAGTCCGAAAATTTCGGACACAGCCACAATGACTACAATCAGAATTTTCCTTTCTACCAGGCGTACTATGCAGGCATGGGTTCCGTAGAGGCCGATGTATATCTTAAGAATGGTAAACTGCTGGTAGCCCATAATGAGGAAGATACCGATGTGGCTAAAGACATCAAAACATTATATTTGGAACCCATTTCAAAGGTATTCCGCGAAAATATGGGCAGACCTTATGCAGATAAAACCAAGAAACTGCAATTGCTGATCGACATCAAAGCCGGTTCCCAACAGGTATTAGCGGTTTTGATTACTGATCTTAAACCCTACTTGGACGTATTCGATGCCAAGCGAAATGGAAATGCGGTGCAAATTCTGATCAGCGGCGATGTACCACCAGCAGCCAACTTCAAGGACTACCCCGATTACATCAACTTCGATGGTCGTACTACAAATACCTACACCGATGGAGAACTTAAAAGAGTAGGTATGGTAAGTGAAAGTATCGCTGCGTTTACAGTCTGGAATGGAAAGGGGACACCAACGCCTGTAGACAAGCTTAAACTTAAAAATGCCATCGCAATTGCACATAAATGGAATAAGCCTTTTCGTTTTTGGGGCACTAAAGACAATCCCAATACTTGGAAAGAACTGGAAAATATAGGCGCCGACTGGATAGGAACTGATCATCCGGAAAAGCTTCAAGCTTATTATAGCGGTCGTGAAAAACTTGAATACAAGAACACTAAGCCCTATCAACCTTACAAACCGTCATACAAATCAGATGGAGCACAAAAGAAGGCTAAAAATGTTATCCTTTTAATTGGCGACGGAATGGGGCTGGCGCAAATTCAAGCTGGTCTTACTGCAAACTTCGGCTATTCCAATCTAATGACTTTTAAACACCTGGGTTTATCAAGGACAGAGGCGGTGAATTCAGATTTCACAGATTCTGCAGCGGGTGCAACGGCAATGGCAACAGGCGAAAAAACCAATAACCGGTACATATCTGTTGATTCCAATGGAAAAAAATTAATAGCCTTACCGGAAGTATTAATAAAGCAAGGTATCGTAAGCGGTATCATAAGTAGTGGTGACGTCACTGACGCGACTCCTGCTGCATTTTACGCCCATCAAAATGAAAGATCTCTGACTCAGGAAATTGCTGCTGATTTGGTCAACAGTCCAATCTCTATCTTGGTGGGTTCAAATAGAAAAAGCTTCACTGATAATAAAGACAGAGGGTTGATGTCTAGCTTAAAAGCCAAAGGGTTTAACTATTCAGAAACTTTATCTGATTTTCAAAAAACAAGTTCTGGTAAGCAATTGGTTTTGCTGGAGGATTCGGTAACAAGGAGAAAACTGGATGGTAGAGGAGAGATGCTCAAAAGTTCACTACTAAAGACGATCGAACTCTTATCAACTAGCAAAAACGGTTTCTTTATCATGGCAGAAGGAGCGCAAATTGACCATGGCGGTCACGCAAACGACCTGCCTTTCGTAATCACAGAGCAACTTGATTTCGACAACCTAATTGGCGCTGCGCTTAATTTTGCTGATATAGATGGCGAGACCCTAGTTATTGTTACTGCAGATCATGAGACTGGCGGTTTGTCATTATTAGATGCTTCAGCAAAAACAGGAATGGTACGTGGCAATTTTAGCACGGATGACCACACGAATATTATGGTCCCGTTATTTGCTTATGGTCCGGGTGCAATGGAATTCATGGGTGCTTATCCAAACAATGAAATCTATAAGAAGATTATCAAGGCATTTTCCAAAAAATAGTCAACCATCACTGATCGTTCTTATTATAACAATATGAAAAGGAGCTTTGGCATTTTGTTATTCAGAAGATGCACTGAGCTTGAGTTTTTGTTGGTGCATCCCCGTGGGCCGTCAAGAGTAATGTGTTTGAATTTGAATGGCCACCTCGGTCTGTAATGTTTAATCCATTCCGGAAGTAGATGAAGAATGGGAGTTCAATTATGCGGAAGGTGCAACACACATCAATAAGCGGTAAAAAGAACTCCTTAATGAACTGATCGAGAAACTTAGCTAATCTTTGTTACATTTATTGAATGATGAAAATTCATAGTAACATTTTCAAACAAGCACCACTTTTAATATTCTTACTTTTATTGTCTTTTTCTTCATTTTCCCAGAACTTCAAAACAGAAATAGAAAAGTATAGGGAGGCTTATAAGAATGCTTTTTTAGAAGAGACGGGGTCACCCCTCAAAAAGAAAGATTTAATCAACCTCAGCTTCTTCAAAGCAGATAGCAGTTATGCAATTAATGCCAAGATTGAATTGCTTACAGAGGAAACACCCTTTTTGATGTCAAATTACAGTGGTAATCCACAACAATATATTCGTTATGCGCGTTTAAAGTTTACTTTAAACGGCAAGCCTCAAGAGTTGACTATTTACAAAAGTATCGTTTTGTCTCAACTTGCAGATTTTAAGGACTACTTATTTTTGCCTTTTACGGATTTCACGAATGGGAAAGATACTTATAGCGGTGGAAGGTACATTGACTTGAACAGAAAAGACATCATTAATGATAGGATTAAGGTAGATTTCAATAAAGCTTATAATCCTTATTGTGCCTACAGTAATGGCTATCAATGCCCAAAGCCGCCAACTGAGAATAGAATTCAACAGAATATAAACGTTGGAGAAATGGTTTTCTCCGGCGCTAAAAAATAGTGAGTCGAAAGAAAGATTAACCAAATTAGAAACTACAGTTTTATCTCTCGTTGAACTTGGTAAAAGCAAACATGAGGTTGTAAAACTTTGGTGGACGAAAAATTTGCGAATATCGATGAGCACTTTGATAACATGGAAAACGTGCTTGGGAACGATTAAAAGCCAGCTTAATATTCTAATAACAGAGACCTCTTCGAGCTTTGGGAGTATAGGAAATCAGTTTTGGAAGGCCTCGAAGTAAAGTTGTCAAAAATAGGTATAACCACTCGACATGAGGAAGAATATCAAGATTTACTTAAATTTAAATCTTAAGATGGCCGTTGAGTATCCAATGCCTATAAATCTTACTGATTCAATCTAAAGATAATAGCTTATTGCCTTTCAAATTGATTCAGTAAGATTGGTTTTATAATAAATTACTTCTTTTGTTGAGATAAAAATGTAATCAGCGCGGCAAATTCTTCATAAGAAAGTGAATTTGCCATGCCAGCAGGCATCATCGAGGTTTCCATCTCTTTACGCGAAATAATGTCGGAGGTTTTGATATTGCTCACTTGTCCTGCGATATCTCTTAGGCTCACCCTAGTGGCGGTTTCAGAGGTCACAAAGCCCATATAACTTTTGTCCCCTTTTGCTTCAATCATCACGGTAGCGAAACCTTGAGAGATGGAAGCGTTCGGTTTAAGGATAGACTCGGCAATTTGCTCCCTGTTCATGATCGAACCAATCTGACCCATGAATGGGCCTTTCAAAGGTTCGCTTTTGTTTAAACTGTGACAAGCAATACATCCTTGTTTGGTAAATAGGCCTTTTCCAAGGGATGCATCACCTTTGATCTTTGCCATGGCAAGCATCACATTTTCAATCGAAGATTCTCCAATCTGACCTTTTTTATTTCTGATCTTCGCCAAATCAACTGTCACCTCATCTCTTGGGGCCTCAGCTTCTTCACCTCCGAATTCTAATATTCCCATTTGGTTTTTCGCATTCAGGTCTGCATAGAAGTCTTTTCTTTCAGCACCGGCTTTAAGCCACTCTGCTCTTAAGAAATCTTTGATTGCCGGAGATCCTTGCCAGTCTACTGCCATGTAATACGGCCCGTGTCCATCAGGTCTGGTATTCCACCATGTTAATCCCTGGTAGGGCTCTTCTGTTTTATACAGACGCGCAAGGGTAGTTAAAATTTTATCCTTCAATACTTTATCGCCGCTCTTGTTATAAGCTGCAATTAAGCCATTTACAGCTTTCTGATCATGCATGTAACGAAGTGTCCACAACGCAAGGTCAGAACTTGGTGTTCCAATAGCATTGACAACCTGATCCGCCGCATTTAAACTCAATAACGAACGGACTGCAAGGTGTGCAGGGATAATTCCTGAATTTGGTATAGCATGTGGGCCTTCGGTTCCTTTCTTAGGTGCTACAAAAGAAGACGGAACTTTGATTTCTAGTAATGCTGCAATAGCCTCCTGCTTACCTAGCCGACCTAATCCGATAATTGAGGCTGCCTGAACGCGCAAAGAAACATCTTTCAGTCCATCCAAAAATGGTTTAAGAGGAACGTTTTTATTGGCCGACTTTCTATCTGCCAATGCACGTAAAGCAAATTCTTTGACATCGTTATCAGCTGTCAACGATACCAAATTTTCAATACCACTTTCTCCCGCCGTCTGAGCATAGGTGAATATACCTGCTGCACGGTTGTATAGTGGTAAGCTTTTGTCGGAGGCGATTGCCCATGAAGCTTTAATTGCGTCCTTGGCGGGTCGACCTAACAGTTCTTGCTGTGCATTTAAACGGGCAACGGCACTGTTAGACTTAATCATCGTAGATAACTCTTTTATCGAAGCTTTCGCAAGGTTTGGAAATGCTTTGTATTTCCAGTTCTTAGGGACTGCACGAACGATAAATCCTTTATCCGGACTACCTGAATAACCTGCTCCATCCCATGCAGAAAGGTATAATCTACCCGACCCATCAACGTCAAGGTCGGTGATTTGGTTGAGTTTAATAAACTCTTCGTCTTTCTGCGTAAAACTTGCTCCATCTGGAGTTATACGGTGAATATACAGTTGGCTATTTCCCCAGTCAGCCATCATTGGTACATGGTTATATTTATCTGGCCAGGTTGGCTCGTCCATGAACAACGATCCAGTACCTGAACCACCACCAACATCAACTAATCCGGGAATAATCTCCTCCGTAAAATTCTTAAATAGCAGTGGATAACCGTATTCACCAGACTGAATGGCATGACTAAAGCGAATGTTCCAGCCACCACCGTCATTGGTATTGTCTCTTGTAAAAATGTTCATGTATGGGTCGATAGCAACATCATAAATATTTCTTGTGCCATGGGTATACAGTTCCATTTCTTTACCATTCGGCCTCACGCGTACGATTCCACCACCATGCAAGGTTAATTTTGTGCCTTCGCGATCGACTGCATTGTAAAATCCAAAGTCTCCCGCAGCGATGTAAATCCATCCGTCAATACCCATGCGAATACCATTAGTGGCATGGTCAGTACCGCGACTTTGGACGAATTTAGGGGAACTGATGTTTTCTATTAAAGGCTGTGGCCCAGCGTCGGCAACACCATCATTGTTCTTGTCGTCAAATACCACAAGCGCCATTCCAGTGGCGATACCGGTTTCCTTGTTAAATGTCGTGTGAAGCACATAAACCTTATCGCCGATGGGTAGAATGCCACGAGGATTGTCTACCTGAGCAAAAATAGTGTGTTTGTCCACCTTACCATCGTTGTCACTATCGATCAGTTTAACGATGCTTCCTTTTCCTGGTTCTTTTCCAAGGGAGCCAATTTTGTCTACCCCAACGAAAACCTCGCCGGTAGCTGCAACGGCAACGCAAGCGGGACTTGGTGTGATTTCTGATGCCGCGAAATTGGTAAGCCTAAGTTCGACTGGCCATTTGGATGCATTGCGTAATGTATCGATTTTTAAAAGGGAGGTTGAGGATTTGTTGACCTCTACCTGCTTCGCATTCCACCCAAATCCAAGAAGGATCAGGAATGCGTACACAAGTACTAATTCAAGTTTAAACATTGTTTCATTTCTAGTTACTCAAATGTAAATAATTTTCTTGCAATCAGCGAATGCTAAAACACGTTAGATCAGCCCCCCATGAGTGGATCGGAAGTAGAATTTTCTTCCGTTTAGAAGGGGATATCTAGCCGGTCATAGTGACAAAGATACATTAACGATTAACGGGCCTTCTTAGAAACTCCCTTCTTACATTCATAAACTATGAGATTAACTGTGCAATGCTTTCCAGATCACATCGTACACATCTGTTGCTTTAACATGTTGCGGATCTACACCTGCATCTTCCAATAAGGTGCGGTTGGTAATTAATACCGGATGATATTCTTTAGGTGTATGGACACTTCCATGTGATCCTTTTATGAGGCTGGCATTTAATGGAATCACGTCCATTATGTATCTGAATCCTGCTTTCTTGCGCAATAGTTTATAAGCAGCGCGTGGCTTTGAAGACATAAACATCTCAACCGGGTCATAGCCTGGCTTTTTGTGAATGTCAACGCACCTTGCATAATCAGGCGCAACAGCATCATCAAGCCAAAAGTAATAGGTAAACCAGGCTTCAGCATCTGCAACAAGAACGAAGTCTCCCGAACGCTCATGGTCGATTCCATAGTCTTTCTTACCTTGATCATCTAAAATAAGGGCGACTCCGGGTAACTTCTCCAACAGGCTTTTTACTTTATCTTTAACTGTTGGGTCGACGATATAGATGTGCGCGATCTGGTGATCTGCCACGGCAAAAGCTTTGGAGGCACCTGCGTCCAATAGTTCCAGCCCTCTTTCTACACGAATCTGTAGCAGGTTGTTTTCGCGAAACATCCTGTTGATATGGATGGGCTTACTTACCGGCACTATTCCATATTCTGATAAAATGATCACATTGGCACCCTTCTTCTCATAATAGGTCACCAAATCTTTTATCACTTCATCCACCTCTCTCAGTTCTTTGCCGGTACGACTAAAATCGGAACCGAACTTTTGAAGACAATAATCCAGGTGAGGAAGGTAGATCAGGGTAAGGGTTGGGTCGTGGAGTTCATCGGCCAGCATCGAAGCATCAGCAATCCATCTGGTAGATTTTATATTCGCTCCCGGACCCCAAAACTGGAATAGTGGAAATGTGCCTAGTTCCTCTTGCAAAGTATCTCTTAAGGCTGCAGGCTGCGAATAGCAATCTGGCATTTTTCTACCATCGGCTAAATAGTTTGGTCGTGGCGTAACAGAAAAATCAGCATTAGAGTACATGTTGTACCACCAAAACATCATCGAGGAAGTGAAGTTAGGATCTTCTTTCTTAGCACGATCCCATATCTTATCTCCCGCAACTAGTTTGTTGGACTGTTTCCAAAACTTGACTTCAGAATCAATTTTATCATACCAACCATTTCCAACAATTCCGTGTTCTGTAGGCGTTTTACCCGTTAAATAAGTCGATTGAACAGCGGTGGTTACAGCAGGAAGCATTGGTTGAATGGCCGATAACTTCTTGTCTTTTACATAGGCCGATAAGAATGGGGTGTGCTCAGCAATCAGGTTTGCCGATAAACCTACTACGTCTATAACTACTGTTTTCTTCATCTTAACTCGTTTTATTTCAACTGATCAACCACCCATTGCAACTCTTTACTGATCGACTGGGTAATGGGTAATTTTAATTGTTCAGGAAGCACTTCCCAGGTATAGGTTTCTACTTCCATATGGTTTGTAAACGGATTGTTTTTTTGCAACTTAAGTACTTCGACGATATCGCTTTGAGTAGATTCCAGTAGTCCAATCTCTTCAATCGAAATTGGAACATGGAAGTGTGCACGCCATTGAGCTACATCTTCGTGGTCGAAATCTTCGAGGGCTACAGGAAGATCCTGATACCTGATCACTTCGCCATCGTTTTTTAAGGCTACAACCTGGTGGAGGTAAGTAGGTTCATTAAACTTACTAAATGCGGTTTTCATACCCGTTTTCTTGTCCGGAGCGAGATTCATATTGCCTTTCAGGGCAGCACTAATTTGTATTTTGCCGACTTTAATATTCTTTTCTTCCAACTCTTTTAGTACGTCTGCATGCTTTTCATATCCAATAGCGAAATGACAAACATCGTAACAAAGGTTCAAATGACGTTCCAGCAGTTCTTTTGCTTCAGCGGCAGAAACATTGAATGAATTCTCCAGTTCCGGGATACCAAGGGATATGAGATCGCCTTCAAACCAATCTATAAATTCTCTTCCTGTTTCCAGTATTCCATCTGGTTCAGGCTCGATATCCAGGTGCATTATCACTCCTGTTTTCTTATTGATGAGAACAAGCTCTTTAATAACAGCTATAATATTTAATGTAGCAGTGTGTATCGCTGTTTTAAGTTCTTCAGCTGTATTAAACCAATGCCTATAACTAAGTGGGGAGGTAGAAATCCCACCGTCCATTCCTGCAGGCAATAGCTCTTCTAAAATGTGGAATAAGCGGATCGTGTAATCTCCGCGGTCTTGTGTAGTCCAGTCGGGCGTATGCACGTGCTCCTTCACCACAGTATTGTGAAACTTTCCGTATGGAAAGCCATTCATGGTAAATACGTATGCTTTATTCTCGGCCAGCCATGCTTTAAAATCAGCCAAAGGGGCTGTTTGTATCAGCTTCAAACTAGCCTCATTGGAGAGCCTCAAGCCTAAGCCCAGCACTGCTTCAGGAGAAACATTTTCCTTAATTAACGGAAAATTCTTTTGCAGGGCGGCAAAATCCTCCGACCAGTTTTTGCCAGCATGGATATTAGTACAATAGGTTAGATGACCCGTATTAACTTTCATAAGCAGTAGTTGTTGAACTCGATTCTGTAAAATCCCTCACATATTTGCTTGCTTTGATCAATAATTGTTGATCCATTTCATGGACTTCTTCACCGGTACCTAAATCAGTCAGCAAAGTAATGCTAAGTCTGCCGCCAAGATGTTCCTGAAACTCGGCAAGACCCTTCAATATTGGCGATTCCAGGTCATTGATCTGTATGTATGGATTAGAAATGTCATATCCAAGCTTTACCAGTGACTTTAAAATGCGGTGTAACTTTTCTTCAGTCAACATACCTTTTAAAAAGGAATAGGTACTGTCTAACGCAATACCCATCGCTACTGCTTCCCCGTGTAGCACGCCGAAATTGCTCAACTGCTCCAGTTTGTGCGCTGCCCAATGGCCAAAATCTAATGGGCGGGCGGATCCTGTTTCAAAAGGATCATCTCCGCCAATGTGGTTTAGGTGTAATTGTGCACAAAGCTTGATCAAGTGATTCATGCTGACTTTATTCCTCGCTACCAATTCATCAGCATGTTCCTCTATCCATTGGAAAAACTCTGGTTTTTTTATCAGAGATACCTTAATAGCCTCAGAGATTCCTGAACGATAATCTCTATCCGTTAACGTCGCGAGGAATTCGTCATCATTGAACACGGCATTTGGTGGCGCAAAGGTTCCAAGGAAGTTTTTCTTTCCATTGTAATTGATGCCGTTCTTTACACCTATGCCAGAGTCGTTTTGCGACAATACTGTTGTAGGAATTCTGATGTGCTTGATGCCACGGTGTGATACCGCTGCTGCGTAGCCAACCAAGTCCAAAATGGCACCACCGCCGATAGCAGCTATATAAGAGTGCCTGTCGATACCAAATCCATTAACGGCCTCAACAATCCTATCAAAATGGGCGATATCATTCTTCGCGGCCTCACCACCTGGAATGATCATTACTTCTTTAATCAGCTGAACCTCTGGGTAGCCAGCAAAATAAGTGGAGATGTCCGTTAAAAGATTAGGATGGGCATCAGCTACGCCCTGATCGACTACAAAAAACAGCTTACGCAGTGATTCAGATGGCTTCTGTTTAAAGAAATCAATTAGGGTGTTGTTGTTTATATTGAACAGCGACGAGGTAAAGAAGATCTTGTACTCAAATTTTACGCTAAATGATTGTTCCAGGTAGTTCATATTGGTTAAATTCAAAACTAGGTAACCGCAAAAGCTGCGCTCAACGCAAGTGATATTGGTAGTAAAATGATAATAGCAATTGCTATTGGTAACGCTCCAAATGCGGCAGCCCAAGCGGCGTTCAGTGCGATCAGTGCAATAACGCCTGATTTCACTGCCTTACCGATGTTAGGTCCGACAGGGTTTTTAATAGCTTTAATTAATGGGATAAAGATGAAAGCGCCAAATGATCCGAGGAATGCCATTGTAATAGGCAGGTAATAATGGTTTATTACAGCAAAATAGGTCACTGTCGCAATCACAACAGTATATAATCCCGCTGCAAAATAAAGCGTGTTCTTACTTCCGCCATGAACTTCACCACGACTGATCATTGTAATTGCGGCAATATATACTATGGGCACAATGGCAAGATACCAGTAATGCTCTACTTGCTCTGGGATAATACAAATTCCCAATAACAGGTTTAAACCTCTGCATAAGCCCATATTGATGGGACCAAAAATCGTGCTATGCTTCAAAAACCTATCATAGATTAGACAGCAAATCATAATCGCTGCAGCGAGATATTGTGCATTTCTTCCCAATAAGCCTGCTGTAAATATTCCGATGAAAAAACAGATTCCACCAAATATAGTCGCCGCATTTTTAGAGATCAAACCACTTGGTATTGGTCGCTCCGGACGCTCTACTGCATCTAGCTGTGCGTCAAAAACATCGTTCATGATGATCCCGCCACTATATAAGCCAATGGTGGAAATACAAAGTAAAATGATTGGTAAAAAGGGAAGGTTAGCCCCATTTACGGGTGTAAACCACGGACCGCTTGAGGCCACAAAATAACCCGCTATAGCGATCCCTGCTAATATATCTGCAACCGAAGTAACCACATTTGCAGGCCTCATTAACCTGAGGTATCCTATTAGTTTCTTCAAGTTCTTAAGAGATGATGATGGAATTTTTATCTATTCTTGGTTGTTGACCACCTCTTAGAATGGAGTTGCTTTCGAACTTCTGACTCTGGTCAATGGTTTTAATTGCAGCAAAGTCGTTCTCAACTATTTGTCCGCTTTGTCCGAATGCATTGATCGCATTTCGATAACTTACCATCTCGATATCTTTTAAAGAGATGCCGGACTGTACCATTAATGCGGCTGTTTTCGGAACAGCAAGAGGATCACTGATTCCCCAATCTGCAGCTGAATTTATCATTACTCTTTCGGATCCATATTGTTTTACAACCTCAACCATGCGTTCATTACCCATTTTTGTAAAAGGGTAGATTGTAAATGCCGCATAGAAGCCTCTGTCTAAAACCTCTTTAACAGTTTCTTCATTGTTATGGTCAATGATTACCATATGAGAGGGAATGCCATGTTCTATAGCGATGTCCATACTGCGTTGCGTGCCTTTTTTCTTATCGCGGTGTGGGGTATGGATTTGAACAGGTAAGCCTGCTTCCAGCGCCAGCTCCAATTGCAGCCTGAAATATTTATCTTCAGCGGCGGTCTGGTCATCAAAGCCAATTTCACCAATGCCAACAACTCCTTCTTTAAAGATGAAGTTAGGAAGAATTTCCATCACTTGCTCTGCAAGCTGCTCATTGTTTGCCTCACGGGAATTCAAACCGATTGTACAGTAGTGTTTGATGCCAAACTGCGAAGAACGGAACCTTTCCCATCCAATCAGACTGCTGTAATAATCTGTAAAGCTGTCAACTCCCGTTCTCGGCTGTCCAAGCCAAAAGGCTGGTTCAATCAATGCTACGATTCCCGCATCAGCCATTGCCTGGTAATCATCAGTAGTCCGGGAAGTCATATGTACATGCGGATCAAAGAATTTCATTCCGCTTATCAGGTTAAGATCAAGCGTAGTTTGAATTTTCTTTCCTTCATTTCTCTCTTGGAAATTATCATTACAGCACATAATTCAATATTTAAATTTCTGTATTTTTTAGTTCTATTAATTTGTAAATGTTGGGCTCAACGGTCCGATGAGCAGCTGTTCGCTCGGCAATATAGTCACTTAGCGTATCTTGCAAAGCCTTGTTAATACGACTGTACAAGCCTGTTATTTTGGTCACATCCTTTTCGGTAAAAAAGGCTTTCAGTACCAACTGATTAAAAGAATTTTCTGAAAGATATTCTGCTGCAAAAGGATTATGATACATAATGGCTTCGAGTACGGTACCGATATTACTACGAATACCATTCTCAGCTATGCCGATCCATTCTTCAGGATAAGAATAAAAAGGTAATGCAGAATATAACGCCACTTGCTCATTCATTTCTGATGCAGTAAAGAGTCCATTTATTTTCTTTAGATAACCATCTTTATCTGCGGGAGATACCTGCATTAACAGCCACACCCTGCCCAGCCTGTCGATGCTCCAGCCTTCTGTTGAAAAGCCAGGGGCTCGTTCTTTTAATTTGGTCAATTCTTCTTCAGAAACCGCTGATAAGTTCTTTCCGGCATGATTTGGTAATTGAGAAAAAGCCTGATTTAATTGCAAGGACTTATCCTCCGTTCGAATACTTTCGGCCTTTGATTCTAACCATCCAAATGCGTCGTTGGACAGGTTTTTCTTTAATATTGAAAAGAAAATAGCGTCTAGCTCATTGAGCTGCACTGTACTTAATGAAGACATTTTTTTAATCTTAGTTAACGGCCACAAAATAGTTAATGGCAAGCGCTCCGCTGATAATCAGCAGTCCAAAGAATTCCCTGGTTTTCTCGATGTAGGGCTTAGTCGCCTGCATACTTTCTACCAGGCTGGGTCTCTTGTACTTTTGAATCCAGTCTCGCACGCCATCCTCGGAAAAGAATAATATGATTGCATATATCAAGTAGAAAGATATGGCACCTAAATAAACATTTGGATAAAATTTGTTAAAAATGGCAAATCCACAACAAACGGAAGCAACCAGATAGATTGGAACCCAAAGCCATGGATCTATATCATTCAAGTTGAGATAAGCGAAGACGACGAAAGAAAGGCAAAAAATTGCGTTTAGAATGCTCAGCAGCATGGTAATGAAATTTAATTTGTGTGTTATTTGATTACTTAACACAAAGAAACAGATAAATAAATCGATTTAACAATAGGCAATTGCAAAAAAGAAAATATATGACAACTCTTTGTGTATTAAGTTGTATTTTGATCAACAATTAGTAAATGCCCAGCGCATTGATGACCAAATAGTTCAAAATCAGAATGTTAAAAAAAGTTCCCTTACTCGTGCTTGCACTAGGATTCCTCTTCTCCTGTGTAAGTAATCAACCAGCTGTTAAGACTTCTTCTAGTACTCCCGCTTCTTCATTAGAAACTAGTTTTATCAAACCGCCAGATTCCATCCAGACAAGCGTTTATTGGTATTGGATGTCAGATAATATCTCTAAAGAAGGTGTGGTAAAGGATCTGCATGCCATGAAATCTGTGGGCATAAACAGAGCATTCATAGGAAACATCGGATACGAATCTACGCCCTATGGCAAGGTGAAATTGTTCTCAGAGGAGTGGTGGAACATCATGCACACTGCACTAAAAACCGCAACTGAACTAAATATTGAGATCGGGATTTTCAATGGTCCGGGATGGAGCCAGTCTGGCGGTCCATGGGTTAAACCTAGCGAATCTATGCGTTACCTTTCATCGTCGAAAGTAAATGTTATAGGACCGAAAAGGATCAATCTAAAATTAGAGAGACCAGAAGGTGACTTTCAGGACGTAAAGCTAATTGCTTACCAAACTCCTAAGAACTATGTAAATAGCATTTCGGCCTTCAATCCTAAGATCAGTACCTCACAAAAAGTGGATGACGTCGAGCGACTAATCGATGGCAAAATGGATACGGAGGTCAGGATCCCAGGTTCAGAAAATTTTAGTATCGACTTCGATGTAGAGAAAGCCTTTACAGCTAGAAGTCTTGTTCTATATCCCGGGAAAAAAGGAGTAAATCTCCAGGCTCAACTTCAAGTAAAGGAAAATGGACAATATAAAACGATCAAATCATTTGATATCAATCGCAGCAATGATAACCTGAATGTAGGTTTTAAGCCTTATGGTCCAATTGCAGTTTCCTTTCCAACAGTAACGTCGAGTAACTATCGTTTGGTGTTTAGCAGAACAGGAGACTTCCTGATCCAGGAGATAAAGATCTCTGCTACTCCGGTCGTTGGAAATTTTATAGAGAAAACGCTGGCGAAGATGTATCAGACCCCGCTGCCATACTGGAATGAATACCAATGGGCGGATCAGGCTGTCATAGACGACCCAAAACTAGTAATCGATCCTTTAACTGTTGTCGATATTTCAAAATTTATGACTGATGATGGGGTGTTGAAATGGACGGTTCCGCAAGGTGACTGGACAATTATGCGTAGCGGGATGTTGCCAACGGGAGTAAAAAATGGACCAGCGTCACCAGAAGGAACAGGCTTGGAAATCGATAAGATGAGCAAAGCACACGTAGCTACTCACTTTGATGCATTTATGGGAGAGCTATTGAGACGAATCCCAGCGGCCGACCGCAAAACCTGGAAGATCGTAGTTGAAGACAGCTATGAAACCGGTGGACAAAACTGGACAGATGGAATGCTCGATAAATTTAGGGCTAATTACGGTTACGATCCAATTCAATTTCTTCCAGTATTACAGGGTGAAGTTGTTGGTACGCAAGACAAATCTGACCGTTTCTTATGGGACCTGAGAAGATTTATTGCTGATCGCGTAGCTTATGATTACGTAGGTGGATTGCGAGATGTAAGTCACAGACATGGCTTAACTACCTGGTTGGAAAATTATGGCCACTGGGGTTTCCCGGGAGAGTTTCTGCAATACGGTGGACAATCTGATGAAATTGGTGGAGAATTCTGGAGTGAAGGTGAACTGGGGAACATTGAGAACCGAGCGGCATCTTCAGCGGCTCACATTTATGGTAAGACAAAGGTTTCTGCCGAGTCCTTTACTGCCGGAGATCAACCTTATAAAAGATATCCCTATGTAATGAAACAGAGAGGTGATCGTTTCTTCACAGAAGGGATTAATAACACGTTGCTACACGTATTTATCGAACAGCCGAGCGACGAAAAAGTACCAGGCATAAATGCGAATTTTGGTAATGAATTTAATCGTCATAATACCTGGTTCGGTTATTTAGACCTATTTACGATGTATTTAAAACGTACCAACTTTATGTTGCAGCAAGGGAAATATGTAGCGGATGTGGCTTATTTTATCGGAGAAGACGCACCAAAGATGACCGGGGTAACGGACCCTGCGCTTCCTTCTGGATACTCATACGATTATATCAATGCAGAAGTCATCAACACGAGAGTAAAAGTTGTAGACGGTAGGCTGGTATTGCCGGACGGAATGTCATATAAGGTGCTCGTACTTCCAAAACTAAAAACAATCCGCCCAGAGTTATTGGCAAAAATCAAGGATTTAATAATGCAGGGTGCGGTTGTAATGGGGCCAGCGCCAGAGCGGTCGCCTAGTTTGGCTAATTTCCCTGAAGCCGATAGCAAAGTCAAGACATTGGTTTCAGAAATTTGGGGGGATGTAAACGGCACGTCTGTGAAGTCAAGAAGCCTTGGTAAAGGGAAAGTGATGTCTGGCATGGATATGGCATCCGCATTGAACAATTTAGGGGTCGTCCCTGATTTTAGTTCCAACACTAAAGACCAAGTATTGTATATCCACCGTAGTTCTGCAGATGGAGAGATCTATTTCCTAAGTAATCAGAACGAAAGAGAAATAAAATTGACTCCTGAATTTAGGACTCAAGGGATGCATCCCGAAATCTGGGATCCTGTTACTGGCGAGATACGAGTATTGCCGGAATTTACGCAGAATGATAAGGTAGCTGCAGTAGCACTCACTTTAGCGCCGCTGCAAAGCATATTCATTGTATTTAAGAAAGCAACTGGCCTTCGCGCGACTGCTGCTACAAACTTCCCTTCGGCAAGTGAAGCAGTAGAAATTAAAGGTCCCTGGAAAGTTAATTTCGATGAGAAGATGAGGGGTCCAAAGGAAACTGTAGTATTCGGTAAGCTAGTTGACTGGACATCAAGGCCGGAAGAAAGCATTAAGTATTACTCAGGTACAGCCGTTTATAACAATAGCTTTAAAACTACCAAGGCAGCTGCCGGAGAACGTATATATTTAAATCTAGATGGCGTGAAAGTGATGGCTAAAGTAAAAGTAAACGGCATACCTGTAGGAGGTGTATGGACAGCACCTTGGAGAGTAGATATAACTGATGCCATACAAGCTGGTAGCAATACATTAGAAATTTCGGTGGTGAACACATGGGTGAATCGCCTAATTGGCGATAGTAGATTGCCGGAATCCCAAAGGAAAACATGGACAAACAATAATCCTTACCGTCCGGATAGCAAATTGGATGCTTCTGGTTTAACAGGGATAGTAACTGTTAGTAAAATCAAATACTGATCATACTAACAGCTTTTATAAATATTCGTAGGAGTAAGTAATTGCGGACTTATATTCCAATTTTGATGGTGGGTCAGTATCGGTAACTATGGCGCTAAGCGGCATCCCATCAGTGTCATAAACATAGCTGAATGACCTCTGATGCTTTACTCCCCTTGATTCGGTTTTGATAGTTAGAATTTCGTTTGTAGATACACGATCGAATTTTTCGATGGCAAGCGGCCATCTGATAGAAGCATTAAAGAATACATTCTTCTTTTCACCGTATTCAAAATCGTAGTTAATAAATGCCCTATTTGCGATTTCAACCTCCGATATAATGTTTGCGTTATCGTATTCGTAATAATGTCTTCTTGTATTGCTCCCTGTTTCAAAAATATTGATCTGTCCGGTTTGAGAAAGACTGCTGATATAATCCAAATTCAGTGTCCTTTTAAGAACTCCAGCTGTATAAATCTTGGTAACGCCCTTAGAAGGGTAATTATCCTTATAAGTGATTTCTGAGACTGTATTTAGATACCCATCATTGACATCCATGCTTGTTAATTTATCGTCAGTGTAAAAGTATTTCGTCAGCTCACTACCCGTTTTGATGGTAGATAGTTGTCTTTTTTCGTTGTAGGTCAGTGTTGTAATTGTAGTTGTCATGCCGTTCACCTCAGTGATTTTAACCAAATGTCGTTCAGAGGTATTTAATGCCATCCCCTTCTCACTTTCTTTGGTGCAAGAAAGCAGCCCAACTGAACTAAGCAGTACAAAAATCAAAGTATTTCTTCTCATCACAAACCAATGTAGAATTAAAAATACGGAAATTTTACTGGAACTAGAAAGGGTTAATTTGTTCCAATTCATCCTAATTCCATGGCAATCGATTCAAATCTAGGTCGTAAATTCGGCAATTCCTGTTGGCATTTTTTTTGAAGTTTACGAAGTTTTTCCACCGTTAGATTGTTGTCATCCACCCTGCATAAGCCTATTAAATCGGCTAACAGGTATCCGAATGCGCTTACCTCAATCTTTTCCAACAAAGGGTTTTCATAAATAGTAGCAGCGCCGAAATCGCTAAAAAGGGTATTGCAATCATTATCAATTAAGATATTGTGCGCGTACAAGTCGCCGTGCATAATCTTTTTGTTGTGCAATTGTGCTGCCACGGAGGCAATCGTGCTGGCGATCTTTAACGCCTTTTCTGATGTAAGTTTGAGTCCTTCTGGAAATACATCTTTGGTACAGGATTCCAGGGTTGGTGGAGCTCCCAGGTTGTGGAAGTTAGAAGGTATAAGCTCCATCACTAAACCCTTCTTGTTCTCTGGGTGATTGCTGATCTGGCCAACCAATTTTACTAAACCTGGATGAAGTCCGGCAGTAATGCAGGTGTTCATCTCGTCTTCTGGAAGCCCATCGCTGGTAACCTCGCCTTTAAAGACTTTAACCGCCAGCTGTTCCGCTAAAACTCGGCTATTTCTCCGTACTTGATAGATTATCCCTGAGGCACCCTGGCCTAGAATATGCTTCAATTCCAGGTCCGTCCAACTAATCAAATCAAGCGCTTCAATTTTGGGAGATCTAACAAAGGGATTTCCCGAAAATGCAAGCCATGAAAGTTTCGGCATGCTCAGCAACCAATCTGGTAGACCGTTCAGTCTGTTTGCAGAAATTCTTAACAATCTTAAGTTCCTACAGTTTTGAAGTGTTTCAGGAAGATCCGTCAGTCTGTTTCCGGCAAGCATTAACTTTTGCATTCGCGTACAACCACCAATAGTTGAGGGTAACTCGCGAATCTTATTGTTGGTCAGGATCAGCCACCTTAAATTACAATTTATCGATTTAGGAAAGATGGTTTCTATCTTGTTAGATTTGAAGCCAACAATATCCAGTGTTAGGCAGTCGCCTAATTCCCCCGGTAGGTATGTAAAGTTGTTATCTGAACAGAAAAAGACCTTTAACTTTTTTAGTCGTCCGAAATCTTTTGGCAATTCACTGAGTCCTGTGCCGGAGAGATCCAGCGTTTCCAGGGTATCTGCAAGCTCGAAAATCTCCTCCGGAAATTGAGATAGATCTTCGGAGAGTTTAAGTGTTGCTGCCCCTTTAAGTTCTCCGTTACGTAATTGTGTAAGTGTATGCATATAGTGATGACGCTAAATATAGAAGTTCTTAACATACATTTAATCGACTTCATAGTTTTTAGTCACATTACCCATCTACTTTGCCGCTGATCAATAGGTTAAATCATTAGGGGCAGGTAGCGAATCTTTAAAGCTATTTGTAAATAACTACGAGCTTCCTCTAAAGTTTTAAGAAGTGTTGATGGTATTCTGAAGACATCTTTTCCCAGCTGAAATTTTCCGTTGTAAACGAGATAATCTGATCAGGACTTAATAAAGTATCTTCTTGATTTAAGCGGTTGCGGTTAAGGGCGGCAGCCCAGCTTTCGGCATCACCGGATGGTAGGAGCACGCCATTTTTGCCATGAACGATTGCGTCGGTTATTCCGCCACTTGCTGCAGCAAATACCTTTGCACCCTGCATGCAAGCTTCTAGGCAAACAAGCCCAAAGCCTTCCATATCGCCATAAACTTCAATGTTGGGCATGACAAAAGCATCCGCAACACTAAGGAGCTCATTCATCTCCTGCAAAGGTAATTTACCCATTCTGATCACCTTCGGGTTTTGGTTGGGATATTCCAGCAACTGCCGAAGTTCCCGTTCATCACTAGGTGAGCCTAAAAATAATTCAATTTTATCCTTCAAACGATTGGGCAGCGCTCCAATAAACCTGTGCGAAAAAGATGTAGTATCTTGTGTCGGACCAATTAGGAGTAGCACCGTGTCAAGATCTAATAGAGGCAAAACATTCTTGATAAACCAAGAGAAGCCTTTGCGCTTGACCGGTCTGCCAATGGCCATCAACACTTGCTTTCCGCGGATGTCCAGTCCATGGTTTCTAGCCATCATGTCGTCAATATCAGTTCGTGTTACGGCTATTCCGTCCGACACATCAACACCATTCTTTACCACAACAGTCTTTTCTTCTGAAATGCCGCGCTGCCTGCATGCTGTTGCTGTGGCGCTGCTCACTGCAAATACCAGATCAAAATTATTGAACTTTGGAAAGATTACCTTCTGAAAAAGCAGGGAGGGAAATACGACGTCCAGTCCGTGAAAAGTAACGGAGCGTTTCAAGTACAGGTAACCCGTATGAAGCAAGCTTACAGCTGCAATCAGTCCGTCGTTAAAATGAATAATGGTAATGCCGGGGTTCTTGCTTAATAGCAGCTTTATTCTTTTTTCTAAAGACAAGAAAAAGCAAATTCGACTTTCGCCTTGGGTGTAAACGAGCTGATGAACTTTGGTAAGCGCAGCCATTCCTCTGATCAATTCATAACTTTGCTTTTCCATCCCTCCTGTAGCCGGAGGGTATTTATGACTTACGAATAAGATCTCCATATCAGGTTTGCAAAACAGGTATCTTCCGGTGGAATATCAAAAAGTACACGGATATACCAAAACAGGCCCATACCAATTGTCTTGCCCTGCGAAGTATAGATGCCGAGACCCATATTTCTACGCCGGGAATGCCTATAACCATCAGCATAATTTTGTTTCCATATTCTTCTACACCTAGTTGGCCTGGGATAAAGGCGCCAGCCGCTTTAAAAATGATTACTCCAAGGTCGACCAGTAGCGCCTGCATAAGTGTCACTTTTAAGCCCAAAAATTTTAAAATGAAATAAAATTCCAGCGATCCTGCCAGCCAATGCAGCAAGGCGAATAAGCAAGAAAAAAGCAATAGTTTGCTGTGTAGGTGAATTGCTTTTTTAATGTCGGCCGTCAGCTCCTTCAGCTTGGCTAATAATGCGGATCTGTTCATTAATCCAATAGGTACAACTCCCATTTTCATGGATTGGAAGTGGCTTGAGGCAGTTTCAGGATGTTGTATCAATATCAGGCCGACCGTACTCGCCAGCAAGAACAACTGAGTTGAAATCATAATTAATCTGGCGAGCAGTATGGAAAGTACCAGTGATTTTTTATTTATCATATATTTTGCCAATAACAGCCCTTTTAAGGCATCCCCGCCAATCACGCTTGTTGGGTTAAACCACGCTACTGTTTCTCCAACATGACGAATCAGAAATAGACGTGTTAGAGATACTTTTTTAGCATCATTTCCCAAAGTATATTGCCAGCTCAACGTACCCAAAACGTAGGCTATAAAGGTGATAAATATCAATAGATAAAATCTATAACCTATCTGGAAGATCAATGCTAAAGCTTTTCTGAGGTCAGTGGCCTGAATAAACACCAGTAAAGAAGCCGCGATGCAAAGCGAGATAGCTAGGAACAGGCTTTTTTTCATACCTGATTTCCGAGATATTTTTTTTCTTTGCGAAGAAGCATTTGTTGGATTTCTTCAAAATATGTTCCTGCCAGGTGCTCCCATCGTAGGGAGGAACTGCGCTCCAGTCCTTCTGTAATGAATTGATTTTTCAGCGGGATATCACCCAGTACCTGAGAGATCCTTCTAAAATAATCTTCCTCATCAAAAGGTGCACATTTGAAGCCGTTCAATCCCTGTGTTATAAAGTCTGCCGAGCCACCGCCGGCTGCGATTACACATGGTAATCCTGAGGCCATGGCTTCCAATACCACATTGCCATAGGTCTCAGATACCGAGGTGAAAAGAAATACGTCGGTACTGGCATACAGCATAGAGAGGGTTTCGTGATCCACCTTACCCGTAAAAATGGCATTTTTCATCTTTGCTTTGCAAGCTTTCAATGCTACCCCATCGCCGGCGATTAGAATATTAACCTTTAACGCAGACTCTTGAATCCTATCGTAAATTCTAAAGAGTGTTTCCAGGTTCTTTTCCCAGACCAATCTGCTTGCAAAAAATATTGTCGGATAGTCGTTATCCGTCAACTTTTGCATAAACGCCCGATCAGCTTTCTCTGGAGAAAATAGTGTTGTATTAATTCCTCTTCGCCAAATACACATCCTCGACGTTTCGACACCCATCGTTTCGAGTTCCCGGCGAATGCTTTCTGCAGGAACATAAACTACATCGCAATGGTTGTAAAATGCCTTTTGCGTTCCTGCAATTGCCCGTTTTACTTTGCCGATAAGGAAGGGTGCATGTTTAAAATAATAGTCTATATAAGAGATGAAATGAGTGTGATAAATAGAGATGATAGGGATATGGTTTTTATTGGCGTATTTAAGGGCGAAAGCGCCTAGCAGGGATGGCGTAGCTATATGAATAACATCTGCCCCAAATTCAGTGAGTTTGTTCTTTAGCTTTTTGTTAGCCAATGCAGGAAGTGCCATCGTGTAATTGGTATTTATCGGCAGGTTGATAACTGGAATTTTCATACAATCACAACCCATGATCCGATCCGGACCAACGCCGCATATAAATAGAAATTTAAACTGTTTGTGGTCAATTCTCTTGATTAGCTGAAACATGGTACGGGAAGCACCATCAAAATCTTCGATTAGTATTTCTGCAAAAAAAGCAACTTTAGTCCTTTTCATAGGGAAGATAAATAGTAGGGAACGACTACTCAAATAACCTGTTATGTTGTTGCCTTAGCATCTTTTTAACATTATTAAATTGTTATTTATAAGATATACGCGTTCTACTTAAAGGTAAATGCGCTTACCTTTAGTTGATAAGAAAATTGGATGTATTGGTACGAAGACGAGGTGAAGCGATTGGAAGGAGATCGGCTCAAAGAGGGATATGAACCCGAGACTATATTTTATGGCAGCTCCTCCATTCGTTTATGGGATCGTTTATATGAGGATTTTCCTACTAGAAGGGTGACTAATATCGGTTTCGGCGGATCTACCCTTGCTGCCTGTGTATGGTTTTTTGAAAGAATCATGATGCATTACCAGCCTAAGGTATTGTTGGTTTATGCCGGTGATAATGACTTGGGAGATGGCAGGCATCCTGAAGAGATCTTTGTCTTCTTTCAGCAGCTAATGGTTAAGGTCGCGTTGAGGTTTGGCGACATACCATGTTATTTTATCTCCCTAAAGCCAAGCTTGACACGCTGGCACTTGGCTGATCAGTTTAGTTATACTAACAATTTGATCGAAAGTGAGATCATAAAATGCAACGGAAACTGGACGTTTATCAATATTTATAAATGCATGCTGGATAAGAATGGCATGCCTAACGGTAGGTATTATGAGCAAGACGGGTTGCATTTAAGTGCGGATGGCTATCTGTTATGGAAAGATATAATTCATTCTCACCTGGGCTAATCATTACGCATTAATAACATGACCTTAACATCTAAGCGTGATATTTCCACAATTAAGCTTTATGCATTATGAACAGGGAATACCATAAGTGGTTTAGCCACAGGCTTGACCGGGAAATGGAACTTTTGATATTTGGCCATAAAGGTCGTGCAGTCTTGTTCTTCCCAACGCGGATGGCCAGATTTTACGATTATGAGAACTGGGGGATTGTCAATGCGCTCCGCGAACAGATCAATCGTGGCGTACTACAACTGTTCTGCATCGATAGTGTTGACAGTGAGAGCTTTTACAATACAGCCGTTCATCCGGGTGTGAGAATCGCCAGGCATCTTCAGTATGAAGATTACATCATCAACGAAGTCATCCCATTAATCTACAACAAGAATGGAAGTGGATATATTGAAACTGCTGGCTGCAGTATGGGCGCTTACCACGCCATTAACCTTGCTATGAAATATCCATGGCTATTTAATAAAGCTGTCGGCATAAGCGGCAGGTACGACCTCACCAAGACCCTTGGCACTTTCAAAGACCTTCTGGATGGGCGCCACGATAAAAATGTTTACTTTAATATGCCTGCGCAATACCTTCCCAATCTAAGCGATAGTTCATTGTTGAATGCCCTGCGTGGACTTGAGCTGATTTTAGTGATAGGAGAAACAGATCCGTTTTTCCAGTCAAACATGGAATTAAGGGATACGCTTCGGAGTAAAAATATTTCTAATCAATGCCATGTCTGGGGCAGTTATGCACATAAACCGCATTATTGGCGACAAATGTTACCATTATATTTATAGTCGTTTAGGTAGTTTATGGAAAGAAGATCAGCATTTGAGCTCGGTGAACCATCTAAATTTGCTAGATTTTTACCTCATGTGCAACAACAGTCGCTTAAAATATTTTATTGGCGCTAATATATTCGATCTCTTATTCTTTAAACATTTTATTCAACGCTTGCTGTACTTTAGAAACGTCACCTTCAATTGTCTTTTTAACCTTTATATCTTTCACTTCATTTAAATCACAGGTTATAAGGATGTTATCGGCATCATTAACTACTACAAGTTGAAACTTGTGATCGCCAAATTGAAATGATATGGTAAGCCCGTTAATTTGCTTAGAAATCGTTTTTACAAATTGATAACTGCTGCTTAAGGTATCGAAGCAGTCTTTTACTGCCTGAAATACGAAATCTGTTTCAATGCTTAAACCGTTCACTACAATGGTAGTAGATCGTAAAGCTCCGTGTAATTCTATTTGTGATTCTGTGCCCTCTTCAATGTTTTGCAAAGGCTCTAAAAGATCTTCACTGTAAAGTATTTCTTTTTTGTCGGTGATCTGAATGGTGATATTGCTAGAGATATCTGTTACTTGTTCCAAATGAATCTGGTCATTACCATCTTTGATAATGGTTATATTTTCTGATTGCTTCTCTATTTTGGCATCCGCTATCGCAGATTTAATCTTTTCCGAAATATATGTTAAAACGTGATGTTGTTTGATCTCTGACATGGATGCAAAGTTATCATATAATTTTTTATTCTGCATTCATTTCCTTTTCTTGATTCCTGATTGCTCTCAGTCTTTTTTTGTAAGTCTGCTTCTGGAGGCTGGGAAATCCACTATTTTTGTGCCGCTGAATGCGCTTTCTATCGCATCTGAAATTCTTTTAGAGCCAGGATAGAAAAATAAATTAATGTTAAGTGTAATTACTAGAATTCCTTTAACCAGCTAAAATTTTTTTCAAGAACTTCCTCTTTATGTTGTTTAAGGTAGTCAAGATAAGCGTGTGCAACAGGAGACAATTTTTTGCTTTTTAACCAAATTAATCGCCAGGTCGATGTAACAGGCAAGCCAGAAATAGGAATAATTTGCAAGTCCTTGTTCAACAGCTCTGTATGAGCGCCGATTAATGGCATAACCGAATAACCTAAACCGGCAATAACAGCTTGTTTTACCGCCTCATTAGAAGTGAGTTCCATCTTTTTTCGAACTTTTACCCTACTTTTTTCGAAAAAACTTTCCATTACGAAGCGGGTTCCTGACCCAGTTTCCCTGTATATTAGGGGAATATCATTTAAAAAAGACTTTGGATAGGTTGTTTTGTGAAACTTTTCATCAAGATTGCCAATGAGGTACAAATGATTTTTTAGAAGCACTTCTTCCTCAACTTTCATTTTATCGGGTAAGACCGAAACCAATGCGAAATCTACCTCATTATTTGCCAGACTTTCCAAAACTTTTGATTTATTGGTCACATCCATAGTCAACTCAACATCGTGGTTTATTTTTAGGAAGTCCGATAGAAAATAGGGCATAATATATTTTCCTGTAGACACTATTGTAAGTCTTAGACGCCCAGATAAAATCCCCTTGTAATGGGAGGTTTTATAATTGATAGCATACATTTCATCAATTATCCGCTGAGCCATCTCTGCTATTTCATGTCCGAAGTCAGTAATGTAAACCTGTTTTCCGACTATTTCTGTGAGGGCGATATCAAACTGGTCCTGAAAGTTCTTGAACTGAATTGAAACTGCGGGTTGAGTTAAAAAAAGCTTGTTGGCAGCCTTGGTTATGCTTTTAGTCTCAACTATCTTGAGAAAGACTTGCAACTGATGAAGGGTATAGTTCATAAAAAATGCTTATGGTTTACATAGCAAATATAAATGATAATATATGGATTATCTGCAATAGGTTTGTATGGTATCAACTAATGTAAAATTATGAAAAAAATTACAGTTGCCAAGGGCGACGGCATCGGGCCAGAAATAATGGATGCTACCCTAGACATCATCCTGGCTGCGGGAGCTAGGATAGAAATTGACGAAATCGAGGTAGGTGAAAAAGTTTATCTTGCAGGGAATACTTCGGGCATTGCCAAGGCATCTTGGGAAAGTATCAGAAGCAACAAGGTTTTTCTGAAAGCCCCCATTACTACCCCGCAAGGTGGAGGGTATAAAAGCCTGAATGTGACTACCCGTAAAATGCTTGGACTTTACGCCAATATAAGGCCTTGCAGTAGTCTATATCCTTTCGTAGAAACCAAGCACAAAAATATGGATATGGTCATCATTCGTGAGAATGAGGAAGATCTTTATGCAGGTATCGAACATCAGCAAACTGATGAAGTGGTCCAGTGCCTTAAATTAGTCAGCAGACCCGGATGCGAGAAAATAATACGTTACGCCTTTGAATACGCCAAGCTATATGGCAGAAAGAAAGTAACCTGTTTCACAAAAGACAATATCATGAAACAGACCGACGGCCTTTTCCATGAAGTATTCAATGAAATAGGATATGAGTACCCGGACATAGAAAAGGAGCATTGGATTATTGACATTGGTGCTGCAAAGATGGCCGATACTCCCGAAATATTTGATGTGATCGTTACCCTTAACTTATATGGTGATGTGATCTCTGATATCGCTGCCCAGATAGCGGGCTCAGTTGGACTTGCAGGCTCGGCAAATATAGGTCAGGAGTGCGCCATGTTTGAAGCCATACACGGTTCTGCTCCTAGAAGAGCGGGACAAAACATGGCCAATCCATCAGGCTTATTACAAGGTGCGGTTATGATGCTGAACCATATCGGGCAGAATGATATAGCAGAAAAAGTACAAAATGCTTGGTTGAAAACTCTAGAGGATGGAATACATACTTACGATATTTATAAGGAAAACACCAGCAAAGAAAAAGTAGGTACCAAAGAATTCGCCCAAGCGGTAATCAGTAGGTTGGATCAAAGTCCCAAGATTTTAAAGACAGTAAATTATAGCGAGGTAAGTCCAATAATCATTAAGCCTTATCAGCGTAAACCTTCCACAAAAAAAGAATTGGTTGGCTTTGATGCTTTTGTTCACTGGAAGGGACTTGACCCCAATGAACTAGGAGAGATTATCAGCAAACTGAATACGAAAAGTCTTACAATCAACATGATTACTAACAGGGGGATTAAAGTCTGGCCTCATGGATTTGAGGAAACCTTTTGCACTGATCACTGGAGATGTAGGTTCAAGGCAGCGGATGGAAAAACAATCTCAAAAAGGGAAATTGTAAACATTCTGTGGGCAGCCATACAAAACGGTATAGACGTAATAAAAACTGAAAATCTCTATTATTTCGATGACAAAGCAGGTTTTTCTCTTGGACAGGGGCAGTAAAACCAATCTAATCTGACAAGAAAAGTAATTTATTAAATCACAATGGAAAGTAAAGAAATATTCACACTTATTGAAGGAAAGTTCGATCCTATGGACGCATTAACCTTGATCTCTACATTGTTTGGTACGAAGATCGAATACCATAACCGAAATATTCTCAGGGCACATGAAGGTGGAACCAACCATTCACAAGAGGATGAAAGGGTTTCCGAGCTGAAAAAATCCCGACAGGCTTTTCAACAAAAAATGAGGGAAGCCATAGAACACGGAGATCAGGTGGAGATAAAAAGCATAATAGCATTAAGTTTTGTGCTTAAAGAATCGCAATCTGTTTCAAATGAAGGTTCATGATTTTTATTCAGTTAGAGAAATAATGCTTGCCTCGATGCACGGAAAAGAGCAGGCGATTGCTCCCTGGCTAAAAACGGAACTGAATATAGATCTAAGGGTTGCCGAAAACCTGGATACAGATAATTTCGGCACATTCAGCGGGGAGATTGAACGCAAATACAGCCCTGAAGAAACCGCAAGGTTGAAGATTGAACAGGTATTCCGTCAAAATCCAGAATGCCGTACCGCTATTTCAAGTGAGGGATCCTTTTTTCCTAATCCGATGTTTGCGCTTTCAACGTTAAATGAAGAGCTGCTACTGCTAATAGACCGTAAGACGGGTGTTGATGTACTGGTAAAATATTATTCTACTCATACAAATATGGCACGGTCGGAAGTTTCAACTTTTGCAGAGTTGATGGACTTTGCTGGGGGTATGGGCTTTCCTAAGCATGGGCTTATTTTAAAAGTAAATATTGGCGATGGTAATCAGGAAATTTTGAAGGGGATTAGATCTGTTGAAATATTGCAACAGGTTTTTCAACATTTCATCGCCATATCAGAAACAGGGGCTGTAGCTGTAGAAACAGATATGCGCGCCTGCTATAATCCGACCCGCATGGAGAATATCGGTTTAGCTGCGTTAGGCCTCGTATCTCGTCTGAAAACCGTTTGCCCAGCGTGCCATTATCCCGGTTTCGGAATTACAGAATACAGGAAAGGCTTGCCATGCGAAAGCTGCCATTTGCCTACCCGCTTGCTATTGAGCCATTTTTACGAATGCGGAAGCTGCCACTTCAATACCGAGGAAAAATTCCCTGAAAAAAAAACAGTGGCGTATGCGGGATATTGTTACTATTGTAATCCATAAACTAAATTTAATGAACGAAAAAAAAAAATATTCACTTAGAAAAGCAATTTACAGGTTTTACCAGCTGGTAAATGTTGAGCGCAGGGAAATAATGAATGTATATTTTTATGCGGTCATCAGTGGGTTCATTCTTTTATCCCTTCCGCTGGGCATACAGGCAATTACCAATTTGCTATTCGGTGGCACGGTAAGTACTTCCCTAATTGTTCTGATCGGGGTGGTTATTCTAGGAGTAATCTTAAATGGGGTTTTGCAAGTTGGGCAGATGAGGATTACCGAACGGATCCAGCAGCGAATCTTCACCCGTCTAACCTTCGCCTATGCCTATCGTATTCCGAGGATTAGTTTGTTAAGCATCGATGAATATTATTTGCCCGAACTAGTGAACAGATTTTTTGATACTGCAAACTTGCAGAAAGGTTTTTCTAAGCTGTTGCTTGATTTCCCAGCTGCCAGCATCCAGATTCTCTTCGGGCTAACCCTGCTGTGTTTTTATCATCCGGTATTTATCATTTTTGCCCTGATGATCATCACCTTGGTTGTACTGATATTTTACCTTACCAGCCCCAGAGGATTTAACACCAGCATGGCCGAATCAGATTATAAATACGACGTGGCGCATTGGCTGGAGGAAGTGTCTAGAGCTATTAAAACCTTTAAATTTGGTCAGGAACATGAACTGCACCTGGATCGTACCGATAAGCTGGTTACCGGGTACTTGGAGTCGCGGGATGCTCATTTTTCTGTTTTGCTTTTCCAGTACCGGGTAATGATTGCTTTTAAAGTGGTCGTCATCGGTGCCATTTTAATCGTTGGATCTTTTTTGTTCATCAAGCAACAGATTAACCTTGGGCAGTTCATTGCGGCTGAAATTATCATTATCACTGTTTTAAATTCTATTGAAAAAATGATTTTAAGTCTTGAGGTGCTGTACGATGTTCTTACGTCATTAGAAAAATTAAACAAAGTACTGGATAAGCCCCAGGATGACGAACATACCCTAACTTTAAATCACCAGATGGCCATTACAACTGGCATGGATATCAAGATCAACGGCCTCACTTTCAGTTACCCTGATCACAAACCGGCAATCAACGGAATAGATATACATATTCTTTCCGGAGAAAAAATATGCCTTATGGGCCCAGAAGGTTCCGGAAAGTCCACCCTATTACGACTTCTAGCAGGTATTTATAATGATTTTTCAGGCAATATTCTTTACAATGATATGCCCCTGAAAATGATTCCTGGAAATATTCTTCATAGGCGGGTTTCAATATTGCTGGCCGATGAAGAATTGTTCAGCGGCACTTTGTTCGAAAATATTACCGTAGGAAATAAAGCAGTTGGTTTGGAAGAACTTGATGCGGTTTGCAAGATTGTAGGACTTATAGATTATATACACGGCCAGCAGAAAGGTTATCAGGTTTTTTTAGATCCGCAGGGAAAAAAGCTGTCGTACAACATTATCCAGAAGATCCTGCTTGCCCGCTGCTTGATCTTGAAGCCAGCACTGCTATTAATGGAAGACGGCTGGATGGGTATCGAAGCGTCAGTTCGGGAACAGGTAATCAGCTATTTAACAGCAGCGTCAAGTGAATTTACTATGATAGCGGTAACCAGCGACGAAACTTTCTCGAGTCGTTGCGACCGCAGGATCTATATGGAAAAGGGATCTATGAAACCGAATACTATTTAAGCAATTTTATGTTTTTAGATACAAAAATACCTTACGCACAATTTAGCAAGTTTAAAGCTTTTGGAAGAGTAATGAGACAACATCCTGGAAACAAGGTTAGCAATAAATGGATTGCCATTCTTATTGTGTTGTTTGTAGTAGCTTTATTTCTGCCCTGGACACAGAATATTCAATCTGGTGGTCAGGTTTCTACCTTGAACCCCCAGCAGCGCCCCCAGCAGATCAACAGTATTATTGCCGGTAGAATTGCGGAATGGTACGTAAAGGATGGGGATCTGGTTAATAAAGGAGATACCCTGGTCCGTATTACCGAGATTAAAGAAGATTACCTTGATCCTTCGCAGCTAACCCGGGTAGACGAACAGATCAAGGCCAAGGGTGCTTCTATTGAATTTTATAAGGACAAGGCCGAGGCTACTGGCTCACAATCGGCCGCTTTAGGGAATTCCAGAAAATTAAAGCTAAGCCAGCTGGTTAATAAAATAAAACAATATGCGCTACTTGTAGGGTCTGATAGTATCAGTTTTGCGGCCGCAGAAAACCAGTTGAAAATAGCCGACCAGCAGCTGCGCCGCCAGAAGCAGTTATATGATGCCGGACTGAAATCATTGGTCGAGTTTGAGCAGCGCCAGCAAGCTTACCAAGATGCAGTATCTAAGAAGATAAGTGCCGAAAATAAGTTTTATAATAGTCGTAATGAACTACTCAACATAAAGATAGAGCAATCCGCCATTGGCCAGGAATACGCTGAGAAAATATTAAAAGCGACTGGAGATCGCTTTTCCACTTTATCAGAGATGGCTTCTACGAGAAGTGAAGTGGCTAAACTACAAAATCAGTTGGCCAACTACCGCATGAGACGAAATTTTTATGTGATCACTGCGCCGCAATCCGGACAGGTTATAAAAGCCAGTAAGGCAGGGATCGGCGAAACGGTAAAAGAAGGTGACCCTTTGCTGGAGATTGTACCCACTGTCTTTGATGTGGCCGTAGAGATCTTTGTAGAACCCGTTGATTTGCCCTTATTGAACAAAGGGCAGAAGGTAAGACTACAGTTTGACGGGTTTCCTGCGATTGTATTTTCCGGTTGGCCAAATTCATCATACGGTACTTTCGGAGGAAAGATAGCCGCCGTTAATCCATCTATCAGTATAGGCGGTAAATTTAGGGCATGGGTAGTACCCGATGAAAGCGAAAAAAGCTGGCCCGAACAATTGAGATATGGTTCTGGTGCAAAGGGAATTGCTTTATTGAAAGACGTAACTATAGTATATGAACTTTGGAGAAAGTTAAATGGATTCCCTCCCGAATTTTACCAGGCAGTCAACACTGCAGGAGATAACAAAAAGGACAAGAATAAAGATGAAAAATAAACTATTCGCTGTTCTTTTGACGTTAAATTTCGCTATACCTGCTTTTGGCCAGACGGTAGTGGATACATTAAGCTGGGGTCAGTTTAAGGAGGTACTGATGACCTATCATCCAATCGTGGCAAGGGCAAACCTGAACAATAGTCTTGCTAAAGCACGTTTGTTGCAGGCTTGGGGCAATTTTGAACCAAAGCTTTCCTACAATTACGATCAAAAACGGTTTGGTGGTACCAATTATTACCGTTTTTCGACGCCAGAGGTAAAGTTGCCACTTTGGTATGGTGTAGAATTAAAGGGTAACTTCTCTGAGGCCGAGGGTGCTTACCTTAACCCCGAGAATAAATTACCGCAGGAAGGGCTAAGCTTCGTAGGATTAAATATATCATTAGGAAAGGGACTACTAATGGATAAACGCCGGGCAGTCATGAAACAAGCCCGGATCTTTACGGAAGCCACTACCAATGAGCAGTTGCGCATCTTAAATGACTTGGTTTTTGAGGCGGGAGAGGCTTATCTGAATTGGCAGAATCAATACAGGATTAGCCAGGTTTTTGAACAGGCTTTGGCGCTTTCCACGGTGCGGTATCAAGCAGTAAAGGAAGGGCTTTCTGGAGGCGACCGACCGGCAATTGATACTGTTGAGGCCCTGACCCAATTGCAACAGCGTGAGGTGCAGTTGCTGGAGGCTCGATTAGAATTGCAGAATTCTTTATACGAAATCAGCTCATTTTTATGGCTGCCAGAAAACCAGCCTGTTGACCCTCAAAAACTAAGCATAGTTCCTCAGCGTGTTGCAGTCATATTGCCAGGTAACCCGGATGCATCTATAAACAATAACCCTAAACTAATCAGTTACGGATTTAAACTTCGCGATCTGGAAATTGAAAGGCGGTTAAAGGCAGAGAATCTTCGGCCCACAATTGATCTGCAATTAGGAATCTTAAACAGCGGTTCTAATGCTTTTAGAAATCTGAACGTTCCTTACGGGCAAAACAACAATAAGATTGGGATTCAGGTAGCCTTTCCGCTGACCTTTGCCACGGCCAGAGGCGAGCTGGCCGAGGCCAGAATAAAGCTACGAGATACACGGCTGGAAGAGAGTTTGGTTCGAAATGACCTTAACGTTAAACTAAATCAGAATAACGCAGAAAAAGAGACGCTTCGATCTCAGCTTGTTCTGATCCGTCAATCGCTGGAAGCAAACCAGAAGCTGTTGGAAGGTGAGGAGCTGCGGTTTAAGTTTGGAGACAGCTCTTTGTTCCTGGTGAACGCCAGGGAAAGTAAACTACTAGAAATACAGGAAAAATTGATAGAGACAGAGAATAAGATCCGCAAGAACTGGTTGAAAGGGGAATGGATTGTGGGCGGCTTAATCAAATGATTAAAAGTGCGCGTATAAATAATAAATAGGTTTTATGATGAGACTACAAACAAAAATTTATTTAGGTTCGGTATTTATGATCTTTTTTTTGGTGATGTCTTTCTTTATCAAAGATCTTCCTTACTATCAATTTTTCGCTTCAGTTCCCATAATAATAGGATCTTACACTTATCGCCTGTTGTTGAAACAAGATAGGCTCTCACAGGAAACTTACGCAACTTTAAGACCAAATGATCGGATTTTATGCCGTCGGAAAACCAGGGTTAAAGTGGTTAGAAAAAGATCAACATATGGAAATAACCACAAATGTCAAACAGGCGAAAGACGCATTAATAAAAAATAAATTAATTGCCATTCCCACAGAAACAGTATATGGGTTGGCAGGTAATGCTTTTAGCGAAACTGCTATAAAAAAAATATTCGCACTAAAAAAGAGACCCGAGTATAATCCCTTGATTGTTCACATTAAATCGTTCGCTTATTTAAATGAAATTGCAAAAGATATTCCTCCCGATGCATTAAAATTAGCTGAATATTTTTGGCCAGGTCCGCTAACTTTAGTGTTAAAAAAGCGGGATTGTATACCTGATAGTGTAACAGCAGGTAGAGAAAGCGTTGCGGTAAGGGTTCCTAATCATTTATTGACGCTGGATTTATTAGCGCAACTTGATTTTCCTTTGGTAGCACCAAGTGCAAATCCATTCGGCTGCATAAGTCCCACATCTGCCCAACATGTTCAAAATTATTTTAATAAAGAAATTGAAGTTATTATGGATGGCGGTTTATGTGTGAGAGGAATAGAATCAACCATCATCGGATTTGAACATAATCAACCCATTTTATATAGGCACGGTGCCTTATCAATAGAAGAAATAGAAAAAGTAATCGGACCATTAGCCCTCCAGACTAATAGTGATAGCAGACCAAATGCGCCTGGAATGCTCTCCCGTCATTATGCCCCTCGTACAGATTTGCATGTAACCAACAATGTGAACCAAACGGTTAAAATCTTTGACGGAAGAAAAATTGGCCTTCTTGTGTTTAAAGATAGGCTTGTCGATAACGGGATAATCCATCAAGAAATACTATCAACAAATGGGGATATTACAGAGGCCGCAAGCAACTTATTTAGTGCGATGCACCGTTTGGACAGGCTAAACCTAGATGTAATTATTGCCGAGAAATTTCCAGATAACGATTTGGGTAAAACAATCAATGACCGGCTTGAAAGGGCATCAAAAAGAAAATAGATGAAAACTGTTATTCGGAATGCAAAGGTGGTAAATGAGGGAAAGGTTGTAGTTAGTGATATCTTCCTGTCCAACGAAAGAATTGAAAAGATCCAGTCTGTTATAGCACTACCCGGCAAAACGTTGTACGATGAAATTATTGCTGAAGGCCTTTATGTATTACCAGGCATTATTGATGATCAGGTACATTTTCGGGAACCCGGACTAACTCATAAGGGAACTATTTTCTCTGAATCCAAGGCAGCTGTCGCAGGTGGGATTACGTCTTATATGGATATGCCGAATACACTACCGAATACACTTACCCAGCAGTTATTAGAAGAAAAATATACGCTGGCATCCGAAAGTTCACTTGCTAATTATTCTTTTTTTATGGGTATAGCTAAGGATAATCTTGAGGAGGCTTTAAAAACTGATAACGAAAAGGTTTGTGGAATAACAGATGACGGTCTTTACTTCAATAATGAAGAGGGTATTTTAGCTAATTACCCGTACTTCCTCGAGAAGCTTTTTTCGAGAACTAACTCACTGGTTGCGCTACACAGTGAGAATGATGTCATAATCCGCCAGAATACTGAAAAGTACCGAAAAATATACCATGAGGATATACCTTTCAAATTTCATCCGTTGATAAGAAATGAAGAGGCCTGCCTAAGCGCTACAAAGTGTGTTCTGGAAATAGCCAAAAAGTGGAATAACCGTCTTCATTTATTTCATATCTCCACGGCTGCAGAGGCAAATCTATTTGATAATCAATTGCCTGTTGGCAAAAAACGCATTACAGCCGAGGCTTGTATCCACCATCTCTGGTTTTCAGATGCGGATTATGAAAGGCTGGGAGCCAAAATAAAATGGAACCCCTCTGTTAAATCTGAAAACGATAAAAACGGCCTTTTATCTGCCCTGTTAGCGGGTAGGCTAGATGTCATAGCCACAGATCACGCACCTCATACGCTACAAGAAAAAGAAGGAAACTATTTCAATGCACTGTCAGGTGGCCCATTGGTTCAACACGCGTTGCCAACAGCCCTAGAGCTATATCACCAAGGTAAGATAAGTCTAGAAACCATCGTCGAGAAAATGTGCCACAACGTAGCAGATATTTACAGGATTAAAGAACGCGGATTTATCAGAGAAGGGTATTACGCAGATTTGGTACTGGTTGATAACGATAGCCCCTGGACAGTAAATTCTACTAATATACTTTCTAAGTGTAAATGGTCACCCTTTGAAAACCAATGCTTTAAAAGTCAGATTGTTAAAACATTTGTCAATGGGGTATTGGTATATGACCAAGGATTATTTAATGAAAGTAGAAAAGGGAAGAGACTCATCTTTTCAAAAATTAGGTAGCTGAATATATTGATTAAGATTTTTATTAAAGGGATTATATCATTAATATAATTTATGTATATCATAGAATATATATATATAAATATATGGTAAAAACTGCTGAAGTTTGCGGTCGATATAACATTAATATAAACTAAATCAGTTAATGACAACAAGCGAAAATCATTTATCTAAATTTATTAATAGCTCTCTATGGATTTTGTTCCTTGCAAACATCAGTTATTTGATAGTAAAATCTAACGAGATTGACTGGAGTATTTCTGGAATTTTCCGCGTCAACAGTTTTACGATATTGATATGGACCGTCGTGAGCTTTTTCAGTGCACTGATTAATAGTTACAGTCAAACCTACCTTCAGGGGTTTAAATTTCATGCCCGTTTTACTCGTCTAACTCTGGGATTTACAATTTCAGTCATGTTATTTGTAGCCAGCGACAATATTGGACTATTTATTCTGTGCTGGTTTGCAATGGGTTATTTTATGGCTAAACTAATTGGAGCAGATAAGGATTGGGCTGAAGCTCAAGAAGCATCAAAATTCAGCTTCAGATATTTTGGGCTCGGAACACTTTTCCTAGCCTTGGGCATTTTAATATTGGCTTATAACTGTAGGTGTTTTAGCTTAAGTGAAATAACGGCAGGTCTGGGAACTTTGTCTTCACGCATATTGTTAGTCTCTGCCTGCCTTATCATACTTGCGGCCATTATACAGTCGGCGATTTACCCTTTCCACCGTTGGTTACTTTCGGCAATGACGGCTCCGACCCCTGCATCAGCCTTGATGCACGCTGGCTTTGTTAATGCGGCCGGTATTCTGCTCACGCTATTTTCCACGCTTTTTTTTGCAACTGGAACGCTGACCATTTTGTTTGTTATAGGAGGTATTACAGCAATAATTGCCCAGTTCACTAAGCTCCTACAAGTAACAGTTAAGCAGAAACTTGCTTGCTCCACCATTGCTCAAATGGGTTTTATGATCATGCAATGTGGACTCGGATTTTTCAACGCAGCCGTAGTCCATTTGATTCTGCACGGCTTTTACAAGGCCTATTTATTCCTCTCTTCGGGTGAAAATATTGAAGCCTCTGCTCCAGAAAAGCCGGCTTTTTTACATATAAAGCCATTGCAGGCAATAGCCGTTGTCGTCATGGGTCTACTGGGAGCACTACTTTTTGCTGCTCTTACCGGTAAAGGAACTTCAGTTAACAGTAGTATTTTCTTAACACTTATTGTGGCGATTACTGTTGGTCAGGCCACTTATAATATTGTGAAACAGAAGACTATGAAAGCCTTTCAAAAGTTATTTCTACCCATAGTATTGTTCTTTTCCGGCATCGTTAGCTATGCCTTAATATACAATGGTGTAACCAAAGTAATGAAAGGAATGCCCAATGTAGAAGTGCCGTCTTCACTTTCTTTCCTGCAAATTTCCTTTGGTGTAGCCTTCCTCCTATGCTTTTTTATCATGAAGCTTGGTGTATATCGAAAAGTACCTTTTGTATATGTAATGCTGTTAAACGTATCTCAACCCTTTAAAAAAACAATTTTAATGTTTAATAAAAAATCTATATGATCGAGCAAGATTTTACTGGTAAAATTGAAGAAGCTTCCGCTATAGTGGGTAAAACTTGGCCGTTATATGCCTTTGTAACTTCCAATCCGCTATCTGGTTATGAGGGATTATCTTTCGAAGATGCTACGCAACAGGCGAATAAGTTTATGGGTGGTTCATCCTTACCTGAAGCATACTTGTTTCGCCAGGCATGGGATTGCGGAAAAATAGACAAGGCCATACTTCAGGATCTGTTAAATAAAGCTGGTCTGTGTCAGCAACCCGAATTTTACCTAAAAGAAATGGAGGCGGAAAGAACTTCAACCACTAAAAATGCCACGCATCAACTAGACAGGATAGTTTCGAAATGGCTTGGTGTTTTTCTGGACGAGGGTATGGCAGAATGGGAAATGCCCGGCAGATCCAAAGGCTTTTATAAGGCATGGCGAGAATTGGCGAAATATGATCAGGAAATTGGAGTTATATCGACCGGACAAATACCTGAAACGGCTACTGAAATGCTGAGTTCTCTTTTGAGTTTATTTTCAGAGCAGGAACAGTTGGATATTTTTAAGCAACATATTGCCGCACTTCCTGGTTGGACAGGATATATCAAATATCGACTGGTCGAAAATTCAGCCTGGCAGCAGAAATATCCGATCAATTTAGAAGAATACCTCGCTGTTCGTTTATGGCTGGCAAATCATCTCTATGGTGAAATTGTTGGTAGAAATCCTGTTTCCGAAATCAGATCTAAATTTACTGAAGTACAGCATGCCTGGCTAAGAGCGTGGGAAAAAACATTCCAAAATCAATTGAGGTTTAAGTTGCAGTCCAATTTAACCGACTTAGGACTTCAATCTAAAAAAGAGCCTCATTCACTTGTCCAAATGGTGTTTTGCATTGATACCAGATCAGAATTGATAAGAAGACATATAGAGAAGACGAATAATTATGAAACCTTTGGTTATGCAGGCTTTTTTGGAATAGCCACAGATTACATGGAGGTAGGTACTGGATTAGTACGTAAGTCATGTCCGCCCATCGTTGCCTCTGCATATACCATTTCAGAAACCGCTCAGCCAGGTAAGACAAAGGAATTCACCCAATTCCTACAAAAAAATGAGTTCTCAAAATTCTTAGCGTTCTTGTCCAGTCGTATGAAGAATATGTTGCCTTCTGCTTTTGGTTATGTGGAAGGAGCAGGTCTCCTATACGGCTTCAAGATGGTATGGAGGACTCTTTTTCCGGTGGAATATCATTTGATTGCTGGTAGATATGAAGTTCAGCATGAACAGATCTGTGAACCGCAAATCCATTCAAACGACACCACTCCTAATCAAGTTGCAGGGATTTCGACAGAAGATAAAGTAGCAATTGTGAAATCAGCCTTTGACCTTCTCGGATGGAATACGTTTGCGCCACTAGTTGTTTTTGCTGGTCATGCAAGTCACTCTGCGAATAATCCTTTCGGTTCAAGCCTGGATTGTGGAGCCTGCGCGGCAAGTCCTGGTCGTCACAACGCGAGAATGCTGGCCAAACTGGCCAATTTACCGGAAGTTAAGACTGCGCTCCGAGAAGAGTTCAATATCAATATCCCAGACAATACTTTTTTTATTGGTGCAGAACACAATACCACTACTGACGAAATCATCCTTTTTGACGCTGAAGCTCCGGGTTCACATCTCAAAGCGATACAAGCGTTAAAGGTCGATTTAGCAGCCGTACAACAGTCTGCGATCTCAGAAAGGCTAGCGGTAAAAAGTCATGGCATTAAGAAGGCAATAAAAAATGCTTCAAATTGGGCAGAAACAAGACCGGAGTGGGGTTTAGCCAACAATGCTGGATTTGTAATCGGTCCACGCAATATTACTAAAGAAATTGACTTAGAGAGCAGATGCTTTCTACATTCCTACGACTGGAGATTAGATGCGGAAGGAAAATTTCTGGAAGGCATTATGCAAGGCCCAATGGTGGTCACCCAATGGATAAATAACCATTACTACTTTTCAACGGTAGACAACGATAGGTTCGGTGGAGGGTCCAAAATCACGCACAATGTAACCGGTAAATTTGGTGTTGTTCAGGGAAATGGGGGAGATTTAAAGAGAGGGCTTCCACTCCAGTCGGTTAATCGTGCAGATAAAGAAATGTTTCATCAACCTCTGAGATTGTCAGTTATTATCGAGGCACCTTTAAAAAGGGTGTCGGAAATTTTGGAACGAAATAGTCAGTTGAAATCCTTACTAGTTAACAATTGGATATACTTGATGGTAATGGATCCTATGGAGAACAATCAAATGAGTATTTATAAAAATACGGGGAATTGGTCATTGATATAAAAAATTTGTATTATTACTCATCTAATTGACTATATATCTTTAGCTAATCTTCAAGCATGATTAAGAATTATCTACTTCTGTTTTTTTCCCTCTTATTTTTTGCTTGTAATAGCGGAAAGGAAAGGCAAAAAGATCAAAATGGCTTTGTTAAAGTTAAAAACAGCGCATTCGAAATAAATGGAAAGCCATACTACTATCTGGGCACCAATTTTTGGTACGGTATGAACCTTGGCTCCAAAGGTGCAGGAGGTGATAGAGAGCGATTAATTAGGGAACTCGATCGCCTATCCGCTATGGGTGTGCGAAATCTGCGTGTTGTTGCTGGAAGTGAAGGGCCAGATACTGAGCCTTGGAGAATGCTTCCATCATTGCAAACCGCTCCTGGTAAGTATAATCAGGATGTTGTAGAGGGTCTTGACTTCCTTTTAAATGAGATGAAAAAAAGGGATATGAAAGCGGTTATGTGCCTAAATGACTTTTGGCCATGGTCGGGCGGCATGGGGCAGTACTTAGTTTGGGCTGGTGCTGCTGACTCTATTCCATATCCACCGCCACATCCCAATGGCGACTGGGGCAAATACGCTGAATTCACGGCTAAATTTTATTCTAATCAAAAGGCCGTTGAAACGTTTAATAAACATATCGAGTTTATCATAAATCGGATCAACTCTGTTTCTAAAGTTGCTTACAAAGATGATCCGACCATTATGGCTTGGGAACTGGCTAATGAGCCCCGGGGTGTAAATAATATTCCTGACTTTTTAAAATGGGTAGATGCAACTGCCGGTTTTATAAAAAATCTAGATCAAAACCACTTGGTAACAACAGGAAGCGAGGGTAAAACATCAGATGATGTAGCATCAGGCACCAATCTTAAAAACGATCATTCCAGCAAATATATTGATTATACAACCATGCACATATGGGTGCAAAACTGGAACTTCTATGACCCAAAAAGGGCCGATAAAACCTATCAGCCATCTGTTGATTATGCGCTGAATTATATTAAAGAGCATGTCGAAATCGCTAAAAAGTTAAATAAGCCGTTGGTTTTAGAAGAGTTTGGTATTTCAAGAGATTTGAACAGCCATGAAGCAACATCACAGACATCTATAAGAGATAAATACTACGCCAGAATTTTTGAAGAGGTGTTTATTAGAGCCAATAAAAAAGACAATGAACTTGCGGGAGTAAATTTCTGGGCATGGGCAGGCGAGGGGCGTCCCAGGGTGCCCGACGGTTTCTGGAAAGCTGGTGACGATTTTATAGGCGATCCTCCGCATGAAGCACAGGGATGGTATTCTGTTTATGATACTGACAGCAGTACCATTAATGTCATTAAAACGTACACTGAAAAAATGGATAAAATAGGGAAGAAATAACTTAGAGATATTTGCCGGGCTGAGGGATACAGAATCTTGCAATCGCATTTTTTAGCATGATCTTGGGGATAAAATCAAAATTCAAAAACTACACCAATTGTAGGAATTACCTGGGGTTCATCATTTTTTACATTTGTTGGCATGGCATTACTTCCATCAGCTTTAATCGCTAGGCCGTCAGTAGTTTTAAAGGTTCTATTATCGGCTGCCCTTTGCCAGGTATATTCTGGTATAGCTGGATTTCTCGCGACATACCAATTGGTGACATCTAAAAAAACATCAATGGTAGTTTTTTTCAAATTAATTTTTTTATCTATCCGTACATCGCTGCTGTTAAAGCCTCCCAAGCGTTGTGTATTCAGTCGTGCAAAATCCAAGGTTCCTCTTCCTTGTGAGGAGTAATTTAATCTAGAAGCAGTTTCATCAAATGGTGTGTAAGGTGCTCCACCCTGGTAGCGAAATTTTAAACCCAGTTCCCAGTTTCTAGAAAACTTATAACCGGCTGTTATGGATAATAGCTGTTGATTATCCCAGCTACTTGCAATCAGTTTGTTATCGATTCCGCTATACAAACTGCGGTAATAGGTAAAAGAAAGAATACCAAAGAATTTTTCCGTTAACTTTTTCTGTGCAAAAAACTCAATGCCGTAGGCTTTACCTTTTCCGTTTGTGTTTACCGCCTCGTTGCCAAGCGCTGTAAAATCAGTTCCAAGGTTAGCTAATGAAATTCCATCCCTTAAAGATACAGCTACATTTCCGTATTGCTTATAAAAACCTTCTAAGGTAAAGCGTAACCCATCGTTTGGTAAAAACTCAAACCCAGAGGTGTAGTGGGTTGATCGTGTGTATTTTGCATTTTGATTTACCAGCACATTATTATTATTGGAATAACCCAAAAGGGTATAAACAGGCAATTTATAATAGATACCGGTAGATGCATTTGCTGTCCATTTAGGGGTTAAAACATAGCTAAAGGAAATTCTGGGGGATAAGGTTTGTAAACCATTCATCCCACCTTTGGTAAATGTGTTTATATCTGTTCGAACACCGCCACTTATGCCTAGCCTGTCATTCAATGCTCTTTTGCTTACCTGTAAAAAAGCTCCCAGGCGCAGAAAAGGATTTAATGGGCTTGAAAAATTTTGATTTACACCCGGTTGTATGATGTTATTGCTTGTATCTCTAACTTCTTTTTTAAGTACCGCGAATGTGTTATTGTCATATTCTGCCAGCTGGGTGGATGCTCCATAGGATAATTTCCATCCATTTTTAAATTCATTGATATCAAACCGCAATTTGTTTTCTGTTTCATTACTTACAAAATCTAAGGTTTGACTTGCTGGAGTTGGGTTTTCATTATCCTCAAATTTTTGAAGATTATTATTGAATCTTGTCCTGCTTAAAGCTAGATTCCAAAAGCCATTATCGAGGCTTTTTCTTAGAGACACGCCCATAGTGTAATTCCATTGCTGTATAGTTGCACTTGAACTTATTTGATATAATTTTTCTGGAGAAACATTATCTATTGGAACAAATCTAAAATCATCAATAGCACCAATGCTAATAAAATTGAGGGTCAACTTATCATTGATTTTATGAGTGATTTTTGTTTGAAAATCCCAGAAATCCGGCAGAAATGGAAGGTTAAGTGCTTTAAAAAGTAGCTGATAATAGGACTTTCGGGCAGATGCTAAAAAGGTTGTTTTTTTATTTTTAGATAAAGGCCCTTCCAATGTAATGGCGGATTCGATCAAACTTGCGCGAACATTGCCTTGGAATTTGTTTGCGTTACCAACTTTTTGTTTAAATTGAAATACACTGCTAAGTGCGTTGTCATATCGGGCATCAAATGCAGAAGAACTAAGTTTTACATCCTCAATAAAAAACGTATTTAGAATTCCCTGTGGGCCACCACTTCCGCCCTGCGTTTGAAAGTGGTTAATCACTGGTATTTCGATGCCATCTAGATAAAATACATTTTCGTTGGAGGCACCACCACGAATGATGATATCATTACGGAATGAACCTCCTTGTTGCCCACCACCTACCCCAGGCAAGGTTTGAATTACTTTGCTAATATCAAAACTACCTCCTGGATTACTTCTTATTTCTTCGGCAGTTAACCGCTGAACACTTAGTGGTGTTTCTAATGAGGCTGCAATAACACTGCGTTTGTTTTCTGTAATGTTTACTTCTGCCAATATTGCTGCGTCCTCCTCAAGTTCGACCGTGTAAACATTTTCATTACCACTGTTTACAACAATATTATAGAGTGAAATTGTCTTAAAACCCACAGCGCTAACAATAAGGTTATATGTTTTAACTGGGATATTTAGAACTCTAAACCTTCCATTAGAGTCAGTGGCAGCTGATAAATTTGTGCCTACAATATTTATGGTTGCGCCAACCAAAGATTGTTTGTTATTTTTTTTGAGAATTGTTCCGCTAACACTACCTGTTTTTTGGGCATTAGCAGAGCTAATTGCGAGGCACATGGTAAAAGAAACCATTAAAGTTTTTAAAGCAAAGAATTTCATTTTTAATTTGTTTTTAAATATTGTTGCGCAACCTATTTGCCATTTGTGTAATCCATCCTATTCATTTACTTGCCTTAAGCAAATTTAGATAAGCCTGCCGCATTTCGACCTGCAAGCCGATACTCGTTGTACCAAAAAAATACTGAAAAATATAGGAGTCATATGTAGCAACTTATCGCTTAAAGTTAAATAAAAAGATAGTGTGAATAACCGATCACTTATTTGAATACCAATATTTATCTCACCTGTGATCTGAGCGAATGTGAACTGCCCTAAAATATTGTACCTTTAAGTATACTTTTTGGTACTATGAAACTTAAAGCAATATTTCTTCTTGCAGGTCTTTTCTTTTGCCAGCAACTATTGGCCTTAAACATTTATGTTTCACCCAAAGGCAATGATTCCAATCCTGGTACCGTACAAAAGCCTTTGGCTACGCTTATCGCTGCGCGGGATATGATCAGGAAGCTTAAAAAAGCAGGCAAACTAATTGAGGCTGTAAATGTGATCTTTAAAAGCGGTATATATTCTGTCACTGAATCAATATACTTTACAGCAGAAGATTCGGGGACAAAGGAACATCCCATTTCTTACCTGGCAGAAAAAACGAATTTGTCTATATTTACTGGCGGAATAAGACTGCAGGAATTTAAAGTTAAATCCGACGGCAATTGGATTATCCAGGTCCCGACAAAAGTCAAAAGGAATGGAGAACCGGAGCAACTCTTCATCAATGGGCTGCGTGTTCCAAGATCTAGATATCCCGATAGTGGCTATTTCTCCCCTTCAGGTGTAACTGAGAAAATCATGAACGCAGGTAAAGCCGGGGTAGATTCCGCTATCATCAAGGTCAAATTGAATAAAGAACAGGTTAGTTATTTCAGTAAGATATCCCAGTCAGATTTACATCAAGCCATAGTAACTTTTTACCACAATTGGGATTTCAGCAGAAAAAAAATCCTGAGCTACAGCGAGGCAGATTCAGCATTTTACATCAGTGGAAATAAGATAAAATCCTGGAATCCGCTAAATAAACTAAGCTCCATAGCGATTGAAAATGTAAGCGCTGCATTAAAAAACGGCGGACAATGGTACTATGATCAGGATGGAAGCATTATTTATAGGCCAAAGCCGGGAGAACAACCAAAAACTACTATCGCGACTACACCTTTTATCGAACAGTTTTTAGTTTTTAAAGGATCAGAAGGCAGTAAGGTGGCATTTCTGAATTTCAAGGGATTGAGTTTCGAGATGACTAAATACACAATGCCACAAACCGGCATTGAGCCTGTACAGGCAGCAGCCAATACACAGGCGGCAATTGTGTTAGATTTTTCCGATAACATCAGTTTCAGCAATTGTAGCATTACCAAAACTGGTCAGTCTGCACTTTGGATTCGAAGAGGATGTTCCTACATCACTGCGGAACAATGCTTGTTTAAAGACTTGGGTGCCAATGCAGTTAAAATTGGGGAGCAATCTATTGTTCAAAACCAAGCTATGCAGACCCATCATAACCGAATAAACAACTGCATTATGCAGAGTGGCTCAAAGGTTTTTCCTTCTGCTGCTGCGCTGATTATTTTCCAGTCGAGCAATAACACCATAACCCACAATGACATTGCAGACTTCATTTATACAGGCATTTCTGTTGGTTGGACTTGGGGTTACGGCGAGAGTCTGGCTAAGAACAATAACATTTCCTACAACCATATCCATCATCTTGGATGGGGTATCTTAAGTGATATGGGCGGCATCTACACACTCGGGAAGTCGGAAGGCACCGTACTACGGAACAATGTTCTACACGATATTTTCTCTAAAGGATACGGAGGTTGGGGACTCTATACTGACGAAGGATCAACCGGTATTTTACTTGAAAATAACTTGGTTTACAACTGCAAAAGTGCGGCATTTCATCAGCATTATGGGCAGGACAACACTGTTCGCAACAATATCTTTTACAACCAGCAGCTGGCACAATTAGAAGCGACTAGAGTAGAACCACATACTGGCTTTACGTTTACAAATAATATCATAGTTTATGGGGCGGGAGCACTAAGCGGTATCAATTGGAGCACCGCCAATTTTAAATCAGATTACAATCTTTACTGGAATACAACAAATAAGAAAATTACTTTTGGCAATTTACCTATAGAGCAATGGCAAAAAAGTGGGAAGGATGAGCATTCAGTTTTGGCAGATCCGCGATTAATTAACAATCAGCCGACAAATAAATCTGCACTACAAAGTATAAATTTCAAGTTATTCAACGCAAATCATGCAGGTGTATACGGCGACAAAAGCTGGACTCAAAAAGCGATTTTAGGTAAAGTAGTCGAAAAACATTTTGAGGGGCTTTTTAGAAGATAAAGTATGTAAACGTATCCTATGAGTGCAATTCTCATTATGGTGTGGTATCTAAGATTTTTGATGGATAATATTTCTTACGGAAGTAAAAAGCAAGGTTCACTAGGGCGATCAGTGCAGGAACCTCTACCAATGGACCAATAACGCCTGCAAAAGCCTGTCCGGAATTGATTCCAAAAACGCCGATAGCCACAGCGATGGCCAGTTCGAAATTATTCCCCGTCGCTGTAAAAGCAATTGAGGTGCTCCTCGAATAATCTGCGCCAAAGTAACGACCAGCAAAAAAGCTGATCACGAACATGATTGAGAAATAAATTACAAGAGGTATAGCGATTCTCACTACATCCATAGGGATTTGCACAATTAATTCCCCCTTAAGGCTAAACATAATAGCAATGGTGAAAAGTAAGGCAATCAGCGTAATTGGGGAAATCAGAGGGATAAACTTGTTTTGAAACCAGTCTTCCCCTTTCAATTTAATAAGCCCGTACCTACTGATGATCCCCATTGCAAAGGGAAGCCCCAGATAGATCCCTACACTTTTGGCTATCTCTGAAATGGTGATGTTTACTTCGAGGCCCCTCAGGCCAAAAAAGGGCGGCAAAACGGTAATAAAGAGGTAAGCAAATACACTATATAATAATACCTGAAAGATGCTGTTAAGGGCAATAAGGCCAGCTGCATATTCTCTGTTTCCCTCTGCCAGTTCGTTCCAAACTACTACCATCGCAATACAACGTGCAAGGCCAATAAGGATTAGTCCAACCATATATTCAGGATAATCTCTTAAAAAAATAATCGCTAAAAAGAACATCAAAAGTGGGCCGATCACCCAGTTCAAGACAAGCGAAACACTCAGCACTTTAGTATCTTTAAATACCTCTCCCATTTTTTCATATTTCACTTTGGCAAGTGGCGGATACATCATCAAAATCAGTCCAATAGCTAATGGGATATTAGTGGTTCCGCTGGAGAAGGAGTTTATAAATCCGGAAGAAGATGGAAGAAAATAGCCGGTAGCAACACCGATACCCATCGCCAAAAAAATCCATAAGGTAAGGTACCGGTCTAGAAAGCTAAGTTTTCTTCTTTCGACAGCAGGTGCACAGTGGTTTGCAGACATCGTTTATATATTCTCTTTGATGAAATCTTTTGAATAGTTCTTAATCATATCCCTTACCACTTTAAATTGTTCCTGGACTTCAGTTTCGGTGCCCGATGCTTTTGCCGGATCGGGAAAATTATAGTGAAACTTTTTCGCCTGAGTTGGGAAATAAGGGCAGCTTTCTTTTGCATTATCACAAACTGTGATCAGAAAGTCGAAATCGATATCCATGTATTCATTGACGTTATTGGAGGTATGTGCTGAAATATCAATTCCATCAGCTTTCATCGTTTCAATAGCCTTTGGATTGACGCCATGCGTTTCAATACCTGCACTATAAACTTCCGCTGTCTCTCCAGCGAAATGTCTTAAATATCCTTCTGCAATCTGGCTTCGGCAGCTGTTTCCTGTGCATAGCACTAATATTTTCTTCATTTTATCTATAATTAACTAGCAGCAACCGCCACTTGGTGTACACACGGATCCTGAAGTACCAAGATTCTTCAACTGAACTTTTTCTTTTACCTCAGGTATACTACATTTATCTGATGCAAGGCAGGCTGTTGTTTTGGTAATAAGGATGAAGTTTTTACCATCATAACCCAAATCGTATTTACCAATAGTCTGAGCCTGGTATTCTACTTCTATTTCCAGATCCTCCATCCCTAATACTTTCTCTGAGAGCGATATGATGTTAAGCAGTTTGCTTGCTTTTAAACGATGTTCATAATCGTTGGCATCCCAAAGCTGAAAGTTGGCTACTTTTTCATGACGAACCGTGCCACCGCAATCAATAAAATCTTTGGTGACAACACCAACCTCAGTTACATGGAAGTGTTCAGGAACTTGTGTGCCGTTTTCTAATTTAAAATTTACACTTTCAGCCTCAGTCAAATAGGTTTTTATTTCGGATAATTTCATAATTGGTATTTTATATACTACATTATTGCAATTTTACGATTGATATACACAAAAAAAGCTAACAGCAACTTGCCGGACCTTTAAATGCAGTAAGGAATGTCATGATTTGTTTCTCCATTAGCTTCCAGGTTTCTGGGTTTATGCAATAGCAAACACTCACCCCCTCAATAGTACCTTGTATAATTCCGGCATTTTTTAATTCTTTTAAATGTTGAGATATTGTAGCCTGTGCCAATCCTAATTCTTCTACCAAATCACCACAAATGCAGGTATTAGAAATCAGAATTCTTTGCAAAATAGCGATACGAGCTGGATGTGATATAGCTTTTAAAAGCTGTGAAAGCTGATTCTGCTCCGCTGTAAATATTTCTGTTTTTGTAAGCCCCATGTTTATATTGCAATATTACGATTATTATTAATAAATAACAAGATAATTTAGTAGAATTTAAGAAGGGGGAAATTGATGGATCAACTTGGGTAACGAATGTGCTTACGTTTGCAACTCTACAGCCCCGTGCCAGACGGGGGCAAGCAGAACGAATTGAAAGATTTGCAAATGAAACAAAAGGTTACGCACTTTTCATCAAGCAGCGCATAAACCTATATGATCCGGCAGGCTAGACCCGATCAATATGGCCTTAAATCGCATTATTTCAGCATGGAAAGAAATAGCTCGTGTAGGTGCTGAAGAGCTGTGCCGTTTCTCCTTTAAAAGCAGAACAGTTTATTTATTTATCAGAATTCCACCATTTTTTGATAGCGCTTACAGAACCACCAAGCTGAAGTATCGTCACGTTGAGATAAGTGTATTAGACTTAAATTTATATTCTCGAACAGCTAAGCAACGAAATGATCTTATCCCTACAAGAAGGTAGATACATATATCAACAAACATTTACAAGCCCGGCCTGTTCAATAACAGCCTAAAAATTGTATTTTAGCTGCAAACAAGACAATTGATAACACCATATTTTAATTTAGGCGAGTCAGAAGATAGGCATTGGAAAGCCTTTAAGACCGGAGACACGGCCGCTTTTTCCCATCTTTACCAACAATACTCTGCAGGACTTTATAACTATGGTGCGAAGTTCTCCAGGGATAAAGACCTGATTAAAGACTGCATTCAAGAACTGTTCGTACAGATATGGACATCCAGGAATTCAATTGGAAATCCGGGTCATATTAAAAATTACCTCTACAAATCTTTCAGAAATCTTATTCTTAGAAAAGTATCTCAGTTGCAAAAGAACAGTGAGTTTGATGAAGCGGAAGACTATGAATTTAGTGTCTGCCTTAATATCGAAGAGGCACTTATTGATGATGAAAATCGCAAACATATTTGTGAACAGCTACAACTAACCCTTTCAGGACTTACAGCCAGGCAAAGAGAGGCAATTTTCCTGAAATTTTATGAGCAGCTGTCTTATGAGGAGATCGCAGAAGTTATGGGCATTACAGTTAAGGCCAGTTATAAGATAATGGCGAGATCGCTAAACTTTTTACGCGAAAATTTATCAAAAGAAGATCTATTAGTGCTTTATTTTGTGTTGAATCTGAAATTAATTAGCTGATTAACAATAGACTGTAAAATAAAATCGATATCGTGGGGTAAAACGGGTCATTGTCAGCTAATAGGATCAAAGCAGTTAAGATGAAGAAACAATTAAGTGATTACCAATCCTACACGCTGAATGATCTGATTAACGACAAATCTTTTATGCTATGGGTTAGTCAACCCACTGACGAGCTGGACATCAAATGGATTAGTATCCAGAAAGCATACCCCAGCTTAACCTCAATTATCGCAGAGGCCAAAAGGATCGTACTGTCCCTGCGTTTTGAAGTTGAAATACTGGATAAAAAAGAACAACAAGAACTTTGGAACACAATTGCGGCCAGAACTACGCTAAGTAGCATACCAGTTAGAAAGTTCAGACTTTGGTCCTCTTATGCTGCAGCAGCCATATTAGTTGGTGTACTTTTCGCAGTAGGTCTCCTGTATTCAAGCTTCCAGCAGGTAACTATTCAGACACCATATGGCCAGATGCAAATAGTGAATTTACCAGACGGATCTAAGGTGACCTTAAATGCAAATTCTAATATCAAATATGATAGAAGTTGGGAAGACAATGAAATCAGGGAAGTATGGATTGAAGGAGAAGCATTCTTGAGGGTAAACCATCTTCATAAAAATGGGCCGGTTAAAGATCATCAGCGTTTTGTAGTACACACTGGCGCGTTGAATGTAGAAGTAATTGGTACCTCCTTTAATGTAAATGACAGAAGAGGCAGGACAGAAGTTGCCCTACTGGATGGAAAAATAAGTTTGGTTCTTCGTAATCAAGAAGAAAAATCGTTAATTCTTGTCCCTGGAGATATCGTAGAATATGCAGGCGGAAAATTAAATAAGAAACCTACTAACGTAGTAGAATACACTTCATGGAAAGACGGAAAGCTGTATTTCAGGGATGTTCCGCTATCTAAGATATTTAATTATTTCGAAGACATCTATGGCTATAAAGTCAGCGTAGATGATCCCAAGATTTTAAAAAGGAGACTTTCGGGAACAATGAGTTCCAAGAATGAAATGGTTTTCTTTGAGACAATTGCAAGGACTTTAAACCTCAGCATTACGCCAAATAAGGCATCTCATGAACTCATCATTAAAGCTAAATAATTGAGAGTTATGAGAAAGCACTTAAAAATTGGAATAATCAGTTTAATCTGTATTATCCTTTTCAGTTCCACTGCCGCGATAGGACAAGTAAAACCTGCCGAAGCATCTCAATCCGTGGCGAGTGTACTTACTGCACTAGCAGCACAGTATAAAGTCAACTTCTTATACGAAGAAGCTAATGTTACCCATCAAAAAGTGAAATACCATGCCAGCTTACACAAAGGAAAATCAATCACTGAGGTTCTTAATAGTTTATTAGTTCCACTAAACCTTTCCTGGTATAAGGTGGATGTGCTGAACTATTCCATATTTCCGAAACCTGCCCCGACAGTTTCTAATACAAAGCAGATAACAGCCTTAAAGTTACTGGGGCAGGATTCATTAGTAAAGGATCAGGTCAGAGGGCGGGTATTAGACGAGCACCAGAAACCATTAGCCTTTACAACAGTAACCTTACTGACAGCCATAGATTCTTCCCTGGTAGAGAATGCTTTAACAGATCCAGATGGTAATTTCAATTTTACAGCAATTAAGGCGGGCACTTACAAGATCAGGATCTCCACGATTGGAAAGTATCCTTACACAACCAAACCATTTACAGTCGGGGGGGCTGTCCAAGCTACTATTGAGCCTATCGCCATGCGGGCTTCTGAAGAAACTTTAAAAGAAGTAAAGATCACTTCTACAAGACCACTTGTAGAAACGAAAAGCGACAGACTGATTTTTAATGTCGAAAACAGTGCAATGGCTACCGGTAATTCTTTACAATTGCTCAGGTCGGCACCCTTCGTGCGGATATCTGTCGATAACAGTGTAAGCTTGCAAGGAAAAAAAACAATGATTTTAATTGATGGTAAGCCTGTGCCAGATGTTTCCCTTGAAAATATTTTACAGACTATGCCTGCAGGAAACATTCAGAAACTTGAATTAATTACACAACCCTCAGCTAAATACGATGCTTCTTATGGGGCAGTGATTAACATCATAACTAAAAAAAGTCAAATTGAAGGTTTTACCGGAAACTTCCGCGTTGATGCCTCAACTGGAAAATATGCCAACGGCAGCACAAACTTATCTGCGACCTATAAACGTAACCGTTTGACTGTTTATGCAAATGGAGGAATTATTAAAGGTGATAACTTATTTGGAGTGACTTCCGCCAGATTTCAAGACCCTACAGAACCAGCTTATTATATGTCAAATAACTGGACACGTCTTTCGCATAATAACATGTTTTCCGTTCAAGCCAGCATAGATTATCAATTGGGTAATAATCAGACTATAGGGTTTTTCGCAGATGCAAACATTTTCAGATTTGAAGGACCCTGGGCTACAAGAAATGAATTTGGAAGACAGAACGCCATGTCAGACTCAGTTTCACTTACAGGCGCTGTTTTTAATCAAAAGGCTAATTCTTCTACCTACAACTTGAATTATCATTTAATGTCTGATTCCGGTAAGAATGACTTAACAATGCTAGCAACCTTCACCCCATGGCAGAGGAATATGTTTCAAAGTTTTCCATCGACACTTTATAATGGAGCAGGCAATCTGATCAGAACCCCAGCTATATATCAGACCAGGAACAAAGGTGCTATAGATGTTTACATTGGGCAGGCAGATTACATCCATCAGTTTAATAACCGTTGGAAGTTTGAAACCGGAATAAAATTTCAAAAAACTAATTCAACAACGAGTGTGTATTACGAGGATGACCGAAGTGGACAGATGCAACAGGTTTCTGAATTCTCTAGTCAGAATACACTTCAGGAATCTATTGGTGCAGTTTATGGTATTTTTTCTGTGGGTTGGACAAATGTTAAATTACAAGGGGGTGTACGACTGGAGGATACCAGAGCAAATTTTGGAGATCATTTCCGACAACAGTATACAAACATCTTTCCAACATTGTTGTACCAGCATAAGTTGAGTAAGGTTATAGACCTTTCGGCATCTTATAAAAAAACAATTAGCCGTGCGCCCTATTATGAGCTGGTACCCTATATTGTATTTATTAATCAATATACCATTGAGCAAGGTAATCCGGCGCTGACTCCGGGATTTGATAATATATACGCCTTAAATGCAAATGTCAATAAACTCAACCTGTCCGTAAGTTATACGAGAAACAAGGGGTTGATCGGACTATTCCCGGTTAAGCAGGATGTCACAACAAAAGTGACTTACTTCACGAGGCAAAATTTAAAAAGTGCTTCAGATATTTCCCTCTATCTATTCTATCCTTTACAGATTAATAATTGGTGGCAAACTATCAACAGCGGTACACCCATAGGATATAATCAGGCAGGAGGCATGGTCCTTGGACAGCAATATAAATTGTCTGCCTTACATTCGGATTTTAAAACATCACATATATTTAAGTTCTCTAGTAAGCTCAAAATTCAGGTGGATGCCTATTACTGGACTGATTATGTTCAGGATCTTTCACATAACACAGGAAATAAAAATGTTGACGCATCCTTTTTGCTCAGTTTATGGGAAGGAAAGGGTCAAATGAGACTCGGAGGAAATGAATTGGTATTTAAACGGAATGATTACCTGATATCAAGGGATTACGGAAGTTTTCGTAGTGCGGAAAGAGTGAATACTGACAGCAAAAGGATTTATCTTGGTTTTACCTATAAATTCGGAAAATCACATATTAACAAAAACGAAGCGAAGCTAGGTAATGAAGATGCTTTAAAAAGATTATGATCATAAAAGGCCTGTTTCATTATAAAATGAAACGAATTTCCTAATAATAAAGATAGCAAGTGCGAACTTCCAATTATACCGGTAAATATTAGGAATTATTTATAATAGACAATATCTTTTTTCCAATTAATTACACCGCATGGGCTAACTAAAGTACAAACTATACTCCGCAGTGGAAGAACATTGAAGGTCAAAAAGTACTTGTCATTTTTGCTGAGCCACATGCCTACATATCGCCTAAACACTATGATAAGTTTGAAAGCGTTCAGACCTGCAATTATTATGCAGTACATGTCAATGGAGGTTGTACTTTAGTCAGCGGTGCTGACAGACGTTGCCTCGCGTTTACCATATGGTTTAGACCATATTATTTACCATCATCGACAACAGCGATAGACACCCGATGGTACTTTGTAGAACTGCATTCTATCAATGATAATATATTTTATCTCAGAACTATCTTGAAAGACTACGCCTAATGGTAGTCCGTTTTCAACCTCTGCTATCTTGTTTTTGTTATTCCTTTCTTGAGAAAATACATTTGGAATGTAAGTCGAAATTATAAATAAGATTAAGATGGAACGGACTATCATATTATTTGTTCGGAATTAGACGCTGTATGAGGGCCAAAGGTTACCTAAGCACAAAAGGGTTATTAGTTTTAGGTTCTTCTGTAAATTTAACCTATCACTATTCCCTGGTTACCTGACAAACCGCAAGGTCTTGTATCGTAAGTGTAGCATTATCAGTTATTTAATCGTTTAATCCAATGCATAGAATTCTAAGCATAGAATTCTAAGTGAAACAACTTTGATAAAAACCTATAAATTTTGATTATGAAACTAAAACTATTACAAGCTAGCTGTTTACCAATTGTGTTGTTTTTGTTCATCCTTACGACTACCGGTTGTAAAAAGGATAAATTAGAAGTAAATGAAGTAAAGGAATATAGGGAAGTTGGCCATATACCAATGAATGCCTATGATGGTGGTTGGGCTTTAACGCTGCAACATAATGGCGTTGCCGAAGTTAATCCAGGTGGTGATATTAGATATGGTGGCACCTACAAGATAAATGGGTCCAAAATAAAGGTTAAAACTGAACAAAATTCCGGCACCTATACCTTTGAAATTATTTCTGAAAGTGAAATTCGTGAGGAAAGCAGTGGTGTGACTTTAGGGTTGAGGTAGTTAAAATTTGAGTCTCTTACTTAAAAAATTAGGGCATGGAGTGTAATTATTGAAACGTGCATAAAC
>NZ_JBKHKK010000009.1:0-203875 GCF_046546555.1 Pedobacter sp. JCM 36344
GAAGCAATAAGGTGCGGTACTTCTGATGATCATTCTCATCCTGCCTTTGCATCCAATCACGGTAGGATTGTTCGTATTTGTTGGATTTATAATTAATGTTTGTGGTCACTTGGGATACGAATAACTATTTCATCTTTAAACGTATAAATCCTATTATTTTTATCCTTAAAATTATTATTTTGCTAAAAATTATTGTTCATGAAAAAGTTTACTTTATTACTCTCTGCGGCGGTACTTCTGGCATGTAGTGCTTCGGCCCAGGATAAGAAAAAGGCACTGGAGAAGACAGTCGATTCCGTTAAGAAAGTAATCGCGCCGCCAGATAAAGCCAGTATAACAGATAAAATTAAGTCCAGCAAGAAGATCGATGGCCTATTTACTCTTTATCAGGATACGCTTACAGGTAGCTTGCAGATGTATGTGAAGAAAAGTCAGCTAGATAAGGATTATATCTACCAGAGTTTTTCAATGGGTGGACCAACAACATTGTTCCTTAATCAAAATATGATTAGAAGCACTATGTTGTTTCATATTGCCAAAGCAAATGATAAAATAGAGTTTTTGCAAGAGAACACAAACTTTTATTATGACAAATCTAATCCGGTTAGCAAGGCGTCTAATGTAGATGTTTCTGACGCGGTATTCTTTGCCGATAAGTATAGTGCTAGTGACGAAGGTGGTTATTTAGTATCAGTTGACGGACTTTATATGTCTGACAAACTAGATCCGGTAAAGCCTACAATGCCTCCAGGAACGCCTCCTGGCGCGATGTTCAACCTTGGGAACTTGAATGCTTCTAAGTCGAAATACCAGAATGTAAAATCGTTCGCGAGTAACACAGATGTGGTTGTAGATCTTGCGTACGATAATCCAATGCCTTTTAATGGAGGAGGTAAAGACATTACTGATGCACGCTATGTACGTGTAAAAATGCAGCATTCCTTTCTTGATATGCCAAAGAATGATTTCCGCCCGCGCAGAGACGATCCGAGGGTAGGATTTTTTGGGGCAGAGGTAGATAACCTTACTTCGCTTTCGCCTACTCCATATAAGGATTTTATCAGTAGATGGAATCTTAAGAAAAAAGACCCTACTACTAAATTAAGCGATCCAGTAGAGCCAATTGTGTTTTGGATTGAGAATACAACGCCTTTGGAATACCGCCCGATTATTAAAGAGGCTGGCGAGAAATGGAATGAAGCATTTGAGAAAGCAGGCTTTAAGAATGCGGTAGTGATGAAACAAATGCCAGATGATGCAAAATGGGACCCTTCAGACATCGACTATAATGTAATCAGGTGGGTATCGTCGGCTTATCCATCTTATGGCGCGATCGGCCCCAGCTTCTTCAATCCTAGGACTGGGCAGATCTTAGGCGCAGACATTACAGTAGAGTGGAAATCGGGAGCAGGTACAGCTGTACAGGACGACCTATACAATGGTGGTCAGGCTGCTTCGATTTCACTGCCATGGGAAAATCCTATAGCCGCTGCGGCGCAGACACAGCAGGGCAATAACCATAGGGACAATAATCATATGGCCAATTGCGCAATAGCTCAGGAGTTGAGCTTACAGTATCAGACCGGTCTCGCAGCTATAGAGGTACTAGACGCAGATGCTCCAGAGGCTTTACGAACAGAGACAGTTAAAGAAATGCATAAACAGTTTCTTTATTATCTGATCATGCATGAGATGGGACATACCTTGGGGTTGAATCATAATATGAAAGCCAGTCAGATGTTGAGTCCTGCTCAGATGAACGATGTAAAACTAACTCGTAAAATAGGTTTGCAAGGTTCGGTAATGGATTACCCAGCGATAAATGTGAGCAGCGATAGAAGTAAGCAAGGTGATTATTATACTACAAAGGCGGGTCCGTATGATCTTTGGGCTATTGAGTATGGATATACTCCTTTTACGGAGGCTGAAGAAGAGTCAGGTCTAAATAAGATTCTTAGCCGTAGTACAAATCCTCAATTGGCATTTGGCAATGATGCCGATGACATGAGAAGCCCTGGCGGTGGAATTGACCCAAGAGTGAATGTCAACGATCAAACTAACGATATGGTGGTCTACGGAGAAGATAGATTCAAACTGATCAATACGATGATTCCAAAACTCAAAGCGAGGTTTAGTCGGCCTAACCAGAGTTATCAGGAACTTAGGTCACGTTATCAGCAATTGAATGGCCAACGTGCAAGTATGGCTGCAGCATTGAGCCGTTTTGTTGGTGGCGTGTACGTAGATAGAAGTTTTGTAGGACAAAAAACATCAACAGCGCCATTTACTCCTGTTCCGGAAGCGTATCAGAAAAAAGCACTTTCGTTATTGAATACATATGTATTCGCTCCAAACGCATTTGAAGCAGATAAGGATCTGTTCCCTTACCTTCAAATTCAAAGAAGAGGTTTCGGGTTTTCTGGAAATAACGAGGATATCAAGCCGCAAAGCACTTATTTATCATTGCAGTTGAGTACACTTGCACAATTGTTGCATCCGAGTACTTTGAGCAGAATTAACAATAGTGGGCTTTACGGCAATACCTATTCTGTTGCTAGTGTAATGAAGGATCTTTCTGATGACATCTTTGCGGCAGACCTAAAAGGTAATGTTAATTTATTCCGCCAAAATCTACAGACGGAGTTTATAAAAGCTTCGGCGGCGATCGTTGCATCTGCTGGGGGATACGACAATGCAAGTAAAGCTGCAGCGTTATCTACCTTGATAAAGGTGAAGCAGCAGTTGGGAACTGCAGTAAGTAATGATGAGCAAACTAAAGCACACAGAGCAGCTTTAGTATTTACAATAGATAAGGCACTATCGGTTAATAGATAATTTTATTGAGGTTCCGGCGAAGGCGGGAACCTCTTTTATAATAGTCTTTTTTCAAGTAAAGCCTTAACTTCAGATTCCCATTCTGGCTTTAAAATACTTAGTATAATTGAATCTCTGCTATGTCCATTAGAAAGGATCAGACTCTTTCTCAAAATTCCTTCTACCTTACATCCAATGCTTTTCATTGCAGCAATACTGACTTCATTGCGAAGGTCGGCCCGAAACTCCACCCGATCGAGGCTCAAAGTTTCGAAAGCGAATTGAAGCAATAAATATTTACAGTGCTTGTTGATTCCCCTTCCACGGGACCCCTTAGCGTACCAAGTATAGCCTAATTGGGTCGTTCTATGGGTTATTTGTATGTCGTAGAATCGGGTGCTACCAACATACTCCCCGGTGATTTTGTCATATACGATAAAGGGGTAGCTGGACTCACTTTTTCTTTGTTTCAGGGCATCATTAACGTACTCACGCATGCCTTTCTTGCCAACCAGCTCGTTTACTGAGTACCTCCACGTGTCTGGATCCGTTAATGCGTAAGGACTCAGCAACTCATAATCTTCATAGGTAAGTGGCCTCAACAGGACTCGGTCATCTTCTAAAATGTAATTTTTAGTAAAATCCATGAAGCTAAAATAGTGATTAATTCATAGGAATAATTTTCCGACCCTCCTTTGTGAAATGCGACCTTTACTTAGTCGAATTTTACTGTTTGTTCACCAGAAATTTTTTCGAAGTGACAGCCGCAAAGCGGATTTGCGACCTTAAGGATTGTGGATTTGGTCTGCTTGATAGCATCGTAAGTACCCGTAACTTTGATGTTGTCTCCTCCTCTGGATAGCTTTGTCCTGTAACTATCGTCAAGCACGATAAATGTTCCGGGTGTTGTGTTTGCACTTGCGCTTAGAGAAGTATACACCGTGTCTTTGGTTCGCTGGTTGATGGCGCTATAGCCACTCACCGGCACACCCAAGCTATCTTTATTGATAAAAGTTACAGTTAAATATTTTAAACTAAGGTCGCAGGCTATGTCAGCGCAATCAGAGGTTGCTGCTTTATCACATGACAAGATAAATGCAGTGATTACAAGAAGAATGGATACTTTTTTCATGTGGTTTTGATTTATCTACTAAGACGTTATTTTTTAGAAAAATGCTACAGACCGACTAAAGAATATATTATCTTTATAGATAGTAATCATATTATGAATAATAGAAGAAAATTTATTGGAACAGCCGCCGCATTGGTTGCGGGTACAGTTGCCGCATCCGCAATGCCTATATCAACTATGGAAAGAAAGTATCCTGTAGTACATCATGTATTTTTCTGGTTAAAGAATCCGGAATCAAAAGCAGATAAAGATAAACTAGTCGCGGGTATTAAAGCCTTGAAAAAAATTGAAACAGTGAAAGATATTCATGTGGGAGTGGTTGCATCAACGGAGAAAAGAGATGTTGTGGACAACAGCTGGAGTGTTTCTGAGCTGCTTTTTTTTAGTGATGTAAAGGGTCAGGCTATTTACCAGGATCACCCGCTGCACTTGGAGTTTATCAAGAACTGCAGCTCCCTCTGGGAAAAAGTTTTGGTATATGATGCTATTGACGCTTAAAAAGAAACATAATTGCTAAGTTTGAAAGAAAAATATTTATGTACGAAATTTTAAAAAGTGCGCATTCCGGCTGGCGTTATTTAGTAGTCATTTTATTGTTGGTGGCTGTTGTTAAAGCGATTGCAGGTGCTGCAGGTAAAAAGGAATATACAGAAGGTGATAGAAAGTTGAATGTATTTACCCTAATCTCGGCGCATATCCAACTCGTTTTCGGGCTACTTCTTTACTTCATGAATGATTGGTATAAAGCAGATAGTAGTGTTGCCGTTGGGCGTTATTGGAAAATGGAACACATCGCTATGATGGTTTTGGCGATAATATTAATTACTTATGGAAATGCGCGTTCGAAAAAGACCGCCGATTCAGGGGCCGTTAGACACAAAAATATTGCATTGTATTTTGGACTTGCCTTGATATTGATTACGGTTGCCGTATTTGCAATGGTTAAGGCTGATCCAACACGCTCATTGTTTGGCATTTCATAATATTTATAATTTAATTTCGCTTTGTAACTTTTATTTATATTTTTGCTGTGCATGATCAACGATACAAATACTTGGCAATGGCGTGATAATTCTGAAAAGAATTACGTCGTATCCTTGTGTACCTTATAGTTTATCAACCTAAATCAACCACATTGAAAACCCGACGTAGACCTACGTCGGGTTTTTGCTTTTAATTTGATTTCGGGAAACAAGATTTTAAAACATTGAAGTAAATACCTTTATGGGCAATTATAAGATTAAAACAAGTTACAAGAAGAGGCTGGCTGATACTACTACACCCGTAAGTATCTATTTGAGGCTTAGGGACGTGTTTCCCAACACCATTTTGCTTGAGAGTTCAGATTACCACAGTCGGGAGAATTCTGTAAGTTATGTTTGTGCTCAGCCAGTTGCGGGAATTGTCCTTCAGGATGGTCTGCTTTCTTCTTATTTTCCGGATGGAAAAAAGGAAGAGAAAACATTGTTTGTACTTACAGAAGAGATAGAGACGTTCAAAGCTTCTTTTTCCCCTTCGGAGATTGCAGAAAAACGCTACATCTCAAGCGGATTGTTTGGCTACTTTACATGGAACGCTGTTCAGCATTTTGAAGATATTAAATTTTCAGCAGAGGTGCCTAAAAGTGAAGAAATACCAACCATGCAGTACCATCTTTACAGGTATATCATCGCTATCGATCACTTTCGCAATGAAATTACGCTATTCAAGAATACCTTTAATGACGATGAGACGGAAGATCTGGAGAAGATTGAATACATCATTCAGAACAAAAATTTCCCGGAATATAGCTTCAAAACTGAGGGTGAAGAGTCTTCAAATCTGACTGACCAGAATTTTATGGACATCGTTGACAAGATGAAGAAGCACATTTTGAGGGGAGACGTATTTCAAATTGTGCCTTCAAGAGCATTCAAACAACGGTTTTTAGGAGATGAGTTTAATGTTTATCGTTGTTTAAGGTCGATCAACCCTTCTCCATACTTGTTTTATTTTGATTATGGAAGTTTTAAGCTATTCGGGTCATCACCGGAGGCACAAATCACTATAAAGAATAAGGTCGCTAATATCTTTCCAATTGCAGGTACATTTAAGCGAACAGGAAATGACGAGGAAGATGCGGAACAGGCGAGAAAGTTGGAGCAGGATCCAAAAGAAAGTGCAGAGCACGTGATGCTCGTGGATCTGGCACGTAACGATTTAAGCAGACATTGCAATAAGGTGGAGGTGAAAGCATTTAAGGAAGTTCAGTACTACTCTCATCTTATCCATTTGGTTTCAAAGGTTAGCGGGAATCTCCTGGCAGATGTACCGGCATTCAAAATTGTTGCGGATACCTATCCTGCAGGTACATTAAGTGGTGCTCCAAAATATCGCGCCATGCAGCTGATTGATGAATATGAAGGATTAGGAAGAAACTTTTATGCTGGAGCTTTGGGATATATGGGTTTTAATGATGAGTTCAACCATTGCATAATGATCAGGACTTTTATGAGCAAGAACAACGAGCTTCATTACAGGGCGGGTGCAGGTATCGTGGCAGATTCGGTCCCTGAGAATGAGTTACACGAAGTAAATAATAAGATCGCTGCACTAAGAAAAGCTGTTGAGATGGCAGCGCACATTTAAAAGTATCCATGGAAAAGAATATAGAGATGCAAAAGAAAGTATTGGTTATAGATAATTACGATTCGTTCACTTATAACCTTGTGCATTTGGTAAATGAACTAGGCAGAGATGTAGAAGTATGGCGTAATGATAAATTTGAGCTTGCCGACGTTGACCAGTATGATCAGATTTTACTCTCTCCGGGCCCGGGAATTCCGCAAGAGGCGGGATTGCTGCTTGATGTGATCAAAGCATATGCACCTACAAAGAGTATTTTTGGTGTTTGCCTTGGCCAACAGGCAATTGCTGAAGCTTTTGGTGGAAGCCTGCTTAATTTGGGTAGGCCAATGCACGGAATTGCTACACCTATTACGGTGTTGGATGAACAGGAAGTTTTGTTTAAGGATTGTCCATCAGTGATTAACGTAGGACGTTACCATTCATGGGTAGTTAACAATTATGGACTACCTGATTGTTTAAAAATTACAGCAACGGATGAAACGAACGAGATCATGGCATTGAGGCACAAAGAGTTGGATGTGCGTGGTGTTCAATTCCACCCGGAAAGCGTGCTTACAGAACACGGTAAGCAAATGATGAAAAACTGGTTGGAGGCTTAGTTATGAATATTTTAGATCAGATTGTACTTCGAAAAAAAGTGGAGGTAGCTCATGCAAAACAGCAAGTGCCGATCACAGAGCTGGAAAGGGCTGCGCATTTTAATCGCAAGACTTATTCTTTTAAAGATTTTTTGCTGTCACCAGAACGGACAGGTATCATTGCGGAATTTAAGCGGAAGTCGCCTTCTAAAGGATTGATAAACGGAGCGTCGACTGTTGGAGATGTGACGAGCGCCTATGCTGCGGCGGGGGCATCCGCATTATCTGTGCTTACCGACTCAGATTTCTTTGGCGGTCGGCCGCAGGATTTACTTGAGGCCAGAGCCGCGAACGATATTCCTTTGCTTAGAAAGGACTTTATGATTGACGAATACCAATTGTTAGAAGCGAAAGCTTGGGGGGCGGATGTTGTATTGCTCATTGCCGCGATCCTGACTCCCTCAGAAATCAAACATTTATCTGCCGTTGCTAAATCACTTAGGCTAAATGTGCTGCTGGAAGTTCATAACAGAGAAGAGCTATTGAGAAGTATTTGTCCTGATTTAGATGCGATTGGGGTAAACAATAGGAATCTTGCAGACTTTACAGTGAATATTCAGACTTCCTTTGACCTGGTAGATGAGATTCCGAATGATTTCATGAAGATTTCCGAGAGTGCAATTAATGCCACCGCCACCATCAGGGATTTGAAGGAAGTTGGATTCAATGGTTTCCTCATCGGAGAAAATTTCATGAAAACAGATGACCCTGGGGCGGCAATGCGCGACTTTGTCAGTGAACTGATCTCGGTATAACTTTTGTATCTTTGTACTTTACATGGGAAAACAGAAAACTTACGATACGGCGCTCAAGCAAGAGCGAGCAGTACTTGTTGGAGTAATCAGGCCTGGAGAAAAGGCAGAGGAGACCAGAGAGTATCTTGATGAGCTTACTTTTTTGGTAGATACAGCTGGCGGAGTGGTGGAGCATGAGTTTACTCAGAAAATGTTGAAACCAGACCGCGGAACCTTCGTAGGTAGCGGTAAATTAGAAGAGATACAGGCTTATGTAAAGTCTGAAGAAATTGACATGGTAGTGTTTGACGATGAGTTGTCACCGTCACAATTAAGAAATATTGAAAGAGAGCTGGAGGTTAAGGTGCTTGATCGAAGCAATTTGATCTTAGATATTTTTGCCGGACGGGCACAGACCGCGCAGGCTAGAACGCAAGTGGAACTTGCGCAGCTCCAGTACTTATTGCCGAGATTAACCAGACTTTGGACTCACTTAGAGCGACAAAAAGGTGGTATTGGTATGAGGGGGCCAGGCGAAACTCAAATTGAGAGTGATAGAAGGATGATCTTAGAGAAGATTTCGTTATTAAAAGGGAGGCTGAAACTGATTGATCAGCAGAATGAGACCCAACGTAAAAACCGCGTTCAACTGATTAGGATAGCTTTAGTTGGTTACACTAATGTTGGCAAATCCACTATCATGAACATGTTGTCGAAGTCTGAGGTTTTCGCTGAAAATAAGTTGTTTGCTACCCTTGACACCACAGTTAGAAAGGTAGTGATTGAAAACCTGCCGTTTTTGCTTTCAGACACAGTAGGGTTTATCCGTAAATTGCCACATCATCTCGTTGAATGCTTTAAATCTACTCTGGATGAGGTTAGGGAGGCAGACATTTTAATCCATGTGGTTGATGTTTCGCATTCGCATTTTGAAGATCAGATCCATGTGGTGAATGAGACCTTAAAAGATTTGGGTGCAAGGGATAAACCTACAATCATGGTCTTCAATAAGATTGATGCCTACATGAATCCAGAGCACACGAATGAAGATGGAGAGCAAACTGTGCTGACATTGGATGATTTTAAAAAAAGTTGGATGGCTTTAAACAATGCGCCTGCGCTGTTTATATCTGCGCTGCACAAAGAGAATTTAGAGGAATTTAAACAGCTGTTGTATGATAAAGTATTGGCGCGTCATACCGAGCGTTATCCTTATGATAAACTGTTATACTAGTCTTCATCAAGAAAAAAACTATGGAAAGTAAACGTCAACAGAAATTTGCCGGAGTGCTACAAGAAGAATTGGCAACAATATTTCAGCGTGAGGGCTCTTCATATTTACCAAATACATTAGTAACCATCACAAAGGTCCGTGTTTCTCCGGATTTAGCTGTGGCTAAGGTATATTTAAGCTTTCTTAACACTAACAACACCAACCTTTCCGTTGCTGAGGTAAACTCTCATGCAGGAGAGATCAGATATAAATTAGGTGCGCGGATTCGTCATCAGGCAAGAGTTGTACCTACACTCACCTTCTTTCTCGATGATACCAATCAATATGTTGAGCACATGGATAAGATCTTTGACAAAATCTCGAGGGAGCGTAAAGAGACTGACGAGCAGACCCAGGAAGAGGCTGATTAAGTGAGTAATGTAGTTGGGATAGGTAAGGTTGTCGATTTTGAACTTGGTGATCGGCTCTACCCTTTTGACTTTACTTCTGCTAATCTGGAACTGACGGATGTGATGTTATCAGACACTGGTCTTTTTTCAGACTGGGTTGAGAAAACCCTGAGAGAAAGTGATTGTAGGTACGGGATCGGCGGATATAATGAGCATAGAACTATTTATTCACGAAGCGTGCACTTCGATAATCTGAAAGAACCACGTCGGTTGCATTTGGGAACTGACATCTGGGCTCCGGAAGGAACATCTGTCTATTCTTTTTCTGATGCGGTTGTTCACAGTTTCAACTTCAATGATAGCTTTGGTGACTACGGTGCGACAATTATACTGGAGCATAGTCTAGAAGGTGGTAATCTTTATGTATTATATGGTCATTTAAGTCTATCTTCTATATTGGGTTTAGAAGAAGGATTGAGTGTCACAAGGGGAGTTCGATTTGCAGAGTTTGGGAAAAGAGAAGAGAATGGGCACTGGCCGCCTCATCTTCATTTTCAGGTAATTAAAGACATGCGGGGGCTTAAAGGTGATTACCCGGGTGTTTGTCAGTATTCAATGCGTGACCAATACCTTGCGAACTCTCCAAATCCGGATTTTATTCTAAGCAATACTTTTAAAACCACATCGTTTTAAAATGCGTAGGTTTATGTATGCGCAGATTTATTTTGTTTTTTCTGGTTATTATCGGATCTCAGCTTAAAGCACAGCCTTCGATAAAAGGGGGGTTGGCGTCTTTTGTGCAAAATAATAAAGTATATCCAAGGTATTCACTTGCGAATTGTATCCAAGGTGTCGTTAATGTTGCTTTTAAGCTAGATCGGAAAGGAGTTGTATATTATTCAGAGGTACGTAAGGGTATTGGGACTGACCTTGATGATGAGGCATTAAGATTGATCAGGATGAGCAGTGGCCGGTGGATTGTACCGGGAGACCATGACACTGCACTTGCGATCATTGTTCCAATCAACTTTTCATTGAGTGACTGTTCCGGGAGAAGTTCGCAGGAGCTGAAGGCGGCGATTGACGCTTATAAGTCGACAACAGATCTTACGAATACTGTTTTGAATTATTACCGGATTTTAGAACAGGGTGGGGTGCCGGGAATAACGGAAGCAAAGGCATTGGAATTAAAATCCACATTGGGTATCGATGACGTTGACCTGCAACGGCGGTTTGATGATGGTAAGAAAAAGTTAAAACAAAAGGATAACCAGGGTGCTTGTGAGGACTTCAAGTTTGTGAAGAATATGGGTTCTAAATTAGCGGATGAGATGTTGGAAAAGTATTGTAAGTAGGAGGATGTTAAGTTATTCAGATGACGCTGGAACTATTACATTTATCGCTTTCTGAATTATCGATGCCTGAACGCGGTTTACTTTACCCATTGACTCCCCATCAACTTGAAAATGAGCTTTATGCTTGGTCTTTATCGACAATTTGGTTGCCTGGAAGGTTTCGATGTTCTCAGGATTTAATTTCATGTGAGTAAACTTAAGCTTTAAGATCTCCATGACTGAATATGTTTTTACCAGTACTAGTTCAAATACGTCGTCATCCAATTTGCCATTTGGATTGATTTTCACCCCCGTACCATACATTGTTGCATTTGCTATCACCACCATGGCTGCCTCACAGCATATCGTTTTATCGTTAATCTTGAATTCAACAGCCAACTTGTGGTGGCTCCAAAGCGCCTGCCAAGCGGCTTTTGCGTAGCCCCACATTCCGCGATGCTGAAGACCCTCAAATTTTTTAACCAAATAGGCATTGAAACCGATATCTGCCAAATGAATGCACAGCTCGTTATTTACTGTAACCGCATGAATCCCTTTTACACTACCATTTACGCAATTGTCAAGGGCTTCCTGAGGAGCCAATGGGATGCCAAGCTCTTTGGCCATGCCATTGGCCGATCCTGCTGGTATAATTCCGATAGGCGTTTGAGTGCCCAAAAGACATTCTGCAACTAATTTTAGCGTTCCATCACCACCAACAGCAATTACTTTATCTGCCTTTGCCATTTCAATCGTGGACTTAAGCTTTCCAATATTGCATTTTTTGGGGATGCTATAAAGTTCTGCAATATGTTCGGAACCTTTAAAATAACCACTAATTATTTCTTTAATGTCTGGTTGATGACCACCCGAACCGGGGTTAATAATAAATAGAATTTTCTGTCTTGCACTTTGCGTTTTCATAGGTATATTGTAAGTAGACAAACAAGTAACCCCTTACTCTGTTTTATTTTGTAATGAATAAATCTGCAAGCGTTAAAGTATATCATGGGTACGGTCATACGAACGATATGGTAGTTTACGGCCATGTATTTAGATTTAAGGCGAAAACTACGCAAAAATTCAGTGACAGTTCCTTTGTTAATATTTTGCATCTTTTAAAGTTGTTTGTTGTTAAGCCTTATCCTTTTGTCAAAGTCAAGCTAACGTTTAACGGTCAGGAGGTTTACCATAAGACCGAATATGATGGCTTCTTTAAGTTTGAATGGAAGGCGCTGGAAGAGGTAAAGGCAGGCTGGCATACCGTTCAGATCGTTGCGCTTGATGAGCAGGAACAGGAGATCGCGGTAGGAATAGGAAAGATCTTCGTGCCCCACATTACGCAGTATGCGTTTATATCTGATATTGACGATACCATCATGGTATCACATTCCGCAACCATTCGTAAGCGGCTACGGGAGTTGCTTATTAAAAATCCTCGGACCCGCAAGACCTTCAAAGACCTTCATCAGCACTACACAGCGCTCTCGTTAGCACATACAGAGATTAATCAACCCAATCCTTTCTTTTATGTATCTAGCAGTGAATGGAACTTATACGATTATCTTTTGGAGACATTTAGGTTCTATAAGCTCCCAGAAGGTGCCTTTCTGCTGAATCAAATCAAGCGATGGAAAGATTTGGTTAAAACTGGAAAAACAGGGCATGAGGGTAAGCTGATTCGGGTGATGAGGATACTGGATGTTTTTCCAAATCAGAAGTTTGTCTTCTTCGGTGACAATTCACAAAAGGATCCTGCTATCTATACGGCAATCGTTGAAAAGTACCCCAAGAATATCGAGGCCGTTTATATCCGAAACGTTCGTAAAGATCGAGAGAAGGAAACGAAGGCACTTTTAGCCAGAATAACTGCACAAAATGTGAGCACTTGCTTTTTTAACAGCAGTGAAGAGGCAATGTTACATTCCAGAAGTATTGGACTAATTGTAGAATAATCATCATATTGCTTGATGGTTTTTAGATTGCCTGAAGATGAGCTATTCTTTCCGAATCCAGAGCTGGCGGATCCTGATGGGTTCTTAGCCGTTGGAGGAGATTTGAGTACCGAGCGGCTGCTCTTGGCTTATGAGAACGGTATTTTCCCCTGGTTTAGTGAAGATGACCCAATCTGCTGGTTTTCTCCTCATGAACGATGTGTAATCTATCCCGAAGGCATAAAAATTAGTAAAAGCATGAGAAAAGTGTTAAGAACCGCAGGGCTCAGGCTGACCTTTAACCAGGCGTTTGAAGAAGTAATTTTGAATTGCGCAAAAGTCGGCCGAAAAGACCAGCCCGGAACATGGATCACGCGAGAAATGCAGGAAGCTTATATTGCTTTACACCGCCAAGGTTATGCTAGTAGTGTAGAGGTCTGGAGAGAAAGTGTGCTTATTGGCGGCCTTTATGGTGTGCTTATGGGTGATGTATTTTGCGGAGAAAGTATGTTTAGCCTGGAAAGTAATGCTTCTAAAATTGCTCTGATCTTTTTATGTAAGTCTGGAGAATTTAAACTTATCGATTGTCAGCTTCCCAACGATCATTTGCTAAGCATGGGTGCCGTGATTATTAGTAGCGCCCAATATTACAGCTATCTGCAGGGTTAACTTAGAATCTCTCTGATGTCCTCTTTGCTAAGCGATTTAATGAAGCTTTCTTCCGTTGTGATTAGTGAGCTTGCCAATCGTTTTTTACGGTTCTGAAGCGCCAGGATTTTCTCTTCCACCGTGTCTTTCGCTATAAATTTATAGATGAATACTTTCTTTTCCTGCCCTATTCTATGTGTCCTGTCTATTGCCTGTTGCTCAACCGCTGGATTCCACCATGGGTCAAGAATAAACACATAGTCCGCCTGAGTTAGGTTCAAGCCGACTCCGCCTGCCTTTATCGAGATCAGAAATACCTTTAGTTTTGTATTCTTTTGAAAATCTACAACTATTTCTCCACGGTTCTTTGTCGAACCATCCAGGTAAGCGAATGGAATGCTCTCCCTTTCAAAATATTTTTTAAAGATTCCAAGATGCTTTACGAATTGCGAAAAGATCAATACTTTATGGCCGCCTTTAAGTACGTTGTCAAGTGTATGAATAACATTCTCGAACTTACCAGAGTCAGACTCATAAGTTTCGTCTATCATTACCGGATGATTTGCAAGTTGTCTCAGCGCCGTCAGGCCTTGCAATAATTGTACTTGCTTTTTCTTGAATGTGCCATTATCCATACTGCTAAGCATGTCATTGCGATAGGCCGATTTTGTCTTTTCGTAATATGCAGCCTGATCTTCGCTCATGTTGCAATAGAACACCTGTTCTGTTTTTGATGGCAATTCTGAAGCTACTTGTTCTTTAGTTCTTCGTAACACGAAAGGTTTTATGATTGCCTGAAGTTTTCGTGCCTTATCCTCGTCTTTTTTCTTTTCTATGGCCTGTACGTATTCTTCGTTGAAAAATGCCTGAGTGCCCAGAAGTCCTGGATTTAGAAAAGTGAGTTGTGTCCATAGATCGGCCACGGAGTTCTCCACAGGTGTGCCGCTCAGGATAAGCTTATTCCTTGATTTCAATGCTTTAACTGCCTTAAAGGACTTGGATGTAGGGTTTTTGATATTCTGACTCTCATCAAGAATGATGTAGTTAAAGTAAAAATTTTTCAGAAGTTCTACGTCAACTCTTGTTATGCCATAAGTAGTGATTATGATGTCAAACTTTGCGAAGATGCTCACATCCTTATCCCTCAATGTTCCTGTGTGTGCATGTATCTGAAGCTTTGGCGTGAACTTTTTTGCCTCATTCATCCAGTTATAGATTAGAGAGGTTGGCATCACGATTAATGAAGTACTATGGGTTTTAATTTGCTCATCCTCTTCTTTAAGCTTTTGGAGCATGGCCAGAGTTTGAATGGTTTTACCTAAACCCATATCATCTGCCAGGCAACCCCCGAAATTGTATTCCCTAAGAAAGCTAAACCAGTTGTAACCTGCTTTCTGATAACTGCGCAGATCACCTTTAAAATTAACGGGCATTTGTATGTCTGCAATGTTTTCGAAGTTGTTTAACCTTTCTAGCTTACGGCTTAGTGTAACGCTGGTGATACCGTCTTCAGCAAGTTCATTAATCAGGCCAATGTGATGTTTTTTTAATCTCAGTGCCTTAGAGCCATCAGCCAAGCTAAACAGGCTGCTGTACTGTGTGAACCATTTCTCGGGAATGATGGCGATAGAACCGTCAGGCAATATAAATTCGCGTTTTTTATGTAAGATATGTTGCTTTAGGGAAATGAACGGAACTGGATGATTGCCAAAATAAACGATTGCATTGATATCAAACCAATCATTGTCTTCATTGATTTCGAAGTCGATCTTGTTGCTGGCAAACAAGAACTTTTTATTTCCTGAGGGCGGTTCGATCTCAAATCCTTTCTCTTTCAGCAACTCAATATGTTCATTTATCCAATTTATGATGGCGTAAGAGTGACCCTCTTCAGCATCGTGATTTACTTCAAGGTTGTAAAATAGGGCGCTGGTCTTTTTCAGTCCGAGCCCGGTAAGTATGTTGAAATGTTGCTGCTCAAAATGGGCATCTCTCTTGATCCTTGTGAAGATGTAATTGTCTGCTTCTTTCTCAAAGCGGACCGTTACCTTCTTCTCATTGCCCATGGAGAATACGTAGGTTCCATATCTGAAGTAGAGCTGGAGCTGTGATATTCCGCCTTCCACGTAAATAATCTTCAGCGTTGGTATTGGATTATGCCTAACGGTTTTGATGTCGAACCCCTCTGCATACACATGATACTTCTCAATTAGCGGAGCAACGAATTTCTCAAAATAGGTTTCTTCAGTCGCTTTGGGTATTGTTATAAAACGTTTATTTAGAAAGGGCAACAGTTTTTTGCCTTCGATATCCTGTTCAAAAAAATACAGGATATCGTTCAATAATAGCCAGGCAGGCTGATTACTTATGACCTGAGCGTCTTTAAACATGAAGTCTATTCGTAGATCCTGATATTTTATTGTCGGAAAGTATCTTGTTTCAACGTCGTTCCTTCTAAAATGAAAGAGCACTGTAGAGGCTGTATTTGCAATATCGATCTTTCGTTCTGCCGGCCAGCCGTCCTTATCCGTGAGGTATAATAATCCTTCTGTTTTCAGTACTTCAAGGACTTCGGACAGTCTTTTTTCTATTTTAGGGCGAACGCTATCGTAAAACTTATCATTAAAGAACTTGCTAAAAAATTCCACTGGTCTTACTGCTTTCTTCTGGTACTTTTTGATGATGTAATCCTGTTCTGTTTCATCAAGGATTTTAATAAGCTTGAAGTCGCGCTCAGATAGATGTCTCGCAAACTCTTTAGCCGTATGGGAAAATAACCTTTGATACGTTAAAGAGAAATCACCCTGTGGGTTTAGCTGTACAATGTGAGGTTCAATAAGATAACCAAGATACGCATGCTTACATAATGAATATACGACTTTGCAAGGCTTGGTATTATCTACACGTAACATTGAGCAAGAGTTAAAATGGTGGGGACTTAAGTATTAAAAATTTCTAAACTTACATCAAATTGGGTGTTCTTTCAAATATAAAAGGCCAATTAGTCCAGATTTCTAATTTTTTTCTACAGGTCGAACTTTATCCCCTGAGCGAGTGGGAGCGTGTTTGAATAGTTGATCGTGTTGGTTTGTCGGCGCATGTAACCTTTCCATGCATCTGAGCCGCTTTCTCTTCCTCCACCAGTTTCCTTCTCACCACCAAAAGCCCCGCCGATCTCTGCTCCAGAGGTGCCAATATTTACATTGGCGATGCCACAGTCGGATCCCGAAGCTGATAAAAATTGTTCTGCTTCTCGGAGATTGAGTGTCATAATTGCAGATGATAACCCTTGTGGAACATCATTTTGTATGCGGATGGCTTCGTCGAGGCTGCTGTATTTTATCAGATATAGAATTGGGGCAAAAGTTTCTTCCTGAACAATCTTAAAATTGTTATCTACTTCAGCAATGCAGGGTTGCACGTAACAGCCTGAACTGTAATGATCACCGCTTAATGCTAAGCCTTCAACGATGTATTTTGCACCCTGGACTTTGCCGTTTTGAATAGCTTCACTGTACAACTTTACTGCTTCCTTATCTATTAATGGGCCTACATGATTGTGCTGATCTAAAGGATTTCCTATTCTCAATTGCCCATAAGCCTTTACCAGCTTTGCTTTAAATTGTTCATAGATGTCCTCATGAATAATTAGTCGCCTTGTCGACGTACAACGCTGTCCTGCTGTACCTACTGCGCCAAAGACAGCACCAATGAGCGACATATCAAGATCCGCATATTTTGAAATAATTATGGCATTGTTTCCGCCTAATTCCAGTATACTACGACCAAACCTCGAAGCTACGGCAGCAGAAACTATTCTGCCAACTTTGGTAGAGCCAGTAAAAGAGATCAAAGGAAGTTTTCTATCGTTAGTCATCATGTCTCCTACCTGATTGCCGATAATAATGTTGGAAATACCCTCCGGCATTTTGTTTTCTTTCAGGACTTTAGCCAAAATATGCTGACAAGCGATAGCGCAAAGCGGAGTCTTAGAGGATGGTTTCCAGACGCAGACATTACCACATACAAGTGCAAGTGCAGCATTCCAGCTCCATACTGCGACGGGGAAATTAAATGCCGAGATAATGCCTACGATACCTAGTGGATGCCATTGTTCATACATTCTGTGATTTGGCCGCTCAGAATGCATGGTGAGTCCGTAAAGTTGCCTGGACAATCCGACAGCAAAGTCACAGATGTCTATCATTTCCTGCACCTCTCCTAATCCTTCCTGCAGGCTTTTGCCCATTTCGTACGAGACAAGTGTACCGAGGTAGTTTTTAGTTGCCCTTAAAGCATTACCAAGTTCACGAACAATGTCACCTCTTTTTGGTGCTGGCACTGTTTTCCAGTATGTAAACGCAGTCTGAGCCGTATCAATTACGTGGTTGTAGTCGTCTGATGAGGCCAGGCTTAAAGAAGCAATTACTTTCCCATTTACGGGAGAAAAACTGTCGATTCTTTTTCCGGAGGAGGAGGTCTGCCATTCGGTTCCCGTACTGTAACCGGGATTTTGATCTTTGATATTCAGATTGCTTAAAACTTCCTCAATATTGTGTTGCATAGGGATATTGTTGTGGAGTCAGGCTGAATTCGTGACCCTGTGATTACTTGTGTTTATTTAAAGTTACGTTATTTTGTAAAACATTTCTGCAGACAAAACCCATCACATTTATTATCAGTTAATTATACATAGTGTTGTTTGTATGTGGATAATTATTTGAAAAGTTGTATAAATATTATTGTAAACTTATCAGGTATATTTAACACAGGGATCTGTTAAAAATAAGTCGATATATGGAAGAGGAATTTTATTTTGAGTTTAGTGATGATGCACAACGTTCGGTAGAGCGCTATGAGGAAATGCTACGCAATCAAGATCAATATTTTTTCGATGCGCAGGCTTTTGAAAATATTATTGATTACTACATTGAAAAAAACGATCCGGTTAAGGCGCTTCAAGTCGTAGAGTATGCCGCAAATCAGCATCCTTATGCTGCTGTATTTCTCGTTAAACAAGCCCAATTGTTTTTTGTAACTGACCAGATAGAGCGGTCTTTCCTGTCTTTACAGAAAGCCGAAATGCTGGAAGCATCGGAGCCGGAGATTTATATCTTAAGAGGAAATATTTACAATAGCCTGGAACGCCATCCTGAGGCGTTGGAAAATTTTAAGCAGGCTTTGGAATTCGCGGAAACTACTGATGAGATTCTGCTGCAAATAGCCTATGTCTATCAGAACATGTTGGACTACGAAAGTGCAATCGTATATATCAAACAAAGCCTGGAATTGAATATGGAGAATAAAGACGGGTTATATGAACTGGCTTTTTGTTACGATATTCTTGATAAGCAGGAAGAAAGTATTCAATTTTATGAAGAGTATATAGATAAGGACCCGTATTCTTATGCGGCATGGTATAATCTCGCCAACTCCTACCATAAGATTGACTTGTTTGAAAAGGCAATTGATGCCTATGACTACGCAATTCTAATCAAAGATAACTTTGCGTCTGCTTACTATAACAAGGGTAATGCCCTTGTGCAGCTAGACAAGTATGCCGAAGCAATTGAAGTCTACAAACAGACTTTCGAGTATGAGAAGCCGAATGCAGATACGTATTGTGCAATTGGCGAGTGCTATGAGAAGTTGGAAAAAATGGATGAGGCAAGGTCATACTATAAGAAATCAGTTAAGATGGACGCTAAAATGGCAGATGCCTGGTTCGGAATAGGAGTAACGCTGAACTTTGAGGAACGTTTCTTTGAATCCCTTCATTTCTATAAGAAAGCCATTGACCTTGACGATGAAAATCCCGATTTCTGGTTCGCGATGGCTGATGCATATTATAAACTCGGTCAGATTGAGCTTTCTGTTGAAGCCTACAACAAAGTGTTGGAATATAACCCCGTCGATGTGGAAGCCTGGCTAGATTTTTCTACCGTTTTGTACGAGCAGGGTAAACTCTTAGAGGCATCAGAAACTATTTCTGATGCCATCAAAAATAATCCAGATGCTGCGGAACTGTATTATAGAATGGTTGCTTATTTGTTTGCACTAGGACAAAAGAATGAGGCACTTATCTATTTAGAAACAGCATTGACGACAGATCCGAATAAGCATCATATCCTTTTTGAATACTTGCCGCAACTGGCTGAAAATGGATCTATTTTAGAGGTAATTAATCGTTACATAAAGTAGCACTGGGGAGTTTATTAAATATTACCTAGAAAAACTGTCTGATTTTTTTCACCTTTGCCAGTAATATGAATTATTCATTAAACAACATACCAGAGCGCCCAGTAAAGCCTCGTGATAAAGGGATTACAATGGTAATGGATAAGGGACTAAGTTTAAGACAAACGGAAGACTTTATTGACGTTGCAGGTATTCATTCTGATATTGTGAAACTTGGTTGGGCTACATCGTTTGTAACCCCAAAGCTAAAAGAGAAGCTATCAATATACAAATCTGCAGGCATACCTACTTATTTTGGAGGAACACTTTTCGAAGCGTTCATTATCAGGAATCAATTCGATGACTATTGCCGGGTTTTGGAGAAATACGACATGGAATATGTAGAAGTTTCTGATGGATCGATCACAATAGAGCATGATCTTAAATGCGAGTTTATAAGTAAGCTATCAAAACATGTTACTGTGATATCTGAAGTTGGTTCAAAAGATGCGGCGAAAATATTTGCACCTTATAAATGGATCAAATTGATGCAGGCCGAGCTTGATGCGGGGTCATGGAAGGTTATCGCGGAAGCGCGAGAAGGTGGAAATGTTGGGATTTACCGCGGCTCCGGCGAAGTTAGAGAAGGTTTAGTTGATGAAATATTAACTCAAATCCCAGAAGAAACAATCATTTGGGAGGCACCACAAAAGGAGCAGCAAGTCTGGTTCATCAAACTTCTTGGTGCTAATGTTAACCTAGGAAATATTGCACCTGCGGAAGTTATTCCGCTAGAGACAATCCGACTGGGATTACGTGGGGATACCTTTGATCATTTCATTGATTTGAATAATTTGTAGTCATAATGAGAAAGTTTGGTCTTATTGGATATCCTTTATCTCATTCTTTTTCAAAGAAGTTTTTCAACCAGAAGTTTCAGGCTGAGGGAATAGAAGACTGTGAATACGATCTTTATCCGATAAAAACTATTGATTTACTGGGCGAACTATTGATGGATAATCCAGATTTAGAGGGGCTAAACGTCACGATTCCTTATAAGTTAGAAGTACTGCCTTTTTTGAATGAAATTGATGAGGCTGCGCGCGCCATAGGTGCTGTTAACTGCATAAGAATTACCGGAAAGCAGAAATTTGCCACACTCAAGGGATTTAACACTGATGCTTATGGTTTTGAAGAGTCGTTAAAGCCATTGTTGGAACCATGGCATAACAAGGCCATAGTTCTTGGTGATGGTGGTGCTGCTAAAGCAATTAAGTATGTGTTGAACAAATTGGGTATGCCCTTTATAATTGTCACCAGGAGTCCAACTGATAGTTCGATCTTATACGACGAAATAGATGAAGAGCTACTTTCGGAATACACTGTAGTTATCAATACCACACCATTGGGGATGTCACCTAACGTTGTATCTTCACCAGATTTGCCTTACCAGTACTTAACGGCCAACCACTTGGCTTACGATCTTGTTTACAATCCTGAAGAGACCACATTTTTAAATAAGGCCAAAGTTCAGGATGCTAAAATCAAAAATGGCCTGGAAATGTTATACCTGCAGGCGGAAAGATCGTGGTATCTTTGGAACAGATAATGAAAAATCTTCCAGTTTTTGCGTTTATGGGATTCGTTACTATGCTCTGTTCATGTGGAGGGGAGAGTTATTCCCCGAAACCCCGTGGATATTTTAATATTGAATTTCCAAAGAAGACGTATCGCTTGTTTGATAAAGGTTGTGCTTATTCTTTTGAATATCCCTTGTACGCAGAAATGGTAGCGGAGGGTAATAAGACTGGAGAGGCTTGCTGGTACAACCTTTACTTTAAACAGTTTAACGGAAGACTTCATATGACGTACTATGATGTGTCATCCAAGAATGAATACGAAGGTTTGGTAGAAGATGCCAGGACTTTCGCATTCAAACACACAGTAAAGGCCAATTCGATAGATCAAAAGCTCATCAATTATCCAGATAGAAAGGTTTATGGCGTATATTACGCAATCGAAGGCAATACGGCCTCTTCAGTCCAATTTTTTCTTACCGATAGTGCTAAACATTATTTTAGGGGGGCACTCTATTTCAATGAGCGACCGCAGTACGATTCGATTCAACCGGTTGTTGATTTTATAAAAAAGGACTTGGACAAGATGATCAGTACTTTTAAATGGAACCATTAGCAGTATGATAAAGATTAAGAAATTTACATTTAACCCAGTAAGAGAGAACACTTACATTTTGTTTGATGACACAAATGATTGCGTGATTATTGATCCTGGTATGTATGATTCAGAGGAGCAAAATGAATTTTATAGGTTTATAATGGATAACCGATTAAACCCAGTGTTGTTGCTCAATACCCACTGCCACTATGACCATGTTTTCGGGAATAAATTTGTTTTTGATAACTGGGTATTGAAGCCACAGTTTCATCATGGAGAATTGATTGTACTTCATTCGATACCCGGATATGCGCCTCAGATGGGTTTAGCCTATGAGCTTTCTCCAGAACCTGAAGTTTTTCTTGCAGAGCAAGGAACAGTTAGCTTTGGTTCAAGTACCTTGGAATTGATATTTGCGCCAGGCCATTCTCCTGCTCATTTGTGCTTTTATGCAAGAGAAGATAATTTCTTAATTGGCGGAGACGTGTTATTCCAAAACAGTATTGGAAGAACAGACCTTCCGGGTGGAAACCATGCACAATTGATCAGCAGCATCAAGAATAACTTGTTTATATTGCGGGACGACTGTACGGTTTTTCCAGGTCACGGGCCTTCTACCACGATCGGTTTTGAAAAGCAACACAATCCGTTTTTAACCTAATTGATATATAGCAATTGAACACTCCTTTTTATATCGCTCGCCGATATCTGTTCGCGAAAAAATCGACAAATGCGATCAATATTATCTCAGCAATATCTGCTGTTGGTGTATTTGTAGGGAGTGCGGCATTAATTATAATTCTGTCAGTCTTCAATGGCTTTGGGGAAGTTGTATTGAAAATGTTTAACACCATTACGCCTGAAATTGTCATCTCGCCAAAGCAAGGTAAAACGTTTGCTCCCAACTCGAGTTATTTCATTTCACTTAAAAAGAGTAGAGACATTTACTCTTATTCCGAAGTTCTTTCGGAGAATGCTTTGCTTAGGTACAACGACAAACAATCTGTTGGTTTAATAAAAGGCGTTAGCGACCAGTATTTGAAAAATAAAAAGTTGGATAGCATTACCGTGGAAGGCAAATTTATGTTGAATAACAGCACAGGCAATTTTGCAGTTCTAGGCTCTGCCATACAAACTTATTTGATGGTAAACATCACAGACCCCTTTAACCAGCTCCAAGTCTTCTCGCCTAAAAAAGGGTCAAATGCAAGTTCAATTAATCCGGCAGATGATTTTACTACTTTATCTATACCTGTATCGGGCGTGTTTGAAGTGCAGCAGGACTTTGACAACATTGCTATAGTACCTTTAAAGTTTGCACGAGAACTTTTGAGTGAGCCTGAAAACATATCATCTATAGAGATCAATCTGAAACGGGGTGTCAATGCTGCGGATTTTAAAGATAATATAGAACATCGAATTGGAGGCCGGTTTGATGTCAAGGATCGTATTCAGCAAAATAGGGTTCTTTATAACATTCTAGGAAGCGAAAAATGGGCTGTCTATATTATCTTAACATTTATTCTGATCATTGCTATTTTCAACATCATAGGATCTTTGACCATGCTGGTAATAGATAAATTAACGGATATCGCTATTTTGAGTAGTCTGGGGGCTGGCAAGAAGCTAATTAAGAGGATATTTCTATTTGAAGGCATGATGATTACCATGACTGGATGCGTATTTGGCCTATTGGCGGCTTTTGTATTTTGCTTGTTTCAACAAAAATTTGGATTTGTCAAGATGTCTCAGGAAAACCTGATGATCTCAAATGCTTACCCTATCAGCTTTAAATGGACAGATTTTGTACTTGTCTTTTTTACAGTGAGTATATTTTCGTTTGTGGCATCAGCTTTGTCTGCTAATTTAAGTGTAAAAAAAATAAACCATTTAAACCAAGAATTATAAAGTTATGAACCTTTTTAGGAGATCAATCATTCTAGCTTTTACCATCATACTAGTGGTAACTGCCTGTAACCACGATAAGGTTGAGGAGAATAAGGATACCTTTAAGATATTGAAAGGGTTGTATAGTTTCGGTCCCGAGATCAAATCGTTTACAGATTGTGAAGAAGGAAAGGAATACTGGGTAGCCGACAGTGCGAAAACTCTTGAACTAGCCTATAGCAATTTTAATTTCGAAAAGCCATATGAACCCGTCTATATTGAAGTGGAGTGCCATTTGATCAAATCAGATCGTTTAATGGTTTCAGCCGACTTTGATTCTACAATGGTGGTAACTAAAGTGTTGAAAATAACGAAGGAGATTCCAGACGGGCCTTGTAATTAAGAAAGTGGCATGAGAAAAATGTCTGTTTTTAAAGGTGAAATAATTCCCTTTTGTTCTGCGATTTTAAACATTACGTTAATGGCTTTTCTCCCTTCTATTCCTAAATTAATTGAATAATCGTTGACGTAAAGGTCAATGTGTTTATACATTACCTCCTCATTCATTTCTTGTGCATTACTTTTTATAAAATCAAGACCAGATTTAGGATTTGCGAAAGCATATTCTACTGATTTTCTGAGGAGACGGTTTACTTTATGCTGGACATTCGGATCTAAGGATCTGTTAATTACTATTCCTCCTAAGGGTATGGCACATCCGGTTAATGTTTCCCAATAACTTCCCAGGTCAATAATTTTATGCAATCCCTTCCCTTCGTACGTGAATCTGTTTTCGTGAATAATGAGTCCGATATCTATTTTATCATCTAGCAGAGAAGACTCAATATCCGAAAATAGCAATTCCTTTTTATTTCCAAGTTGTGGATAGGCGATGCCTAATAGAAAGTTAGCCGTGGTGTACAAACCTGGAATTCCAACTAATAATTCGGGATCAAGATTATTTGCCACGTGTTGATTTTTGCAGATCAATAAAGGCCCGACTCCGAACCCAAGAGCGCTACCTGCATCCAGGATCACATATTGTTCATGCACATAAGCGTAGGCATGAAAACTTAGCTTAGTGATATCGAGTTCAGCTTTGAGTGCCTTTTGATTTAGCGTTTCGACATCGTCAAAGGAAACTTCAAACTCTATTCCTTCCGTATCAATTTTATGATGAATTAATGCATCAAAGATAAATGTATCATTAGGGCATGGGGAAAAGCCAAGTGTAAGTTTCATAGGATAAAGGTAGTTACAACCGGAAACTGCTTAGTTGCCCATTTGTCAAAAAGTCAATTGCCCATTTATTCAGGTTGGCAATGGCAAGCCCTATGTTCCAATTTTCTTTGTTTCTGGGTTCCACGTAATTAGAAATACTTCTCATCTGAAGGCAAGGAATGGCTAGCTGCTCACAACAGTAAAGCACAGCGGCTCCTTCCATACTTTCTGTTGTTGGATTTAAGCGCTTAACGATCTGATCGATGCTACTTTTCTTGCCATGAACCATGTTTACCGTGATGCCCTTCACTTTTTTTATGTTTTCAAATCTATCATCAAGTAGATTATTTACAACGTTATAAGCCCCTTTTCCAAAGCCAAGTTCTTCAATAGTCAAGAATTCAGCATCATCCTCGGCGCCCAATTCCGAGAATTCATCTGAATTGATGTTCAGTAAAGTCCCCAGCGGAATCTTCTTATTAAAGCTCCCTGCAATACCAAGATTCAACACAAGACCATATTTATCGGAAAGCTTTTGTCCGAGTGCAAACGCTGTTGCGGTCATACCTACACCGGTGATCAATAGGTCGAAATTCTCTGATTGTATAAAGTCACCATCAGGGAGATTAAAGTTTTCTATAAGTATTGATATTTCTACCCGGGTTGCGGCAACAAGGAGGATTTTCATTGATGGGAAACCTTTAGGTCATGAATTTAGCAAACTTTTATCTAAGTTTGTCAATAATATAAACTGCCATGATATATATAACCAGAAAAGCATCTTTCAATGCCGCCCATAAATTGTCGCGGCCAGATTGGACAGAAGAAGAAAACACAGCAGTTTTTGGAAAGTGTGCAAATCCCAATTGGCATGGGCACAACTACCAGCTCTATGTAACTGTAAAAGGGGAAATAAGTCCGGAGACCGGATTTTTGGTAGATTTAAAATGGCTTAAGGACATTATGAATACTTCTGTAGTAGATAAAATCGACCATAGAAATTTAAATCTTGACGTTGATTTTATGAAGGATAAATTAGCTTCTACCGAGAATCTTGCTGTAGCTATATGGGAGCAAATTGAGCCGTTGATTGCTGAGTCCGACGCACAACTACATTGCATTAAAATTTATGAAACCGAAAATAACTTTGTAGAGTACTTCGGTTAACAAAACTCTTATGAATCAAATGGAACATTTAGACGATGAGGAGAACGGATATATCAAAATAGACCGTTATAATGTAGCAAAAACTGAGTCTATAGCGCATCATTATAAAGACATTCTAACTCAACTTGGTGAGGATCCTGAAAGGGAAGGCCTGTTGAAGACTCCTGAGCGAGTGGCAAAGGCACTCCAATACCTGACTCACGGATACGACCTGAACCCTTCAGAAATTCTACGTAGCGCAATGTTTAAGGAGGATTATAGTCAGATGGTTGTTGTGAAAGATATAGAAGTGTATTCTATGTGTGAACACCATATGCTTCCTTTTTTTGGTAAAGCCCACATTGCCTATATCCCAAATGGCCATATTGTAGGCCTAAGTAAAATCCCACGTGTAGTTGATGCCTTTTCCAGGCGTTTGCAGGTACAAGAACGACTTACAAATGAGATCAGAGATTGTATTCAAGATACATTGCGACCCGCTGGTGTGGCAGTTGTGATTGAGTGTAGACATCTCTGCATGGCAATGCGCGGCATACAAAAGCAGAATTCGGTAACCACAACTTCTGCTTTTACCGGTGAGTTTGCTAAAGATAAAACAAGGGCAGAATTTTTAAGGCTGATCACGGCCAACCTACATTAACATTAGAGATACTATGAAAGCATATATATTTCCGGGGCAGGGTGCTCAATTTTCAGGAATGGGAAAAGAGTTGTATGGAAATCCAATAGCAGAGCGACTGTTTGAGCGGGCGAATGAGATTATTGGTTTTAGAATCAGCGACATTATGTTTTCAGGTACGGAGGAACAGCTAAAAGAAACTAATGTTACACAACCAGCTATATTCTTACATTCGGTTATTTTGGCAAAAACGCTTGGAGATAGTTTTATGCCAGATATGGTTGCTGGACACTCTTTAGGTGAGTTTTCTGCATTAGTTGCAGCGTCCGCGTTATCATTTGAGGATGGATTGAGGTTAGTGATCACAAGAGCTAATGCGATGCAAAAGGCATGTGAAGTACAGCCATCTACCATGGCTGCCATTCTAGGGCTCTCAGATAACGTCGTTGAAGATATATGTAGTGGTATTGAGGACATTGTTGTCGCGGCCAATTACAATTGCCCTGGTCAGATCGTTATTTCTGGAAGTATTGCAGGTATAGACAAAGCGTGCGAAGAATTAACTGCTGCTGGTGCCAAACGCGCATTGAAATTAAATGTAGGTGGCGCTTTCCATTCACCTTTAATGGAACCTGCAAGAGTTGAGCTTAAGGCAGCGATTGAGAAGGTGTCCGTATTGCCTCCAATTTGTCCGATTTACCAAAACGTATTCCCAGAAGCAAACAGTGACCCACAAAAGATTAAAGAAAACCTTATAACCCAACTAACAGGTGCGGTAAAGTGGACGCAGGCAATGGAACAAATGATTGCGGATGGAGCTACAGAGTTTGTTGAAGTAGGCCCTGGAAATGTTTTACAAGGTCTCGTAAAAAAGGTTAACCGAACAATGCCAACGAGTTCAGCTACTATAGCTGCGGTCTAGTCTAGTTAGCGGCAACTTAAATATAGCGGCGTGAGTATAGGAAGTAAAATAAGATTTCTTTTATTAATATTAGGCGCCTGCTGCATTATTACAGCTGTTTCTTTGAGGCACTCCATAACAAAAAAAGAGTTACTCCGTTACGAAGCGACAAGTCTTCAGTCAAACCTGGCTCAAAAGGAAAGGGTTGTTTACCGATTTCTTTCCAATAAGAATGAGCTGAAAAATGCAAGTAAGTTTTATAAAAATGAGGAACTTGGACTTGCGTTCGTTGCAAAGTATCGTGATCTGGGGATAAATATTTTGACGTATGAGGGTGATGAACTTAAGTTCTGGAGCTCTATTAAAGCAATCCCCTCAAATCCCGAACTGATTAAAGAAGGCTCTTCTTTTCTACAGTTCAACAATGGGTGGTACGAGGTGATAAAAAAGACTATTGATGATGAAACCATCTTCTTTTTAATTCAGGTAGAGACCCAGTATTCCATACAAAACCAATACCTGGAGAATGGAATTTCCAATTATTTGCTGGATAACAATTCGTTAGCCCGGGCTACTTTTGCTGATTACGAGGTATCTCCGATAGTTAATTTGGCTGGTAAAGTCCTTTTTGAAGTAAAACTAAAACAAGGTTATTCTAAAAGTATCTATGCCAGCATCGAAATCTGGCTGTGGATAGTCGGCCTTTTTAGCTTTTGTTTATTCTTTAATTCCTTTTGTTCCTGGCTTGCTAAGCGTGGAAATCTCATCGCAGCAACAGCGCTAATCGCTTTATTTTTTTTTACCATTCGAATCACTGATCTAGAGTATGGATGGTTCAATCAACAGTTTGAGCTGTCAATGTTTAATCCAAGCGTATATGCAGAAAGTTTTTTTCTACCCTCATTAGGAGATTTTTTACTCAATGTGATAGCGATATCATGGGTCGTATTATTCATCTTTACTTACGCCAATAAGTATAGTCTTCCTAGTTGGCTGTCTAGAAATAAAGTGGGAGGATTGATCTTTCAATTTGCGCTCTTGATTGTTTTTGGCCTCCTGGCTTTTCTGTTTGATCAGACCTTTCTTGGGTTGATAGAAAATTCTAAAATCAATTTTGACATCACAAACATCATCAACCTCGGTTGGATCAGTTGGGTTAGTATTGTGATTCTTTGTCTCGTTTGGTTTAATATTTATATCATTGCAAGCGTTTTTATGCAGGTTACGCTGCAGCTTAATGTAACCAATAGGGAGCGCCTATTACTATTCTTCTCTGTTTTTTTGGCCTACTTCTTTTTCAGACTTCAAGCGGGTTTCACAATTTTCTTCGTTTTGTACGCTTTTTTCATCTTCATCATCGGCTGGAATTTTTACATCAGAGAAAATAAGTTTTCTATAAGTGTTTTCGCGGCATTGTTTTTCTGTTTGGCTTCGATAACATCGCTTAAATATCAACAGTTTATCGATGACAAGGAGCAAGATAAGCGTATAGCGATAGGTCAGAAACTAATTGCACCAGATGACATTTCCGTAATTAGTACAATTGAGAATCTGGAAAGCGGAATATTGTCAAATAATTTTGTGCTGGACTATTTTAAGCGGCCTGCCCTAAATAGTGTTCTAGAACTCAGGAAGAACATTGACAAACAATACCTGGATAATTTTTTGCCTCGCTTTGAATATAATGTATTTGTTTACAATAACCTTGATTCATCAGCTGCCGTACAGGAAACGCTACCTCTTTCTTATTTTAAAAAGCTTGTACAAGCAGGCTCAATTAAAATCTCAGAATCGAACTTCTTTTATCGCCTTAATGACACATTTGGATATCAGAATTATTTCGGCATCATTCCTATCTATGAAGGCCCAAGAAATCTTGGCACTTTAGTAATCGAACTGAAGTCACAATCTTATAACTACAAGGGTCAACTTCCAGAAATCCTAGTCGATAAGATGATAAAGAACGACAATGATTATAGCAATTATTCTATTGCCCTTTATAAAGATGGCAAGCTGGAAAGCCAGTCTGGAACCTACACCTATAAAATTTCCAATGCAGAATATAGCTCAAAATTAAGGAAGACCTTTTTTTACAACGATACCTCCAACTATTCTCACCTTGTTTATGCTCCGATTAAGTCCAAGCTTGTCGTGATCAGTAAAGAAAATGTTTCCAGTATTATGCTGCTTGCAACACTATCATTCTTCTTCTTAGTTTTCATAATATTCTCTGTGATCCTTTACACCATGATTTGGCTTTTAAAGAACATTGATGAAAGTTGGGGCGGATGGTTTAGTATTAATAGGTCGCTGATGATCAATGCCAACAAAATACTTTACAAAACAAGGATTCAGCTTTCCATAGTTCTCTCTGTGGTAGCAACCTTATTGATTGTAGGATGGGCAACTTATTTTTATATCAGTAAAGAATACCGGATTCAGCAGGACAATTTCATTAAAGACAAAATAAGAAAGGTTCAACAGTCTTACGAGAAGCAAATCTCAGTTGGCGGCATCCCTCAAGTTTCGGACAAGTCGATCAATGACTTCAACCAGTTCGCTGATATTAACGCGGCCTATCTGAATCTGTATGACAAAGATGGCGTTCTGCTTTACACATCTTTGCCAAAGATGTTTGATCTTGGGATAATTAACAGGAGAATGGGGGCCGTTGCTTTCATAAGTTTAAGCAAACTGCAAAAATCAGAATTTATAAATTATGGTGAAAAAATAGGGTCTTTTACTTATTCAGCAGCATATGCGCCCATTCGAAATTTCCAAAATCAGACAGTTGGTTATATAGGTGTTCCCTATTATGCAAATGAGGCAGACTACCAGAACAAGATAGGTATCTTCATTAACACATTGATTAATATCTATGCTTTGGTATTTGTAGGGATTGGAATTTTGGCAGTTTTTCTTGCCAATCAGATCACTAGTCCCCTTACTTTTATTCAGGAAAGTATCCGTAAGACTAAACTTGGTCAGAAAAATCAACCAATACAATGGTCGAGACATGATGAAATTGGATCCTTGATCCGCGAGTATAATAAGGTGATTGCAGCATTGGAAGAAAGTGCGATCAAGTTGGCCAAGTCAGAACGGGAGAGTGCTTGGAGAGAGATGGCAAAGCAAGTTGCGCATGAAATTAAAAACCCACTGACTCCACTTAAGCTAGGTGTCCAGCTATTAGAGAAATCCTGGAAAGAGAAGGATCCAAATTTTGAATCCAAGTTCGAACGCTTCAATAAATCCTTTATAGAACAAATAGATAGTTTATCGACTATTGCATCTGAGTTTTCGAACTTCGCTAAAATGCCTGATACCAAGTTAGAAAGGCTTTCGCTGCTTCCAATCATCAATCAAGCAAGAAATGTATTTACTAATAGTGAGCAAGTAGAAATTTATATTTTAAATCATGCTAGGGGAGATATTAATATACAGGGTGATAAGGATCAACTGCTAAGAACATTCAATAATCTCCTTAAAAACGCCATAGAGGCCACTAAAGACAATCAAAAGTCTTTGATCAAGATCACTATTAATAGCGATCAAAAACAGGTCTACATCGAAGTAGAAGACAATGGAAAGGGTATAGAGCAGCCACTTCACACAAAAATCTTTGTTCCAAACTTTACTACTAAGTCTTCAGGAACTGGTCTTGGGTTGGCGTTTGTTAAGCAAGCAGTCGAAAATGCCGGGGGGTCAGTTTCATTCAAATCTGTGATGAATGTTGGTACAACGTTTTATTTGACCTGTCCCTTATCTTAAATCGATTGATGCACGGCCCATTGTGTAGCCGTCTGCATATAAGATGATGGCGTACACACCTTTCACATATGGCCCCGGATTTATCCAGTCCATTTTATAGGCTGTATTGTCGTCATTGAAAGAAATGGATGTAGCGATCGTAAATTGCATTTCCTGGCCATCTGCTTCAAACATGTTCGCATCGTCTGCAATTAAGTTACCTGAAGGATTGAATATTCTTAAATATATTTGATGGTAGTCCTTCGCAGCAAGCTGATTGGGCACTATCTCGAAGGTAACAGTAAGCTTTTTTGTGGTATTAGCTTTAGTAACTTCCACGTTTTTACCGCTGCTTTTAATTTTAAAAGCCGTCACAACAATATTTGAGGCTTTCAATGCAGCACTAGTCTTTATTTTGGCGTTAAGTTCCACATTTCGCTTTGAAAGCGTTTCAGCTTCCTGGCTGGTAGTGAGGGCATAGGACGCAAGACTATCCATTTCTGACTTAAGATGGAAGTTCTCCCGCTTAAGCTTCATAATGTCTTCGTTATAATTCTGCAGAAATCCTCTAAGTTCTCTTACTTGGTTTTGCGCATTTGCAAGTTCTTCCTGAGTTAATAAACCTTTTTGGAGTGCTTGTTTCAGTTGAGCTATTTTCTTTCTGGCCATTCTTTGCCCATCAATTAATTTATCATTTAATGATACGTTTATTGAATTTACTTTATCGAGCTCAACCTCAATTTTTTCAACTTCTAGTTCTAATCGGTCTTTTTCAGTATTAACGTTAACAAAACGCTCGCTTTCATGTTTGTCTTTAAAAAAAAGATAAGCATTTGTACCTAGTAACGCGACAATAACCACAATAAGAAAATAGATCTTATTGCGGTCACCCTTATTTACTAAATCAGTCTTATCATTCATTATTAAAATCTTTTCGTTTTAGGTAAAACGCGAACATAATTAAAATTATGCAAAAAGGTAAAAAAAACCGAGTTTTTATATGAGACTTTGAAAAAAATCGTTTACTTGCTAGGAAATGTGTCCGTAATGTATACATGACTACACAAGTGAAACTTAATTTTCTATCAAAACAAAACAACTAAAAATGCTAAAAACCAGCATCTATGGGCTTTTATTATGTTTAATAATTCCGTCTGCATCATTCGCTCAAAATACCTCAAAAATTGCTCCAAAACGCGAGTTTAGAGGTGTCTGGGTAGCAACAGTATCTAATATCGACTGGCCTTCTAAACCTGGACTGAGTGTAGATCAGCAAAAACAAGAGTTAATAGGATTGCTTGAAAGGCACAAAGCAAATGGTATGAATGCCATTATGCTTCAGGTTCGGCCTGCTGCCGATTCTTTCTATGCGAAATCACGAGAGCCCTGGAGTCAGTGGTTAATGGGTAAACAGGGAGTGGCTCCTGCTCCGGGCTATGATCCTTTAGAATTTGCGATTAAGGAGGCTCATTACAGAGGTATGGAGCTTCATGCCTGGTTCAACCCATACCGCGCTACAATGAGCGCAAACGCTATTACCCACCAAAACCATATGACGAAGCAGCGCCCCGAATGGTTTTTTACTTACGCCGGTAAGAAGCAGTTTGATCCCGGAATACCCGAAGTTAGGGACTATATTGTTCAGGTCATTCTCGATGTGGTGAAAGGCTACGACGTTGATGGCATTCATTTTGACGATTACTTTTATCCCTATAAAGTAGAAGGTCAGCAGATCAATGATGCCGCAACCTTCAATAGGTACTCAGATGGGTTTGCGGATATTAGTGACTGGAGGAGGAACAATGTTAACCTGCTTATAAAAAAGTTGGATGACAGCATACATTTTTATAAGAATTACGTGAAATTCGGTGTCAGTCCCTTTGGAATATGGAGAAATAAATCAGAGGATACGCTTGGTTCAGCTACGAATGGTTTATCCAATTATGCGGAGCTCTTTGCAGACTCGAGAAAGTGGGTTCAAGAAGGCTGGGTTGATTATATCAATCCACAAATTTATTTTAGTTTCTCTCGCCGGGTTGCACCATTTGGAACCTTGGTAGATTGGTGGAGTAACAACACATTCGGAAGACATCTTTACATTGGACAAGCCGCTTACCTGGTCAACCAGCGATCCGAAGCTGCCTGGAGCATCCCAAGTCAGATCCCAGATCAGGTAAGATACATTCGAAATAACAATAGAGTGCAGGGCAGTGTTTATTTTAGTTCTAAGTCTTTTTCGACCATCGCGCGTGCAGTTGGTGACTCTTTGAAGAATGACCTATATAAGTATCCTGCTTTACCGCCACAAATGCCATGGCTGGATGACGTGGTACCTAATGCGCCCCAGCAGTTTTCTGCAGAAGCAAAAGCAGATGGTGTTCATTTAAAGTGGATAAAGCCAATCAAAGCGAGCGATGGCGAGACTGCATCAGGTTACGTGCTCTATCGGTTTGAAGAAGGAGAAGGGATTGGAATATTGAATCCTAAAAACATCTTAAGGATAAGCTTCGAAGAATTTACATCTTACATCGATACCAATGCAGAGAAAGGAAAGCGTTACAACTATCTTATTACCGCCCTGGACCGACTAAAAAATGAAAGTGATCCAAGTGGTCCTGTTGGTATTCAGCGTTAGCTTAGACCTTAATCATAATATTTTTCTTGAACATGACCCAGAGAATCACGAGCCAGAAAAGCACAAAGCATACTGCCCATGCCAGTGAAGCATTTAAAGGGGAGAGGTTGTGTTCTAATCCGGAATATAAATAGTTGGTAAGCTGCAGTTGGGAACCATCGGTTGCTTTCCATGAAATCATGTTCAAGATTCTGGGGATTAATCCTGAAGCGAAAAACACGGTAATGGCATTGACACCGTACACAACAAAAGGTTTTGTAAACTTAGTATATTGCTGGACATCAATGATCCAATAGCACAAAGACAGAATCATAGTTGCTATGCCGCCTGCGTAAAGCACAAAGGAGCTGGTCCATAAAGCTTTGTTAATTGGGAACTGAAGTCCCCAGAGCAAGCCGAGTCCTGTAGCAACTAAGCCTGTACAAAATAGCCAGGATATTTTAGTAGCTGAATCCAAATCTTTACGTTTTAAATAAACGCCTACCAGTACTCCAAATAATGCGGTTGCAATAGCTGGAATAGTTCCAAGGATACCTTCCGGATCCCAGGTTTTTGAAGATTTCCATAGGTGTGCTTCGGTTAATATTGACCGATCTATCCAGGCGCCGAGATTGGTTTCTTTCTCAAGGTTCGCTGCTCCTACACCAGGAACAGGCATAAAGGTCATAAGTGCCCAGTAAGCTCCAAGAAGTACAATAATTAGTTTAAATATGTTCTTTTCTGTTGTCTTCAAAAAGATCACAGCAGCAAAAAAGAAAACCAAAGCTATTCTTTGCAGTACGCCCGAAATTCTAACATGCTCAAAAGCCTCAATAGGTGCAGTAAATACTTTTGGAAATAGCGACAAAAAGAGCCCCAATCCGAACAGAATCAGCGCTCTTTTAAGTGCCTTCCATATTGTTATTCCATGTAATGTAGTATCAGCCTTCTTACTGCTCATGGCATATGCTATAGATACACCCACAATGAAGAGAAACGATGGGAAAATAAGATCTGTTGGGGTACATCCATTCCAGTCCGCGTGCTCTAGAGGTGAATAAATATTCCCCCAGTCTCCCGGATTGTTTACCAGTATCATTGCGGCAACGGTAGCCCCTCTAAAAAAATCGAGAGAAAGCAAACGAGCCGGAGCTTCCGTTAGTGGGTGGTCTATGGCCATGGTATGTACGTTTATTTGGAATACGGATTAAAACTTGTAGCGTACAAATGCTTCCATCGCTTCATATTCTGCAAGTCCAAGTTCGTCATAAGATTCTGCAGTCTCCCTATTTCTGTCCTCTGCCCTTTTCCAGAATTCTCTGGCATCATCACCGGGAAATACAGCCCTGTCTTTTTGAGACTGGTGTTTAAATATAGCGAATTTCTTCCTTTCCACTTCCTGTGGACTCAAGGGAACAGCCATCTCAATTTCATGAGTTTCAAACTCTTTCCAAGCACCTCGATACATCCAAACCCAACAGTCAGCCACCCAACTTTCAGTCTTCGCCAACCTTCTTAGCGCTTCGATCACGATATTAAAGCATACGATATGCGTTCCATGCGGATCTTCAAAATCTCCCGCCGCAAACACCTGATGTGGCTTTACTTTCTGCAGTAAATCCATTGTAAGTTGCACATCTAGATCTGTTACTGGGTTCTTCTGGTTTTTGCCGCTTTCGTAGAAGGGCAGTTCCATAAAGTGAATATGATCGTCTTCCAGGCCGCAATAGCGTGCCCCTGCAATGGCTTCCCCTTTCCTAACCAGGCCTTTTACTGTTTGTATCTCAAGGGTATCTATTTGATTGGGAAGTTTTTGATCCATAAAACTGCGCATACTTTGATACAGTGTTTTAAGGTCCGCGCTTTCCAAGCCCATCTTTTCTGAAAAGCCGACGCTAAATTCTACGAAACGCAAAGCATCATCGTCCCAAACAGCGGTATTGCCTGACGTTTGATAAGCGACGTGTACGTCGTGTTGTTGGTCAACCAGGCGGATGAAGGTTCCGCCCATAGAAATCACATCGTCATCAGGATGTGGTGAGAAGATCACAGTTCTTTTTTTTGATGGTTCTGCCCGCTCTGGTCTTTGTGAATCGTCTGCATTAGGTTTCCCGCCAGGCCAACCTGTAATGGTGTGCTGAAGTTTATTAAAAATGTGAATGTTAATGTTGTATACAGGACCACTCTCTAAAGCCAATTGAGCCATCCCGTGGTTATTGTAATCATCTTCTGTAAGTTTTAATACAGGTTTACGTAGATAGTTTGCCAGCCATATCACTGCTTTTCTAGTCAATACTTCATCCCAAACGCAATCTTTTACCAACCATGGCGTATCAAATCTGGTAAGTAAAGAGGCTGCATCCTGATCGAGAATAAATTCTACGTTCTCAGATAACTGAAGGAAGGTGGCTGGAACTTCACTTGACATTTCCCCCTCCACGGCTTTCTTTATAATAGATGCTTTTTTTCTGTTCCAAGCCATCAGAATGATTTCTTTGGCCTTAAAGATTGTTCCAATGCCCATGGTGATCGCTTTTGTTGGAACAAAGCTCTTACCTCCAAAGTCTCTCGCAGCATCTCTTCTGGTCAGATCATCAAGCGTAACTAGTCGAGTGCCAGAATTAGGTGCAGACCCTGGCTCATTAAAGCCAATGTGACCTGTACGACCAATACCAAGTATTTGTATATCTAATCCTCCCAAATCTCCAATCTTTTTTTCATAAGCTAAACAAAAGCCAGGGATATCCTCAAGTTTCAAAGTCCCATCCGGAATGTTCACATTTGCTTTATCGATATCTATATAGTCGAATAGATTCTCGTTCATGAATGATACGTAACTCTGTGCAGCATTAGGTTGCATCGGGTAATATTCGTCCAGGTTGAAGGTAATTACGTTTTTAAAGCTTAAACCCTCCTCTTGATGCATTCTCACCAATTCTGCATAGACAGCGATGGGTGTAGCACCTGTTGCCAGCCCTAAAACTGCCATTTCACTTGTTTGCTGTTTAGTTTTTATAAGATTTGCAATACGATGAGCTACATTAAGTGAAGCTTCTTTCGGATTCTTAAAGACAGAAACTTGGAGTTTTTCAAAGCGCGTTGCCTCCAGGAGGTTTAATCTTGCCATTTAAATAATGTTAAAAGGTGTACGGAGCAGTAAATATAGCGGAGCAAAGTCACTTTTTCAACTATTTTAAAAAGTATTTATTTCTTTTTAATAATCATACGTTCTTTTAATGTTGGTTATTAACCTGAGTTCGATAAATTAATCAGGTTTACAATGAAGAACTTCTCTATATTATTTTATTAATTTGCGCGATCTTCGGTTTTAGCCTAGTTTGGTTTAGCTTTGTAACCTGATTTGAGGTAACCATTATGTAACAGGGGGTTAAACGGGAGTTAAAAAGGAGTTGACAGGGGCAATCTCCCTGTTATGTCCCTGTTACCTCCCTGTTACGTCCCTGTTACCTCCTTATTATTTAAGACCTATTCTCGACTCCTTCCGTAATTTGTTAACTACAATAGAGTGCCTAATGTTTTTAAAGTTAAGAAGAGTTAACTAAACTCCTGTTTTATTTTATGGCTAAATATCTTCAGTTTAGTGAAGATTAAGCCCTAAGGAATTAAGCACAATTTCACTATATAATTGACAAGTATGCTCTTGTAACATAAGCTTTTTGTTAGGAGTTTAGACTGTTAGATGGCCAAATTTCTTAAGTTTGAATCGTCTTATATCAATTGTAATGAGCAAAAATTGGAATACCTTCTTTAACATACTACAAAAAGAAGAACGGGTTATCATCGGACTAATGTCGGGCACCTCCTTGGATGGTCTTGATATTGCTCTCTGCAGGATAAAAGGACATGGCCTCAACACAGAGCTAAAATTAATGAAATTTCATACTGTTCCTTATGATGATGAACTTAAGACGGAAATACAGGCTATCTTTTCGAAAACAATGGTTGATCTCCAAATGATCGCTTTAATGAACGAGAGAATTGCATTGTTGCATGCTGAAATGGTTCTAGGCTCGCTGCAGGAATGGGGAATCAAGCCTTCGGAGATCGATGTGATTGCAAGTCATGGACAAACTATTTACCATGCTCCTAAATCATTGCATGGATTGCAAGGCTATCCAAATGCCACACTTCAGATAGGTGATGGGGATCATATTGCCTTTAAAACCGGAATTATTACGATCGCTGATTTCAGGCAAAAGCATATCGCCGCTGGTGGCGAAGGCGCTCCTCTAGCCGTTTATGGTGATTATTTATACTTCTCAAAACCAGGAGAAACCCGTATTATGCTCAACATTGGTGGTATTGCTAATATTACCTATTTGCCTGGCGACAGTAGTGTAGAAGGAATTTTCTCTACAGATGTTGGACCTGGAAATACGATAATGGATCATTTTGTTCAGGCAAATTTCGAAGGAATGACTTATGATGTAGATGGATTGATAGCGGCCTCAGGTCATGTTAATAGCGATTTATTGACCTCGTTGTTGAAACATAAATTTATTGACCTCCCTTTTCCAAAAACGACCGGGCCAGAGTTGTTTAATTTGAACTTCCTTGCTTCTGCTCAATTGAATTCAAATACCCAATATATTACTCGGGAGGATGTGCTTGCAACGTTAAACAAATTCACTGCTACCGTCATCGTAAATTCCATCAAACGATGTATAACAAATGATGAAGCGGTTACAGTTTATTTTAGTGGGGGCGGGATTCATAATAAATTACTGGTGTCGTGCCTGAAAGCGGATCTTCCTGAGCTGAGATTTGCTACGACTGATGAGCTAGGGATTCTTCCGGATGCGAAAGAAGCAGTTCTCTTTGCCATACTCGCAAATGAGACACTTGCTGGCGACTCTCTTGATTTTGGACAAAGATCTGGTCTACCATCTATTTGCATGGGGAAAGTCTGCCTCCCGTTTTAAAGTATCTCGAGACTTTTTAATTGGTATTCTTCCATTTTTGGGTCTTCTTTTAAGAGCTCCGTAACGAGGTAGTTGATGTCAGATAGTCTCATCATTGTGCCCCCTGCCAAATACTTTGGCGGGGGGCACTTTGCGTAACATACATTTTTTCCTATTTTTGCATCAAAACAACTACTATGGCAAGTTTTACGCTTACTACTGATACCTGCAAAAAAGTTAAGATTAAGTTCTTGAGAAAGTACTGTGATTTAGCACAGGTAGACCTTGTTTTCGAACCAGGAAGCGAGGATAAATTAGTAGAGCAATTAATGGGTTTGGTAAAACGTGATAGAGAATACATTGAGTTTACCATCAAAAAAGCTTTGGCAGACCCTGATGGGAATCGTCTATAGTAATAAACATGATACGCCTTTCTTATTGAGCTGATTGCTTTTAACCGCATTTTTTTCTAAGTTTACTTCTACACAGATTTTGAACAATGAAAAAAATTAAGATAGTTTCAGCTCTTTGTCTAGTTGCTTTTGCAACACTCACCTGGTCCTTCAAAGAAGATCTTTTTGAGGTTTCTAAAAACATTGACGTCTTTGCATCTTTATATAAAGAGATTAATATCAACTATGTAGAAGAAACCAATCCTTCCGCGCTGATGAAAAATGGAATTGACGCCATGCTCGAGAATCTGGATCCATATACGGAATACATACCTGAATCGGAAATTGAAGACTACAAACTGAAATATGTGAGTACTCAATACGGGGGTATCGGCGCAAGTACAATATATATTGAAGGAAAGCTTTTTGTTAATGAAGTAAGCGAGGGCTATCCAGCAGACAAACAAGGAATTAAACCAGGAGATCAGCTTGTAAAAATTAATGGTAACGAGATTAAAGGTAAAGACCGCGCACAAATCAGTCAATTGCTTCGGGGGCCCAAAGGATCGGCTTTAGATCTTGTAGTTATCAGAGAGGGATCAGTTATCAGTAAAAAGCTGACCAGAGATGAGATCAAGCAACCCAATGTTTCCTATTCTGGTATGACAGAGGATCAGTTTGCTTACATACGATTAGACAAGTTTCTTGAAAACTCGGCTCAAGAGGTCAAAGACGCGGCTATTGCCTTGAATAAGCAGCAGCCAAAAGGAATGATTCTGGATCTTCGTTATAACGGAGGTGGTATCCTTCAGGAAGCAGTCAAAATCGTAAATCTTTTCGTAAACAAAAATGTATTGGTGGTAACGCAAAAAGGAAGAAATCCTCAAAAAACCATCGTCTACAAAACTTACAGTGACCCGTTGCTGCCTCAGATCCCTTTGGTCGTACTTGTTGGCAGTTCATCTGCCTCTGCTTCAGAAATAGTTGCAGGCTCTTTGCAGGATCTGGATCGAGCAATTATAGTAGGACAAAGGAGTTATGGTAAGGGACTGGTTCAACAAACCTTTAATCTTCCCTATAATAGCTTAGTTAAAGTTACGGTAGCAAAATACTTCACTCCATCAGGGAGATGCATCCAGGCTTTGGATTATGCACACAAAGACGTAAACGGAAACACTATTAAATTTGCTGATTCTGTAATGAGTAAATTCAATACCACTTCCGGGCGAAACGTGTATGATGGAAATGGCGTGTATCCAGACGTTCTCGTTAATGCCAATAAGCCCAGCCCTATAACTATGTCCATCATTTCCAAGAACCTGTTTTTTGATTATGCTAATGCCTATAAAAAGAAAAATAAGGAAATTGCTCCTGCTGCTACCTTCCAGATGACTGAAGCAGATTACGCAGATTTCGTGTCCTCTTTAGCTGGTAAGGACTATTCTTATTCTTCTCAAACTGAGCGCCTGCTTACAGATTTACGAGCTGAAGCTGAAAAGGAAAATAAGCTGGCTGCAGTTAAGGCTGATCTTGATGACCTGAAAGAAAAGATGTTGGGTGCAAAAAAGACTGATTTAACCACCCACAAAGCAGAAATCAAGCGCATATTAGAAACACAGATTGTTAGTCGTTATTATTATGAAAAGGGAAAAGTTTTGCAAGCATTCCAATATGATAAAGAATTGGCGGCTGCTAAAGCAGTGCTGGGGAATTCGACTAAAATGCTGGCAATTCTTAAAGGTGACGGAGAATATAAAACGATTGGCAGTCCAGTTAAAACAATAGCAGCTAAGAATTAGTGTAGCTTAACAATCAAACCATTCATTGCGTGGTTTAGTTGAAGCTGACAAGCCAACCTGCTATTAGGCAAAAGATCAGGAAGCGTGTCTAACATTGCATACTCATCATCCGTAATTTCATTTAACTTTTCTTCACCTTCCAATACGTCTACGCAGCAAGTAGCACAAAGTGCCATACCGCCGCAAGTTGCAAGTATATCGTACTCACATGCTTTCAGATATTCCATCAAACTCAAGCCCATGTCTACGGGCGCTTCCAGATCAGTTAATGAACCATCAGGGTTTTGTACGTGAATGAGGATATTATTTTCGTCCATAACTAGAATTCAGAAACGCCATTTACTGTTGTATATTTCATGGTATATTTAACCCCAGGGTTCATGTATTGATAAGCGCTATGGCTCATCAATGCAGCCTCATGGAAACCGCAAAGAATCAATTTCAATTTATTGGTGTAGGTATTGATGTCACCTATCGCGTAGATGCCGGGAATATTTGTTGAATAATCATCGGTGTTAACTTCAATAGCACTTTTACTTATGTTTAGGTTCCACTGCTCAAGAGGGCCCAATTTCGGACTTAATCCGAACAAAGGAATCAGGTGATCAGCTTCAACTATCGTTTTCTCTAATGATTTATTATGAACAATCTCTACCGTCTCTAATTTTCCTTCTCCTGAAACAGAGTTTAAGTTGCTATTTAAAATCAAGTTAATCTTACCACTAGCGGCAAGTTCCATTACCTTATTTACTGAATCGGGAGCACCACGAAAGCTCTCACTACGATGCACTAGGGTGAGCTCACTAACTACATCTGCTAAGAAAATAGTCCAGTCCAATGCAGAGTCGCCACCACCCGCGATAACCATTTTCTGGTCGCGGTATTTCTCAGGATCAAGGATCATGTAGTTGACACCTCTTCCGTTTTCAAAATCTTCTAAACCGGCAACAACAGGTTTGCGAGGCTCAAAACACCCAAGACCGCCAGCGATTACTACAACTTTAGCTTCGATGATGGTACCCATATTAGTAGTCAAAACAAAATCTGCTTCGCCTCTTTTTTCCAAGCCTTCAATACGTTCTCCAAGAGTGAAACCCGGGTGGAAAGGTTTACCTTGCTCCATCAGGTTTTCTACTAGTTCCTGTGCTAAAACCGTAGGATAACCCGGTATGTCGTATATAGGTTTCTTAGGATAGATTTCTGACAGTTGCCCGCCCACCTGAGGTAGATAATCAATTAAATGGCAGCGCATTTTAAGTAAACCAGCCTCAAATATTGCAAATAAACCTACAGGTCCGGCGCCAATAATGGCTATATCAGTAGAAATCATGTATTTAAATTTTGTGCGAATTTACGAACTTTTGTTTTAATAATTTGGCTATTTGTGATTATTCTACCTATCCTGTAGAACTTCTGACAATTATCCGATCTGATATTTTATATATATTTGTTGATTAATGACTAAGAACCTATACTTCGCCTCAGACTTTCATCTTGGATCTCCAACTTTAGAAACCAGTCGCAAGCGGGAAGACCGTGTAATCCGTTGGTTAGATGCCATAGCGCCTACATGTGCGGAGCTTTTCCTGGTGGGAGACGTCTTCGATTTCTGGTTTGAATATAAGACGGTGGTTCCTAAGGGCTTTATCCGACTTCAGGGAAAACTTGCTTCGATGAGTGATGCCGGTATCAAGATCTACTTTTTTAAAGGTAACCACGACATGTGGGTTGATGATTATTTTACTACAGAAATGGGTATTCAGATCGTTAGTGATGACCTGGTAATTGAGCGAAGCGGTAAAAAATTTTATATACATCATGGTGATGGCCTGGGCCCTGGAGATCATAAATACAAATTCTTAAGAAGGATTTTTAGAAATCCTGTATGTCAGTGGTTGTTTTCCCTTGTTCCGCCCAGAATAGGACTGGGATTTGGTATTTGGTGGTCTGGCCACAGCAGACTAGCAAGCAGTACTGAGGAGGTTTTTATGGGAGAAGAGAACGAGTGGCTTGCAGTTTATGCTAAAGAGCAGTTGAAGCGTGAACACTTTGACTATTTTATTTTTGGGCATCGGCATTTACCGCTTTCGGTGGATCTTGGGGATGGATCAAAGTACATAAATACAGGTGAATGGATCAACCATTGTAGTTATGCTGAGTTTGATGGTAAGGATTTAAGCCTTAAATATTTCGAAGAATATTAGGGCAAAAGCCGTATTTTTGCTCGCCAAATAAATATTACATTTATTAATTTCTCTGAAAAGAATATGTTAGAAAAGTTAGAAGCCATCAAAATTCGTTGGGAAGATGTTGAGGAACAGCTGAGTAACCCTGATACAATGCAGGATATGAAGCGTTTTGCTGCATTGAATAAGGAATATAAAGATTTGGGCAAGATTGTAGAAGAATACAGGGTCTACAAGAATGTGATGAGCAATATTGATGCGAATAAAGAGATCTTAAGTGTTGAGAAAGATCCAGAGATGAGGGAGATGGCTAAAGAAGAACTTGATCTTTTATTAGCGCAACAAGGGGAACTTGAAGAACGCGTTCGTTTAATGCTGATCCCGGTAGATCCGGAGGATGCAAAAAATGCCGTTTTTGAGATTAGAGGTGGTACCGGTGGTGATGAAGCGGCATTGTTTGCGGGCGATCTATACCGTATGTACAGCAGATTTTTCGATCAAAAAGGTTGGAGAGTGGAAACCGTGGATGTTACTGAAGGTACAGCAGGCGGTTACAAAGAGGTAATATTGAAAGTGACTGGAGAGGACGTTTACGGACAGTTAAAATACGAATCGGGCGTACATCGGGTGCAGCGCGTGCCGGACACAGAAACCCAAGGTCGCGTACATACTTCTGCTGCATCGGTAGCTGTTCTTCCAGAAGCTGAAGAAATAGATCTGTATATTAATCCTGCAGACATTGAATTGCATACGTCACGTTCAGGTGGTGCAGGTGGGCAGAATGTGAACAAGGTAGAGACTAAGGTTCAATTGACGCATAAGCCCTCAGGGCTCGTTGTAGTTTGTCAGCAGGATCGTTCACAGCTTGGTAACCGTATCATTGCTATGGAGATGCTTAGAAGTAAGCTATATGATATTGAATTGCAGAAAAAGAATGGCGATATAGCTGCCCGTCGTAAAACGATGGTGTCTACAGGAGATCGCTCAGCGAAGATCAGAACGTACAATTATCCACAAGGAAGGGTTACGGATCACCGTATTGGTTTAACGCTTTATAACCTAAATGGGGTTATGGATGGCGGGGTACAGGAGCTGATCGATGCACTACAGTTTGCTGAGAACGCGGAGAAGATGAAAGAGGGTTCTGTAGCTTAAGGAGTTACAATTATTTTAAAATATTTATTGCGAAATAGAATAATCACACTATATTTGCAATCCCGAAACGAAAGTAACGGAAAAACGGACCGGTAGTTCAGCTGGTTAGAATGCCGCCCTGTCACGGCGGAGGTCGCGGGTTCGAGTCCCGTCCGGTCCGCAAAAAGGGTGTCAAAACCAACAAAAACCCCGTTTTCATACGAAAACAGGGTTTTTTCGTTAACTGGGGCACCCAAATACCTACGATTTCGCATATAAAAGGTGAGTAATTCGGTGAGCCTAGCAGCTAAATCAGTTGACTCACCGAATTCGTATCTAAATCACTGATATACAAGATGTTCGATCATCGAACATCTTGACTGAGAGTATCTGCATTGCTAGTTTTGTTAAACTATTTAATTCGTAAAAAACGATGAGAAACAATTTTAGTACCTTCTTCTACTTGAAGAAGCCAAAAAACTACACCCAGGGGCAAGTTCCGATCTACATGCGCATTACTATTTAATAGTGCCCGGAAGGACTTTTATTCCGGTAAAACCTGTGATCCTAATCAATGGAATGCCAAAGCGAACCGAATGAGTGGCAGCAGGCAGGAAGTCAAAAGTTTCAATAATTACTTGTTTACGCTTGAAAAGCAAATTGATCAAATCCATTCTGACTTAATTACAGAAGAAAAGGAAACGACAGCGCAGACCATCATGAATCGATATCTTGGATTAGATGAAGAAAAGCCTCGTACACTGATTGAAGTCTTCCAGGATCACAATGACAAGGTAGAGGCAGGCGCTTATAGGCATTGATTATAGAAAGCCTACGCTTACCAAGTACAATACAACCTTAAAACATCTTAAGAATTTCTTGCTCTATAAATTCAAGGTTACTGATTTGGAAGTATCTCGTGTAGACAATCATTTTATTACCGAGTTCAGTTTTTACCTGCGAGTGAAGGGTGGCTGTGCGAACAACTCCGCGGTAAAGCACTTAAAAAATCTGGGAAAAGTGATGCGCATTTGTGTCGCCAATAAATGGATCCAACTTGATCCTTTCGCAGGTCTTAAGAATAAAGTGACAAAGGTGGAACGGGCGATACTGACCGAGAGGGAACTAGAGACCCTGGCAGATAAGGTATTTCCAATAGCTCGTTTGCAGGTCGTCAAGGATGTGTTTGTGTTCTGTTGTTATACCGGCTTAAGCTTTATTGATGTCCAGCAGCTTACCTCAACAGAGATTAGCATAAGTAGTGATGGAATGGCGTGGATCAAAAAACTCAGGCATAAAACATTGGTTGCTTCGCATATTCCTTTGCTCCCCGTGGCATTGGAAATTATCGAACGGTATAAGTATCATCCAGTCTGTAAAAATTCAGGTATGGTGCTGCCGGTTGTAAGTAACCAAAAATGAACGCCTATTTAAAGGAGGTTGCGGATCTATGCGAAATCAAAAAGCACCTTACATTCCATATTTCCCGGCACACTTTTGCTACCACCGTCACTTTAGGTAACGGTATTCCTATAGAATCAGTAAGTAAAATGCTTGGTCATACTGATATTAGAACAACCCAGATCTATGCAAAAATATTAGACCATAAGGTAGGTGCAGATATGGCAGGGCTTAACCAAAAATTCGGATGTTCAAATTTGAAGTCATTGAAACTTAATCCTAAAGAAGCCCGTATCATCAAGCTTTTTGAATAGACTCCCTACTCTTCTAGTTCAGAACAGTAAATATAAACAAGCTCTAATTAAATAGTACAAAATTGACAATTATTTATTATCTTTATAACAATGGAAGTTTTACTTTTGGACACAGCTTCACAGAAACTTATAGATGCTAATTTAGTGGCGGCGAATATTTCCGACATGAAACGCATTACGGACGGATGGGAATTCAGCTGGAAGAAGCATTTTGCACTACCAAATTCTAAGGCTTTTAAGATCGTTCTAAGATCGGTGCCAGATGTTGTACAGGGTTTGTTGCTTTTTCAGATGCTTGGTAAGGAAGAACCCTATATGGCTTATTTGGAATCTGCACCGCATAATAAGGGCAAGGGAAAGCAATTTGATTTTGTTGCAGGCTGCCTAATTTCAAAGGCTTGCCAATTGAGTTTTTTAGACGGCAAAAGCCATTTTGAAGGATTTTTATCTTTCAAATGTATGGATGAAAAAGTGATCAAAGTTTACTCTGAAAAATATGGAGCGATTAGGGTAGATCCGGCTTATATGTTTATTGAGCCAAAAGTAGGGAAGCAATTAATAAATGAATATTTGTTTAGGAACCACGATAGCTAATTATAGATATGAAAGCAAAAGAAGAATATTTACTCGAAGATGGATTAGTTGGAGATCCTAATGGTGTAGATCAGAACAGTGAGGGGTATAAAAGACTTAAGCAAGCTATTGCTGAAAGATATAGTTCGTACACCGAGTCTGAGAAATTAAATATCAAATTGGATGGGATAAGATTTGCCATGTTGGATTATCTGGAAAACGAGTCCTCAAATATTATTCCTCCGGGAACATTTTTGAAGCGGTGTTTGGATGTTGTGATGGTCAACCAAAAGACCTTTGCCAATTATATTGATTGGGATACAGGAAACCTCACCAAGCTTTTAAATGGACAACGCAAAATCAATGCTGATGTCGCAATGATACTTGAAGCCACGTTTCCTGTAAGTGCTTCAATATGGCTGCGCCTTGAGGATAAAAATGAACTGGTCCGCGCCAGACAGGAAAAAACCAGGGACTATCATCAATATTCCCTTAAAAAGCTTCAGCAACAGGTAGTCAAGGCTTAATTCCTTTCAATTATAATAGTTCCATCAGGCACATATCTCAAAAAGGTAGGTTTCCATGTAGATCATTAATATTATTATGAGTCATGAACTTCCTTCTTATTTCGATTCCTGTATCGAAAAATCGGCCGTCATAAGGATATACAAAATCATCTAACCTCCTTCGAAGCAAATTAATTGCAATCTCAATTTGTGCTCAACAGCGACCAATACATCAATAAAAAAATATTGAATTTCCGAGTGTAGACTTTGTTTCAAAATCAAATTATTTCTTTCTTCTGCTTCTACAACATAAATGCTTGTTGTGAAATGTTCAAGTAAATAGTTCGTAACTAAGAGTAAGTTTTCAAGCCTTTCAATAGTATCGATTCTAACAGGAATTATAAATGTAACATCTTTAAGATCAATTTTGTCGCGGACACTCAGTAATATACCATTTAACTGACAAATTTGATGTTTCTTAAAACTTTAGCCATGTGTTTTGATACAGTTGCTGCCTTATTTGGATTATAAAAGAAATATAAAGTTATATCTGCCCTATTTTCCTTATGAATGAAAGCCACTTTACACTTACTATATCTTTCTTTGTACAATTTTTTTAAGGGCAGTTCATAAAATCCAGAAACATCAGCATTATATTTGTTTTTTGTAAAACTTGTTGAGTTTCTTTTTATCGGAAATTTCACAGTATCACTCTGGGTTTGCAGATAGTTTTTATTCATATCCCACCCAAAACCAAACCTTTTCATTTTGGAAATATATGCCTCAGCAGTATCAATTCGATCAAAGCTAAAATACATGAAAATACTATCTTTCTGATTCTCAAGTTGATGTCTTGATCCAGACAACAATATTGTTCCAATATGAGCATTTTGTGCAATAAATTTTTTTTTATATCCTTTAGGAACCTTTTAATCAACCTTCCCTCCCTTTAATAATGAGTAAAAAGCTGCTTCAGTTTCTTCAACTTTTACAGAGTCTTGTGCAATAGCAAAACCAAAAGTTGAAAAAATCAACAGTAGCGACCAAAAAGGAATTTTCATTTATTTAAATTAAGGTTTTCTTATACCATCAACGATGAACATTGTTTTCGTATCACATTCATTAATGTTTTGAATAATTCCGGATCTGTTGTTTTGAGCATCTCAGTATCGATAATCTCCATTCGCTTCTCTGGCAGTAATTGCAACATTGTGTAATGCGCCTGATCCACTACCAGGAGCACCTGTACCATGCTTTAGATTCACACTAATTGCCTTGCATTCAGAAAGAGTAGCAGCTAATTCATCATTGACGGCTTTACCACTAAGATTAGATGCAATGTAATATCCTTCGAAGTTTCTATTTAATAGTTTGGCCTGATCACCTTCATGCACATATGAACTGTCTCCAGAGTATTGACTATTGTAATCATTATAACCAGAAGTTCCCCCATAAAATGCAGAGAGGTAAGATAAAGTCTGAAATACACAATCATCTCCTGGCCCACCACCATAAATTTCTTGCATTTCAGCTAATGTAAGTGTAATCTGTTCCTTAGAAAGATCAAATAAAGATAATTTTTTTAGCGTTTTCATAGTTTTTTGTCTTACGTATCAAATCATACGATTCGGTCACATGTTCTTTTTGAGCCATATCAAGTAGTTATGGAATCGTCAACTCTTATACACTTCAAGAACCTTTTATTTAACGCCAAATGTAAAGGCTCTAATGTTTTGCTGATTTATTCCAAACAAAAGCGTATTATTTAACGCAATTACACTGCGTACGTCTCCCTTAAGCATAAGACCGGAATTAACCTCAGGAATATAAGTAAAACTACCCTTACCATTTCCTTTTAATAATACTCCATGATTGGCATCATACTTACCAAAACGAATCCTCGACTGGTAAATGTTGCCGCATAATAGCAGGTCTTTGTTGCCATCTTTATCATAATCTAGACTCGTGATGGTATATACAGGCGCAAACTGAGCTTGTATGGGCAGAGATTTTTTCTTAAACCTCCCATTGGCAGTCCCCTCAAAATATGCAGTTTTAAGGTAGTTAGCCTTTAAATACTTGGCGCCTTTAAGCTCCTCCGGTGTGAAAATATCTTTGAGACCAGCTTCTGAATAGCTTTTGTAATCAGGGAAACGGGTTCTCATCATGCTTATCTGGTCCAACATCTCGTCTCGACTTGGGTAAGGATAACTTTTGCCCATAATGTAAAAACTCATAATTGGGTCAATAGACCCATTTTCATCAAAATCTTTATAGATCATTTCCGCAGGTTCTTTGTCGCTCACGCGGCACTGACTATTAAGTCCAAGATTGCCTACTACCAGGTCCGGCCGGCCATCCCCATTCAAGTCTTCGACTTTTACCGTGTTCCACCAACCACTGTATTTCTCGTCAAAATATTGGTTGGTTTTGTTCTGTAACTTTCCATTTTCATTGATAAAGACTGTGATCGGCATCCAATCGCCCACAACAATGAGATCCTGCTTTTTGTCTCCGTTCAAATCTAAGACTGCAGCATCGGTAACCATCCCAATTTGCTCAAGCTGGGGAGCGAACTTCTTAATTTGGTTGGTAAAATGGCCTTTTCCATCGTTGATCAAAAGAAAGCTATTCGGCGTTTCGGGATACCGTGATGGTTTGACGCGGCTGCCCACAAATAAGTCTGGATACCCATCTCCGTTAAAGTCACCTATCCGTGCACAACTTTTGCTTACCCACATTTGCGGAAGTGAATTAGTCGCTTTTGTGAACTCTCCCTTGCCGTTGTTCAAATATAACCTGTCCTGCAATAAGGGGTCATTCTCGGTAAAATTACCATATCCACCACTTACCACATAAAGATCGACGTACCCATCAGCATTTGCATCAAAAAATACTGCATCTGAGTCATAGCTTGCCAAGTCGGCTATGAAAGGTCTATTCTCTTTCAAAAACTTCCCAGTTTTTTGTTGAATAAATAACGCTCCTGATTGATTTACACCGCCACCAACAAATACATCCTCCAGACCATCCCGGTTCACGTCGCCTTTAGCCATACAAGGCCCAGTAAAAGACAGGGCATTAACCAATAAAGGCTGGCGTTTGTAATCGTTGATTTCGTTTTTGACTTGGGCTAATGCTATTGGTGATGGGATCTCAGTAAATACAGGCTTAGTTAGTTTAGGTCTCTGATAAGTATCCCTTGCATCCTTTTCATTAAATATGATTTGAGTATTCGCAGGTACTTTGTTAATTACCTGTTGTTTGCCGCTAAGCCATACGATCCTAAGAGAATCTATAGATTTATCTGTGCCCAAGCCAAAATGCAGATTTTGAGACATGCTGGACAAATAGCCCTTAGAAGGCATTTGCTCCAAACACTGCTGCTTGCCCTTGTTAAATACTGTAACCTTGGCGCCAAGACCATCAGTATTTTTACCTGCTCCTTCCAGCTTTACTTTTAAGTAGTGTGAGGTAGAAATACCTTGGTTTTGATAGACGAATGCTACTTTATTGATATTGTTTACGACAAGGTCAAGATCGCCATCATTGTCCAGATCACTATATGCAGCACCATTACTATTTGACGGAATAGTGATGCCCCATGCTGTACTTTTATTACTGAAAGTGAGATTTCCATTGTTCTTATAGAAGTAACTCTTTAAGTCAGACGAGGGTACATTTTTGAGGATAGTTTCCAGATCCTTTGGAGATACTTCGCCGTTTAGGTTCCTCATATAGTTTTCGTTGAATTTAAGTACGTCCATATTTGTAAAATCACGCATAAATCCATTTGTTATAAAGAGATCCTTCCAGCCATCATTATCGTAATCTGCAAATAACGGTGACCAGCTCCAGTCAGTATTGGAAATCCCTGCGAGCTGTCCTATTTCGCTAAAAGTGCCATTGCCATTATTGATATGTAGCATATTCCTAACGTACTGATAGAAAAACCCGTTTCGAAGATTGATGTTGAACGACTCATAGTTATCGAGCCCACCTGATAATAGTTTTTGACGCTTATTATCTTCCGGAAGCATGTCCAGGGTGAATATATCTTGAAGGCCATCATTATTAATGTCAGCAATATTGTTGCCCATAGAAAATAAGGAAATATGGTCCAATTGGTTGCGCAATTCGTCAGTAAATGTGCCGTCACCATTGTTGATGTACATCCGGTCGGGAACTGCATAGTCATTGGATAAATAAATATCTGGCCAGCCATCGCCATTGATATCTGCAACACCAGCTCCTAAACCATAAGATAAAGTAGATAATGTGAGTCCGGCCTGTTTAGTAACTTCTTTGAAATGTCCGTTGTCATTTCTGAATAATTTAGAGGCTGCGAGGGTGTCATCTTGTTTTTTCAGTTGTTCGATAGTGACATCATCAAGATTGCTTAATACCTTTATATTGTCATTTATTAAAAGAAGATCGAGGTCACCATCGCGATCATAATCAAAAAAAACAGATTGTGTGCTGTAGGAAGGGTCTGCCAGCCCGTAATTTTCTGCCTCATCTTTGAATGTAGGATTCCCATCTTTATCTAAGCCCTGATTGATCAGCAATTGATTTTTAGACTCTGGGCCTGCCTGCCTGCCTGCATAACAAACATAAATATCTAGAAATCCATCGCCATTGACATCCACCATATTGACACCATTTTTCCATCCGGGAATACGTCCGCCTGTTCCTGAAACTTGGGTGATATCAACAAATTTCATGTGACCTAGGTTACGATAAAGTTTATTTGAATTCATATTTCCCGACAGATAAACATCATCGAGCCCATCGTTATTAAGATCGCCGATGGCAACACCCCCTCCACTATAAAAACCCTGGTAAAAGCCCTGCATGTTTTTCTCAAAGTCTTCTTTGACAACATTGTTGAAAACAATTCCAGTTTGTGAGGAATCAAGTAGCTTAAAAAGAGGAGGTTCCGTTTTGTTTTCTGCTGTTTTATTAGGTGGTGTGCAGCTATTTAGGAAAAGAAAAAGTAAGAGACAAAGGGTTAGTATCCTCATTGATTTAGTATTTAAAGTATAGTTGGGATATAGATGCTTTAAATTCTCAATCCGGTTATACTTGGTTTGTTTGGTTATACTAAAGTTATACTTTTTAATTTGACTTTGTAATAAATATGCATTATAACATTGCCCAGCTGACTCCTAGTATAGCGGCTGTCCGGCACCGCGACGTATGTTCCATTCATTCTTAACTGCTTTTAAATTATTATTGAAACAATTTAGCTAATTTGGTGCATATAATTTTTACATGACTTTCTGAAAAAGTCATGTAATTTTACATCAATCACCTTTTATGAGATCATTTTTAGCTTTCTTATTTATCCTATTTAATTTTGCGGCTTTAGCAGGCATTCAAAGAATAGATTCAGCAATTTTGGGTGAGCAGCCTAACGCAGCGATAGATACAAAAGGTGTTGTTAGGATTGCTTTTGGAAAAGGAAAGCAGATTTACTGCATGACTTCAACCACTAATGGAAACAGTTTTTCAAAACCCGTATTAGTTGCTGAACTATCGGGTATGCACCTTGGACATACCAGAGGGCCGCAAATTGCATCGTCAAAAAACTATAGTATAATTACCGCAATGGACGAGACTGGTGATATTCATTCTTATTTACTAAAACACCAAAGTGGAGGCTGGAAAAGCGCTGCCGAAGTTAATGATATTAGGGGTTCTGCACCGGAAGGCTTGATGGCACTTACTGCTGATAAAGAAGATAATTTTTATGCTGTCTGGCTTGACCTCCGATTGTCTAAACAAAACAATATCTATTTATCAAAGGCTAACGGAAACGGTAAATGGACAAAAAACAAACTAGTTTATCAGTCTCCTGAAGGTCATGTATGTGAGTGTTGCAAACCTAATATTGCTTTTAATGCAGGCAAGCTTGCGATCACGTTTCGGAACTGGCTTACGGGTTCCAGAGATATTTATTATACTTGGTCAGTTGATAAAGGAGAAACTTTTAGCATACCAACGAAAGCAGGAACCGGGACTTGGAAACTAAATGGATGCCCTATGGATGGGGGTGGCCTTTCAATAAATGATAAAGGTTTGGTTTCTACTTCTTGGCAACGCAATGGAGAAGTATTCTTCTGGGGTGAAAACTTCCTCGAAAGGCGACTAAGTTCCGGTAGGGACGTAAATATGTCACAAGATGGCGGCAGTCCAGTTGTTGCCTGGCAGGCGAATGGCAATATCATTGTGATGAATCTAGATGACAATACAACCAAAGATCTTGGAAAGGGAAGTTCGCCAAAGCTATATATTATTGATAGGGAGAGAAGTCTTTGTATATGGGAAGAAAACAAACAAGTTCGCTACCAGATTCTATAAAATAGGTTTCCAATATGGATAACCAAAAATGAAATTAATGCATTTACTGGTTTAGTAAAAAGACAAAGGCCCAGAAGGGCCTTTGTCAGTTAATATACTCAATGCTTCCCTTTCCCCTTGGAATTGGATCCGTTGTGACCTTTAGCACCTCCCCTATTCTTGTTTTTTTCGGGTTTACCTTGATTGTTGTTAATTTTCACTGAATGTTTTGGATGATTCTTTAAAACATAATATTTAGGATTATTGCTTTTTAAAATCACCTTTTGAGAGTGGTTAGATTTGTACTTGGCATATTTTACTTTCTGCTCTTTAAAATTTAAATATGGTTTCGGTGAGTTAATAATCACCTTATAACCATTGTACAGATTGTAACTGCGATATCTTGATGGTAAGTTAGAAGTATGTATCCAGTTTCCGTTATTTAAATGAATAAACTCCCTAGTTGGTACATAGTAATAACTTTCAATATCGGGCAAGTAGTAGTAATCAACATGGTCATATCCCGTAGGCCCCCAGAGTGGTTGTGATCCGATGTTGATGCCGACATTTATCTGGGCTGATGCATGGTACGGCACAAAACCAAATAATGCCAATACGATAAAAATAAATAGCTTTTTCATGATCATATATTTAATGCTGAAATTTGTTTATTTTATTGTTTTAGGTTAATAGTACCCAATGTGGTGTTTTGACCAAGACTAACTGAAATATTGGTAACTGTGCTATCCCTATAACCTGCTAAAGGAGCAAATTTAACCGAATATTTTCCCGCAGATAGTCCACCAACTGTAAATCTACCAGTTAACGGATCTGCCACAGTGCCTACAGTATCTGTTCCTGTAATTACAAGAACTTCCGGATGACTTAACAAAGGTAATACTGTGCCGGAAATTAATCCAGAACTAGCTACAGTTATACCTCTTACTACTGGTTTCAACAGGTATTTGCCGCTACCTGTACTTACTATAGATTTTGCTGCATCAAAATCCAAAAGCAACGAATACGTAACTCCTGCAACCAGCGAAGGATTAGTAGTCAGTTTTACCTTCCAACCTGATGACTGTCCACTTGGAGTGGTTAAAGCAGATTCAACTCCACCAACAACTATGGTGTTCCCAGAATCATTCAGTACTAGTCTAATCTCGGTGATGTCTCCACTAGGCATCTCACCTGAGGCAACCAGAATATCTGGATTGCTGCTTCCGATCCTGAAGTCAAGGATGTTGAATTTTGCTGTGGTTGTGGCAAATACGTACTTTTTACCTGCCGAAACCAGAACAATTTCTTTAACATTCAAGTTGATCTTCTCAAAGTTTCCAGGTGCATCTGTCATTCTAATTTGTACTTTAGTTGTTCCTGCAACACTGTTGTCGCTGTTTTTTTTACACGCGGTAAAAGTAGTGATCCCGCCTAGTATAATGGCGAATGCGATGTTAGCAATTTTGTTTTTCATGTTATTAGATTTTAGTATTTAATTAGATTATAAATCAAAATTGCAGGTTCAACATGAAACAAACATGAAATTACAAGTTTTTTGGAGCATGTATTTTCATGTTAATTTCATCTTCAAAAAGGATTTTTGTCTAAAGAACAACAGTTTTAAAACTTTAACTTGATACATTTATCTTATGCACAGCTCATTTATTTTCAAAAGATGTTTCGCTTTCCTGTTGATGTTGATCTTACCCATGCTGGTGTTTGCAAAACATCCAATTGTGATACTGGATGTACCATGCCTGCAGCAAGAGAAAAAAAAGAAGGATGATAAAAAACAGGATTCTAAGGAGTCTGATAAGAAGGAAAAACAGGAGCAAAAGACAGATCCAGGGAAGTCCGAGATTGTAGAGGTGCCCAAGGCACGAAAGCAGTCCCGACCTGAGATAATCGTTAAACCAATTAAGGTGAAACCTATCAAGATTATACGGCCAAAAATTAAAAGACCATAGCAGAAGAATCGCCATTAGCTTTAATCCACCTTTTTAGTTAACTTGAAAAATATTGAAACATTATGAACGAATCTGGAGCACCGGTATAGCCATCCTTACGACTAAAATCAATAACAAATGAAGACATTATCATTGATAACATTTTTTTGCTTGTCTTCAATTCTAGTAATTGCCCAGCAGGATAGCACTAAGAAGGCTACGATAACAGTAGCATCGCTTTTTAACAGCGATGTCAGCTATTATGGACAGGCCACCAGCGATAAAATGCCCTATGTTTTGGTAAATGCTACCTTGAGGTTCCCTATAGGTCTTTATCTGTCTGCGGGATCTTTTAAGTTGCTTAATTATGGCTCGGGCTTATCAGAAACAGACCTAGGGGTGGGCATCGATCACGACTTTAATGAACATTTTAATATAGGGCTAGCATTTACACGCTCTTTTTTTCCGGCCAACTCGCCGCTCCTTCAAGCTTCGAATGAGAATAATTTTAACCTATCTGGCACCTATTCCTGGCTGTCGATGAAAACTTCTCTGAATGCCGACTATGCATTTGGGGAACAAAGGGATATATTTCTAAGCTTGACCAATTCAAAAGAAATCAGTCTGGGTAGTTTATTCAATGACAAGAATTCTGTTTACATTGAGCCTGCTTTAGAAGTGGTTGCAGGCACAAGGTATTTTTATGAGACTTATAAAATATCTAAAGTGAAGCGTGAGAAGAGCAAAGGAAAGGGTCCTTTATCTCCAGAAAGCTCAGGTTCCCCAGCTATCAACTCAAGTGCCGTTGAATCAAGTAATTTCAATTTATTATCCTATAATTTCAAACTTCCACTCAGTTTCAGTAGAGCTGGTTATGTTGCAGAAATCAGCTATCAGCTGTCAGTCCTTGGTGCTAAGGCAGCGCCTGGGCTCAAACAGCAGCAGTCCTTTTTTGGATTAGCTTTTTATTACCAGTTTTAATTGACATAGCCATGAAAGTATTGATTGTAGAAGATGAAAAAACACTGGCTTATGAAATGGAGGCATTCCTGAAAAAGAGTTTTTACCACTGCGATCTTGCCCATTCCTTCCAAAGCGGAGTAATGCAGCTTGAGCTGAATCAATACGACTTTATTTTAATTGATTTGAGTCTGCCAGACGGTGATGGCTTGGAAATCCTGAAACATGCAAAAAAAAATAATCCTGAAGCCGTCTATATTATCATCACTGCAAAAACAAATCTAAAAGATCGAGTTATGGGTCTTGATCTAGGTGCTGATGATTATCTGGCAAAGCCATTTTATTTACTCGAACTTCAATCCAGAATGCAGGCAATAGCTCGTAGAAAGTTCAATATTACTGAAGATCTTATTGCATTGGGTAAATTTGGTGTTGATATTCAGAAACGGCTGATCGTTTTTAGTCAACAACAAATAGAATTGTCACGTAAAGAATTCGACTTACTTAGCTACCTTTTATTGCATAAGGGTAGGGTTCTTACACGTGTGCAACTCAGTGAGCATATCTGGGGAACTTTTGTCAATGATGATTATGACTCCAATTATATTGATGCCCACATCAAAAATATTCGGAAAAAATTAAATGCTTATTCTGAAACGGATTGGCTGGAAACCGTTAGAGGGGTAGGTTATCGAATAAAAAAATAAGATGAAGCTTTCTACAAAACTTACTCTTTTTATTGCTGGATCAAAGTTGGTTATTGTGCTACTGTTTGTGTTGGCGTTGCCATTCCTGGTTAAGGAAATTGCGTCTCAATATGCCAACTATACTTTGAAGCAGCAGCGAAAAAAGGTACTCTCAATTTTAAAAGAAAATGGTATTGATTATTATTTGCGGGGAGAGCCGAATTATAGTGGCTACACAATGCTGAAGGAAGAGTTTATCGCTATTTCACCAGTTGGAGCCAGGGTAATTGTAGATACTATTAAAAATTCTCAGGTATTGATAGAAGGTGACACACTCAATTATCGAATATTAAGTTATTCGTTTAGAAGTAAAAACAGAAATTACCTTATCGAAATAGGTAAGACGGATGCAAGTATCAACCGATATAATAAACCTCTTCAACGCTTTACATTGTACGTGCTGATTACGCTAATAGTTTTGACCATATTGATCGATCTAACGTTTATACGAATTATTGTAAAGCCACTTGCCAGTATCATCAACACAAAGCTAATCAATAAAGAATTTCCATTTAGAACTGAGCATGAACGAATTAAAACCAGTACGACCGACTTTAAATATTTAGACGAGTCTCTAGTTCTGCTAATAAGTCAGATCAATGAAGCTTTTTATAAAGAACGCGAATTTACCTCCAATGCTTCTCACGAATTGATGACACCAATCACTATCCTACAGAACAAAATGGAAAATTTACTAGCTGAAGAAAGCTTGGACGAGTCTTCTGCTATAGCAATTGTAGAGATGATGAAAACAGTAGACAGGTTAAAAAAGATTACCAGCTCTTTACTGCTGATCTCCAGGATTGAAAACGAACAATATATCAGAAAGGAACAGATCAAACCGTTGCAGCTATTCCATGAAATAATCGAGGAAATAGGGCATAGGTTTGAAGAGAAAAACATCAGTTTAGTTTTAGATATTTCTGCGGATGCGGTACTTCAGGATGTCAACAAGGATCTCATGTTTCAATTATTTTTTAACCTGATTCATAATGCAATAAAATTCAATCGCCAGGACGGGACTATCTCAGTCAGTGGAATATTTTTGAATGATGGCCGTTATCAAATTAATGTCTGCGATTCAGGAATCGGGATTCCAAATGAAGATATTCCCTTTATTTTTAATCGTTTCATGAAGACTAATCTTAATTCGCAGGTTGGCTACGGCCTTGGGTTAGCTATTGTCAAAAGTATTGCAGTTTACCATCGGATAAAAATTACGGTAGAATCCGGGGTTGATAAGGGTACTACGTTTAAGTTAATATTTAAAGCGGAGTATGCGTAACTGAGAAATATCCCCCCAAACTTACTGTAGACGTTTGGAACCGCGAATCCCATAACTTTATTACATTTGTGGTGTTTTTGAGGCAATTCTACCTCATTAATTTTAAGCTTTATGGCTACTAATTCTCAAAATCGAAATAGCACTAAATGGTTTAGTTTTTCTAATGTAAGCGCCGTTGTAATGGCTGCTTTTGTTATCGCGATGTTCTTTAGTCCTGAATTGAAAGGAATAGTGATTCAGGGACTAATGCGTATCGGTTTATTTCAGCCGGATGTTCCTGAGGGTAGGGCTGTTAAGACTAAGCTGTTAATTACAAGTAATGCCGCTTTCAGAGATGAGAATGGAGTGCTCGTTAAGCTTTCAGATCTAAAAGGAAAAGTTGTATTCATCAATTTTTGGGCTACCTGGTGCCCTCCCTGCATTGCTGAGATGCCTTCGATTGATAAGTTATACATGAAGTACAAGGGTTATAATGACGTTGTTTTCCTGATGGTCGATGTAGATGGGAAAATAGAATCGTCAGTTGAATTTATGAAAAAGCGTAAATTTATGCTACCAGTTTATGCACCTGCAAGTGCAATACCAGTAGAATATTTTTCTGGGTCTATGCCTACTACCGTTATATTGAATAAATCCAGTAATGTGGTTTTTCAGCAGGTAGGGGCCGCAGATTACAGCAACTCAGAGGTTGCTGAATTTATTGATAAGTTGCGTTTGTGAAGTAAAAATATACGATAAATAAACATATTCTTTAAGCCTTAAAAATGATTAAGCCGATATTGGGTGCTAATGAGTTAGCCGCTTTAGACAAATCAAAATTTATACTGTTTGAGGTAAGTGCAGGCTCAAAGCCCAGGTATGATAAAGAACACTTGGAAGGCGCTTTCTACATAGATCTTAATACTGATTTAGCGAATATCCATGATTATAAGAACGGCGGGAGGCATCCTCTTCCGGTACTGGAAGACTTTTTGAAAGTCTTAGAATCCTTTGGTGTTGCGAACGAAAGTCACCTGATTCTTTATGACGATAAAAATGGCGCAAATGCTGCTGCCAGGTTCTGGTGGATGCTGCGATCGATAGGGCATGAAAATGTTCAGGTGATAAACGGAGGATACCAGGCTGCGGTTGCTGCTGGTTTTCCAGTATCTGCAGCAACGGAACCGGCAAAACCTTCGAAATATCTAAGAAATAGCAATTGGCAATTACCTACCGCAAACATTGATGAAGTGCAAGCTGTGGCTGGAGATCTTAAAAATGTTGTAATCGACGTAAGGGATGCTGACCGTTTTGCAGGGTTAACAGAACCAATCGATTTGATTGCAGGACATATTCCAGGGGCTATTAATGTTCCTTTTACCGAAAACTTAGATGCTGAAGGGTTATTTCTGCCAGCTGAAGTGCTCAAAGAGAAATACGCGACGATCCTTGGTAATGTTAGTTCAGAAGCTACTATTGTTCATTGCGGCTCTGGAGTAACTGCTTGTCATACTTTATTAGCAATGGATTATGCAGGGCTTGAAATTCCTAAGCTTTATGTTGGAAGTTGGAGTGAATGGAGCCGAAGAGACAAGCCAATGATTTTAGGAGAGTAACCATAAGAAGCACCAGGACCAGTGATTTTGATTACTGTTACAGGTAATTCCAAATCATTATAGGTTATCGAGGATATTGACCTTGTACCATCGGAAATTGCAGATGATTTACCCTTCGAATTCCAACAAACGAAGAATGATGCTTATGGACCTATTTATGGCGACTACAACCAAACCACAACTCATGTAGTCGACGTACTTGATCCGGCATTCCGCTATTTTAATTTTAGACCTTTCCAACTTTGTCTTTTGATGAAACGTTCTGGTTGATATGTGGTTTGTACTGAAACTTTTCGGATACCGCTTTGCTATGTGTTTTATGGCTGTTTCCTTCGGGCCGAGCCGAAGCAGACACGAAGCAGATACGAAGCAGACACGAAGCCGAGACATAGCAGAGGCAACTAGTAATGAACCATCTAGGCTCTTCTTTGTAGTCCTGAAATAGGGAAATGTAGAAGTATTTAGTAGCATAATTAGAAGCAGCATTGGTTGATTGCTGAAACGAACCTACAATACTGATGTTAAAAAAAAGAAGGTTTTACACCTAAAATGGGTTAACTGCACACTTAAACTGGTAAGTGTGCACATAAATCGTTAAGTGTACACTTAAAATGCTAACTGCGCACATAAGAATTTAAGTGTTCAGTCAGACCGATATGTGAATTTAACGATAAATCGTATGTTTTCTAAGCGCTATTTTGCAGATGTTGAACAACTAGGCATTAAAAATCCACTATCAAAAACGGTGGGGAGTGTTGCAGAAAATAATCAACACAGTATCATTTTTAGGATGTCAAAAACAATGGATAGCACCATTTGTTTTTCAAAAAAATAAGAAGTTATGGAACCATTAAAGAGAAGAAAGTTTATCAGTTTAGGTTTTGCTGCTGCTGGGGTAGTTACGATTGGTGGGATCGCAGGATCTCCGCTTAATGTTCTTGCTGCTCCTGTGACAGAAGCAAGTAATCTTGAAGGTTTTGCTTTTAAACAGAATTCGCTTCCTTACAAATATGCTGCATTAGAGCCATCGATTGATTCAATGACGATGGAAATCCATTATACAAAGCATCATGCCGCCTATATCAAAAATGTAAACGAGGCAATAAAAACTGAAAATTTGACTTACAAAACTGAAAAGGAGTTCTTTGCAAATGCTTCTAAGTTGTCTCCTAAGGTGAGAAACAATGCCGGAGGTGCCTGGAATCATAATTTCTTTTGGGCTTCAATGCAACCCATGTCTTCTGCTATTCCGAAGGGTAAGCTTAAAGCAGCTATCGATAAATCATTTGGATCATTCGATTCTTTTAAAGAGCAGTTTTCAAAAGCTGCGACGGGGCAATTTGGATCGGGATGGGCTTGGCTGATATCAGACAATGGTGTTCTAAAGATCGGAGGTACTCCTAATCAAGATAATCCACTAATGGATGACGTTGCTACTAAAGGCAAACCATTGCTAGGACTTGATGTATGGGAACATGCTTACTACTTAAAATATCAGAATAAACGCGCGGACTACATTGCCGCATGGTGGAATCTGGTAAACTGGGACGAGGTGGCGAAAAGATTTAGCTAATCTTTGCTACAGATTTACCTAGGAAGCAGCAGATCATACTGAAAAAAGGTGCTGCTAATACGTCTACTGTATAGTGAACATGTTGTAACAGTAATAATATTCCTATTATAAATGCAGCGCTAAATGCAATAATTTTATCTTTTGGTCTGCTCATGCATATGCCACCTAAAATTAATATCGCGGTATGGCCGGAGAAAAAAAGGTCTTTTGTGATCACATTCGACCGGTAAAAGACAATTGAGCATGGATCCACTAGCTCTATTAATCCATGGGGAGGATTTAGGGCAACCATTTTGATGGTTACCATTCTAAACAGGCAAAGAAATATGAAGGACCATAACGTTTTTAAACATATTTCTGTGTTCATTGACATCCTTACGAGAAACATAATCACAGTCGCGTATAAAACCAAGAAAATAAGAAGGGAAACATCTATAGATGGGATATACTTTAAAAGCCAGTCATGAAGAACAATCCCTTCCCTATCTTCAATATTTGTAAAGAAAGTTGGGATAAATAGTAAGATACCAATAAGGATTACTGTTCCCAATATAAATTTAGTCCTAAATGTAGGATAGCTCCAGGCGAGTTCCCAGGAGTATTGTTTAGCACGCATGAATCAGATTTGCTTGTTTGGTAAGCAAAAGTAAATAAATTCTAGTTACAATAAAAAGCCCCGTTTTTCAAACGGGGCTTTAATATTTTATTATGGGTTATGTTAACAGCTCTTGCAGATCACGATCTGCAGTTGGTATCTTTTTTAGGAAATCGTCAAATCCAGGACTTTCCTGTGAACTGTACATGCCGTAAGCGTCTAGAATATAGCCTATCTGATGATCCTTATCTTCCAGAATATAAAGCACTGAATTGTCTGCTGGATCTGAATCCCCTTCAAAACGGTATGTTTTGATAATTGTAAGGTCTTCGGGCTTATATATTTTATTCAGTCCGGCTCCTTGCATCCTACCATGGTCGGTCATCTTAATTTCATTATCTAACCCTTTAAGCCTCAATTTTTCTAAAATTTGACTCAGCGTGTTCATTTCTACCGGACGTTCCATAAAAATTTGTTTTCCTTGATAACAGTTTCTAAGAGGAATGGTTTTAGACTACAAGCCGAATGCTTCTTTTACTTTGTCTACAAAGTCAAGTTTTTCCCAGGTAAAGAGCTCAACGGTAACTACTTTTTCTTCTCCATATGGCGTTCGGAAAGTTTTGGTTACAGTTTCCGGCTTACGACCCATGTGACCATATGCTGCGGTTTCGCTATATATTGGATTCCTTAGTTTCAAACGTTGTTCGATGAAATAAGGGCGCATATCAAATAGTTCCTCCACAATCTTGGCGATCTCACCATCTGTTTTTTGCACTTTACCAGTACCGTAGGTATTGATATAGATTCCCATTGGTTTTGCAACCCCGATAGCATAGCTTACTTGTACCAGAATTTCTTCTGCAACACCTGCTGCAACCAGGTTTTTAGCGATGTGACGAGTTGCATATGCCGCACTTCTGTCCACCTTGCTTGGATCTTTACCTGAGAATGCGCCACCACCGTGTGCACCTTTACCACCATAAGTATCTACAATGATTTTACGTCCAGTTAGGCCCGTATCACCGTGTGGTCCGCCAATGACGAATTTTCCTGTTGGATTGATGTGGTATTCAATTTGGTCATTGAACAAGTGCGCATATTGAGGATTTTTTGAAATAATTCTTGGGATAAGAATATCAACAAGATCTTTTTTAATCTTCGCCAGCATTGTTGCCTCTTCATCAAAGTCGTCATGTTGAGTAGAGATTACAATCGCATCGATCCTAACCGGTTTATTGTTGTCATTGTATTCTAGTGTCACTTGAGATTTTGCGTCAGGACGCAGGTAAGTGATAGCAGTGTTTTCACGCCTCAGTGCTGCCAGCTCTTGTAATAATTTATGAGAAAGATCCAATGCCAGCGGCATGAAGTCTTCGGTTTCATTAGTTGCATAACCGAACATCATTCCCTGGTCACCTGCTCCTTGTTCTTCCTTGCTTGTTCTATCTACTCCTTGATTGATATCTTGTGACTGTTCATGAATGGCAGAAAGGATTCCGCATGAGTTGGCTTCAAACATATATTCACTTTTCGTGTAGCCTATCTTTCTGATGACATCACGGGTGATTTGCTGAACGTCTAGGTAAGTTTTAGATTTTACCTCTCCGGCCAGGATCACTTGTCCTGTTGTAACCAGCGTTTCGCAGGCAACCTTTGACTCTGCGTCAAATGCTAGAAAGTTATCAATAAGTGCATCTGAGATTTGATCTGCAATTTTATCAGGGTGACCTTCAGAAACTGATTCGGATGTAAAAAGATATGACATTGTATATAATTTATTTTTGGATTAAACAATTATACAAATGTAACTGATCCTGAAAACAGGCAGTAAATTGAAGTGTATGTAATGTTAGCACTTTTTTTTACGTGGTTGCAATCCCGCTATCTATAAAAATAGCATCGCAAATCAGTCCACTTGACTCGGCTAAATTACTACATATATTTAAAATAGTCAAAAAATATCGATTATTTTGCGGGGCTATTAACCTGCAGCTTGTGTCCAGATCCAATATCTTATTTATCATAAACCCGATTTCAGGAGGAAAAAACAAAATAAAGCTTCCTTCGCTGATAGGCAAGTTATTAGATCCTTTGAAATTCATCCCCAGCTACAGTTTTACAGAATATGCGGGACACGCAGGGGAGCTTGCTGAAGAGGCTGCTAATAATAATTTTGACCTTATAGTAGCTGTTGGCGGAGACGGAACAATTAATGAGGTGGCTTCCAAAGCAAAGGAGTTTAACAAAGTTTTGGGGATAATTCCATTTGGATCGGGCAATGGTCTGGCACGCTTTTTAAATATTCCTCTCAAACCCGCTGAGGCGGTCCAAGTGATTAACGAACTCAATATTGTTAATATCGATACCGGATCATTTAATGGGAAAGGTTTTTTTAATATGGCGGGAATAGGGTTCGACGCACATATAAGCGCTGTTTTCGCGGAAGATAAATCAAGAGGTCTGACCGGTTATCTAAAGCTTGGACTTAAAGAAGTGTTGAGTTATAAAGCACAAACCTACGATCTGGTGATAGACGGCAAAGACTACACTTTTAAAGCTTTTTTAATTAGCATCGCTAATTCTTCGCAATATGGGAACAATGCCCACATTTCGCCGACAGCCTCTGTAATAGACGGTTTTTTGGATATATGTATTGTAAAGGAGTTTTCGATGATGAAGCTCCCTGTTTTAGCCTACGAGATGCTAACTGCGACAACAGACCGGTCGAAGTTTGTAGAGATCATTAAAGGTCGCGATGTAACTATCAGGCGCTCTGAAGAAGGAGCAATACATATAGATGGTGAACCATTGTTTATGGGTAGAGATATAAAAGTTTCCATAGTACCCCTATCTTTAAGCGTAATAATTCCCCGATAGTATAACATAATATGAAACCGAAAAAGAAAACTTTGAGTGACCTTGGGGGAATAATGTATTCGACAGACCCGTCATTTGTTATTCCGTCAGATTATAACGAACAGGATAATTCATTTGTAGCAAATAACCAGCAAGATCTACGCGTGATGCTTGATAAAAAAAATAGAGGAGGCAAAGCAGTAACTTTAATTACGGGTTTTAGGATGAATGAAGAAGCAGTAGAAAAACTTGGCAAGCAACTGAAAACGAAATGTGGCGTGGGAGGTTCAGCAAAAGATGGAGAAATATTGATTCAAGGAGATTTTCGGGACAAGATTGTAGATATGCTTCTAAAGGAGGGCTTTAAGGTGAAGAAGGCGGGTGGATAGCGCAAAGAATATTTGGGATAGCTGTTCCTTATAGTTGCTAAAATGGTGAGGAATGCATTTTTTTTAACGTAAAATTTGCATTTTAGTTTTTTTTTAGTTTTAATTGTGAAAGATTGTCTCAGCAAAGAGGCAATCTTTTTTTAATTATAAAGTATTACGAACAGGGGAAAACGTCGAAAGAAACGGATTGGATACATAACGATTATTTAATTTGGAATTAAAATCAAAGTTATAAATTTGTTATTGCAACAATTGTTTTTGATAGTCGTTGTGTGTATACGGAATAATAAATCTAAATTTAAAAAACAAAGTACTAAAAACTAAAAACTAAAAAAAAAATGGCAAACGCACCAAAACCGACAACAGTGAAAAAAGAAAGCTCTTCTTCGGCTTCAAATTTATTTGCAACGTTAACTATTCCAATTTGTATCATCATTGGAATTTGTATCTACAAGTTCATACTTGGACAACCAACTAATTTTATTGATGATAATGCAGAGAATTTACCTAAAGTAGGAAACTACGCAGGTATGGCTTACAAAGGTGGCTTTATCGTGCCAATTTTGATGGGTATGTTATTGATGGTATTCGTTTTCTCTGTAGAGCGTTTTATTGTTATTAGTAAAGCAACAGGAACAGGAAGTTTAGATGGTTTCGTTAAAAAAGTTCAGGCATTCTTAAATGCTAACAACATTGAAGCAGCAGTTGCTGAGTGCGACAAACAAAAAGGTTCAGTAGCGAATGTTATCAAATCTGGTTTGAAAAAATACCGTGAGATGGAGACTGAAAACAACATGGATACAGATCAAAAGTGTTTAGCGATCCAAAAGGATATTGAGGAGGCCACGACTCTTGAGATGCCAATGTTAGAGCAGAACTTGACTGTAATTGCAACATTAGTATCTGTAGGTACATTAACAGGTCTATTGGGTACGGTAACAGGTATGATCAAGGCGTTTGGTGGATTAGCGAACTCTGGAGCTCCAGATCAGGCTGCATTAGCAACTGGTATCTCTGAGGCCCTAATCAATACTGCAACAGGTATCTCGACTTCGACTTTCGCGATTATCATGTATAACATTCTTACTTCAAAAATTGATAAATTAACTTATGCAATTGATGAAGCTGGTTTTAGCATCATTCAAACTTATGCAAGTACGCATAAATAAGAAATAATGAATTTTTTTTACCGGCTTTATGGAAAACCGGAAGAATTAACATCATTAGTAAAAATATAAGTAATTTTTAAAAATTATGCCAAGAGCAAAGGTCCAAAGAAAGAGTACTGCGATAGATATGACCGCCATGTGCGACGTGTCTTTCTTATTACTTACGTTCTTTATATTAACAGCAACAGCGCGTCAGCCTGATCCTTTGGAGGTAACTATACCGACTTCGACTTATAAGTTTAAAGTTCCGGATGTGGACATTGCTATCTTATCCATTGGAAAAGGTAAGGTGTTCTACGAAGTAGTAGGAAAAGATGTGAAGATGGCTACCCTTGATAAAATGGGCGAGCGCTACAACATTAAGTTTACACCTGAACAAAGAGAAAGATTTGGAGTAATTGGTGCCTTTGGCGTTCCAATGGCTAACCTTCCAGGATTCATCGATATGTCTGGAGATGAGCGTTCAAAGTATCTTGATGCCAGCATCGGAATACCAACAGATTCGGTTAACAATCAGTTATCTGAATGGCTGCTACAGTCTCGTAACTCTGTTGCTGAACTGCATCAGACTCAAATGAGGGTAACTTTAAGGGGAGATGGTCAAGAGGAGTATTCTGTTGTTAAAAAGATAATAGCAATTCTTCAAAAGCAAAAAATTAATAAATTCAGTTTAATTACATCCACCGAGTAAGGCGGTGCCAGATAAAAAAATACTATGGCAGAATTAGATACCTCCAGCGGGGGGGGCAAAAAAGGCGGGAAAGTAAGAACCAAGAAAGCAAGTACTAAGGTAGATTTGACTGCCATGGTAGATTTAGCGTTCTTGTTAATTACTTTCTTTATGCTAACTACCTCCCTGTCTAAACCAATCGCGATGGACATCGCAAAGCCGGATCAAGAAGAAAATGAGGTAAGACTTGAATTGCGTGCTTCGGAAACAATGACTATTTTATTAGGTAAAAATAATAAAGTTGCCTGGTACATGGGAGAAGCGGGTAAATCCCAGCCAAATATCGAAGGATTTGGTGATATCAGACAGTCAATTCTTAAGAATAAGGATAACTTGATGAAGACCAGAAGAAGACAGCTTATTGTGATCATTAAGCCTACAGATGTTTCGAATTACAAGAACTTTGTTGACATTATGGACGAATTAAACATCACCGGCATCAAGACTGCTCCTGCAATCGACGATGTATATATTCTGGATAGTGAAAAGGATGCCATGAGAGCGGCCGGAATATTGTAAATTATAAATAATAAAAATTAAGCTATGTTTGGTTCTAAAATAGATTTATTAAAAAAGGAATGGCTTGATGTTGTATTTGCAGACAAGAATAAAACTTATGGAGCCTATGTACTCCGTCAGCAAAGTTCTTCAAATACAGCGAAATCATTGCTGATAGCTTCTACAGTATTTATACTGTTGTTTCTATCCCCAAAGATCGTATCCTTATTCAAAGGATCTGAGCCTGAGGAAATTGTTGAAAAACAGGTCGAGGTTGCAATTGCGACTCCACCACCTGTTAACCCGGAGACTCCGCCACCGCCACCAGTAGAGCCACCGCCACCGAAACAAGATCAGATTAAATTTCCTCCTCCAATTGTTAAGCCCGATAATTTGGTGCAAGAACAAGATCCACCTACAATTGAGGATTTGAAGAAAGCTGATCCTGGTCAGAAAACAATGGAAGGTGATCCTGATGCGGATATTGTTATTGCTACAGCAGCAGGTGATGGTCCGAAACAGGCCGCAGTGGTCGAAGATACAAGAGTTTACGATTTCGTGAGTCTTGAATCACAACCAATGTTCCCTGGAGGTATGGCGAAGTTCTATTCTTACCTTAAGAATACAGTGAAATACCCGCCAATGGCACAGGAGAATAATATCCAGGGTAAAGTATTCCTTTCGTTCGTTGTTGAGAAAGATGGTTCATTGACCGATATTAAAGTGGATAGAAAACTTGGTGGAGGTACTGACGAAGAAGCTGTGAGGGTTCTTAAAGCGAGTCCGAAATGGATACCTGGTATTCAAAATGGTAAAAAAGTGCGTGTTAAATATAACATTCCAATTAGTTTTACACTATCACAATAGTAATGTTTAACTTAAGATCATTTCAACAGAAATCGCCTCAACAGCGATTTCTGTTTATTTTAGGGCTTGTCATGTTTGCCTTTTACATGGTACTTGGCGTTGGATTGATAGTTTGGAAAGACTTTCCAGTCGACATTGAGCGTACCTATCGCATTTTACTTGGCGTACTGCTGATTGTATATGCAGCAATCAGGTTTAGTCGCATACTTAAGCAAAAGGAACAAGAATAATGAAGTACCTAACTTTAATTATTGCGCTTTTAACGTTTGCGTCGTGTAGAAATCCAGATAAGAAATCAGGAACCCTCGATCCTTCTATAGAAAGAAGGACCTCGGGTGACGTTAGAATATTTGTTGATGAATCTTTTTCGTCAGTAATCGCGGACCAGATCGCTATTTTTAAAAGTGATTATAAAAATGCGACCTTCAAAGTGACTCTTGGAAACGAGGCCAGCATCATACCTGCCTTTATAAACGACAGCGTCCGACTGGTTGTGCTGTCGAGAATGCTTACCCATAAAGAGGATACAGTTTTTAGAAGACGAGGCATTGCTCCCAAGACTTCAAGATTTGCCATCGATGGAATTGCTTTGATTACCAGCAACGATAATGTCGATTCTAACATAACCGTTTCGCAGGTTATTGACATCTTGAATGGAAAATCTACAAGTGGTAGCGCATTGGTGTTTGACAATGCGGGGTCGAGTACATTGCGTTATTTTATGACCTTAGCTGACATAAAAGAGTTACCATCCACTGGGGTGTACACCTTAACAAACAACAATGATGTGATCAAATATGTAGTTGATCATAAAAACTACATAGGCGTAGTTGGCGTAAATTGGTTGTTGGCTAACAATGGAGGGATGAGTGAATATATTGACAGGGTAAAGATGATGGGGGTAAAAAATATTAAAGGTAAACGAGGAGACGACCAATTTTATAAGCCTATCCAAACCAATCTCATTAATGGTGTTTACCCTTTCTTGAGGAATGTTTACATTATCAATTGCGAGGCAAAAGATGGATTGGGCACGGGTTTTGCGAACTGGGTAATGAGCCAGCGTGGACAGCTTATTGTATTAAAGTCGGGGTTGGGACCACATAAAATGATGCCTCGAGAATTTAACTTGAAGAATCCAAACTAAATTATATATTTGGAGAACTAAGAAAACAGTTACACTGAGATGATATTGATTTTATCAATTTAGATTAACTTGAGAGAATATAGAACCATGAAGTCGACGCCGACTTCGTTACTTAATTAAAATTAAAAAAGAGAACCAATGAAAATGACAAAGAAAGCAATAGCCTTAAGTTTAGGTTTAGTAGTGATGGGTTCTGCCACTTTTGCTCAAAGTTTAGATGATGCAAAAAAGGCTATAGATGCAGAACAGTATCAGAAAGCCACATCGATGCTTAAAGCATTGGTAAAATCGGCCGCCAAGCCGGAGAATTTTTATAGCCTTGGAAACGTGTATTTACAGAGAGAATATTTAGATTCAGCTCGGGCTGCGTTTACTCAAGGAGTAACTGCTGATGCTAAGTATCCATTAAACTATGTGGGTCTAGGCCATGTCGATCTCATTTCGAATAATGCGGCCTCGGCTAAAACCAATTTCGATAAAGCGATTGAAGTAGCTTCTAAAAAGGATTATACCCCATACTTGTATATTGGAAAATCTTACCTTGCCTTAGATAAACCTGATTTCGCTGCTGCGTTGCCGAATCTTCAAAAAGCAGATGAATTGGAAACTAAAGATAAAGACCCGGAAATCTTTCTTGCTTTAGGTGATTACTTCGCATTGCAAAGCAAAAACTCAGATGCACTTCAAAACTATATGCGCGCATTGAGTATCAATCAGACTTTACAACGTGCAACTGTACAGATTGGTAGAATGTATAAAGAATCAAGATCTTTTGTGGAGGCTGAGACAGAGTTAAAAAATGTAATTGCAACAGACGTGAATTATGGTCCTGCTTACAGAGAGCTAGCTGAGCTTTATATGCAATGGGCGAACCAAGAGCCACAAAATTTTGCCGCGAAGGCTGCAGATGCGGTAGCGAATTACAAGAAATATTTGGAGCTTACTGATAAGTCTTCTGAATCAAGACTACGTTATGCTCAATTCTTATTTTATGCTAAAGACTTCCAAACTTTAGAAAAAGAAACTAGTGAGTTAGCGGCTATGAATATGGAGGGTAGCAGTAAATTAATTATTGCAAGGTTGAGAGGATACTCTGCCTATGAAAATAAAAATTATCCGCAAAGCTTACAGTATATGAATGAATTTTTTGCCTCAGTGAAAGATACTTCAAGAATTATCTCGGATGATTACCTGTACTTAGGTAAGGCTCAGATGCAAGCAAAGAATGATAGTTTGGCGTTAAAAAATATCATGAAAGCGGTAACGATGGACTCTACAAAAGTGGAAGCGTTAGCTGATGTTGCTCAGTCGTTTTATGATGCTAAAAATTATCGTAAAGCTGCCTCAACCTATGAAATAGTCAATCGTTTAAATCCAAAAGGCAAAGGTTCTGGATATAATCTTTTCAACGAGGGTAGGGCGGGGTATTTCTATTATGGAGAAGGTTATAGTGCCAAAACTAATCCTTCAAAGACCATTCTTGTGAAAGCAGATTCTGCCTTTGCAAGATTATCAAGGTCGTCGCCAGGAACAATAGAGACTTACTTATGGAGAGCTCGTGTAAATAATTTTTTAGATGATGGCACGGATCAGACAGGTGCCAAACTACCTTATTATCAGCAATTTTTGGATTCTGCGGAGGCAAGAGTTCAGAAGAAATTCGATCCAGCTCCCTCTCCGAAAATGATGATAGAGGCTTACAACAATATTGCTGGATTCGCTTCTTACAAGGACGATAAAGAAAAAGCTAAATTATATTGGGATAAGACTTTAGCAATTGAGCCGACCAACTCTACGGCATTGGAAGGGATTAAGTCTTTAACAGCTCCAGCGCCTAAGGCAAAAGCTCCTGTTAAGAAAAAATAGAGGATTTATATAATAAAAGAAGAGGCAGGGTTGTTATCCTGCCTTTTTCTTTTATTTTTGTCGTATATATAATCATATGGAAACTCAAAGCGGAGCGGTCGATTTCTTGCCAATTATTTTTCAGATAGTTGTTGCGTTGGGATTCGTCGTAGTTACTCTGATAGCTACTCATTTTTTAGGGCCTAAACGTAAAACTGCAGATAAATTATCAACATTCGAGGCGGGAATTAAGGTGGTGGGTAATGCGCGTCAACCCTTTTCAATAAAATACTTCCTAGTCGCTATTCTGTTTGTATTGTTTGACGTTGAAGTGATCTTTATGTATCCTTGGGCGGTCAATTTTAGGGACCTTGGAATGAATGGAATGGTTGAGATGTTTATCTTCATGGGAACGCTACTATTAGGCTTTATATACGTCATTAAGAAAAAGGCACTCGACTGGGATTAATTTATTTAGATCGTTTCTAAATGATTGAAGCCTAATTCATTTGCCTTTAAAAATTGTAAATTTGTGGTTCATTCTGTACAGGATGAGCCTTTTTTGTTTTATATCATGAGTAATATCAACATAGTAGACGCGCCTCCGGGTATTGAAGGATCTGGTTTTTTCGCAACCTCAATGGACAAGGTTATTGGGTTGGCACGCTCACACTCTTTATGGCCTTTGCCTTTTGCGACCTCTTGTTGTGGGATAGAATTCATGGCAACCATGGGTTCTCATTATGACTTTGGTCGATTCGGATCAGAGCGACTGAGCTTCTCGCCGCGTCAGGCAGATCTTTTGATGGTGATGGGAACTATTGCCAAAAAAATGAGCCCAGTATTGAAACAAGTATATCTCCAGATGGCTGAGCCCCGTTGGGTCATGGCTGTAGGGGCATGTGCTTCAAGTGGAGGTATATTTGATACTTACTCTGTATTGCAGGGTATTGATGAAATTATCCCAGTTGATGTATATGTTCCGGGTTGTCCGCCAAGACCAGAAGCTATACTGGATGGCTTCGGGAAAATTCAGGAGCTGGTGCGAAATGAGTCTGGCAGAAGAAGGAATTCTGATCAGTACAAAGAAATGTTGGCTTCATACGGTATAGAATAATGGCTGAAAGTATCAATCATGAACTAATCCAGTCGTTGACTGAAAGATTTGGCGAAAAAATAATTGGAGTTAATGAGCCTTATGGTCTGTTGACTTTTGAGACTCAGAAGGATATCATCATTAGTGTTCTGGAGTTTTTAAAGACCAATACGGTCGCTGATTTCAATTTTTTGACCGATATCACCGCAGTTCACTATCCTGAAAAAAAGCATGGTATTGCAGTAGTTTATCATCTGCACAGCATGGTAAAAAAGGTCCGTATTAGGGTTAAGGTTTTTATAGATGAGCACAACCCTACAATACCTACGCTGACAGGATTATGGAACGCTGCTAACTGGATGGAACGCGAAACTTATGACCTATTTGGGGTTAAGTTTGAAGGTCACCCCGATCTAAGAAGGATCTTGAACATGGATGAGCTTGGCGTCCACCCGATGTTGAAGCAATATCCACTTGAAGATCCGAATAGAGTAGATAAAAAAGATGAATACTTTGGTAGATAAGAACATATGAATCACAGTCAGCCAGTATATACAGATAATGATCCGCAGAACGAATTGGTGACTCTTAATCTAGGGCCAACTCACCCTGCAACGCACGGAGTTTTCCAAAATGTATTGCAGCTAGATGGAGAGCGCATCGTAAGTGGTGTCTCCACTATTGGTTATATTCATCGTGCGTTTGAAAAAATCGCTGAACACAGACCATTCTATCAGATCACTCCATTGACAGATCGTCTAAACTATTGTTCGTCACCCATCAACAATATGGGCTGGCACATGACTGTTGAGAAGCTGTTAAATATCAAAATGCCTAAACGTGTTGATTACCTTCGCGTGATCATTATGGAATTGGCCCGTATTTCAGATCACATCATTTGCAATACCATTATCGCTCAAGATACAGGAGCAACAACAACTTTTTTGTATCTCTTCCAATTTAGAGAGCATATTTATGAAATTTATGAAGAGATATGCGGTGCAAGGCTTACCACAAACATTGGTCGTATTGGTGGCTTTGAGAGAGATTTTAATGATATTGCCTTTACCAAGATCAATAAGTTTCTGAAAGAGTTTCCTATTGCCCTTAGAGAATTTGAAAGCTTATTAGATCGCAACCGTATTTTCATCGATCGTACTGCTAAAGTTGCTGAAGTATCTGCAGAGCAGGCCTTAGACTATGGATGGACTGGGCCTTTACTCCGATCTGCCGGTGTCGATTATGATGTGCGCATAAGTGACCCATATTCTTCTTATGAAGACTTCGATTTTGAAGTTCCTGTAGGAACAAGTGGTGATATTTACGACCGTTACCTAGTTAGGAATGAAGAGATGTGGCAAAGCTTAAGGCTTATCGATCAGGCTTTAGAGAAGATCAAACTAGAGCCAGCAGGTATTTTTCACGCAGATGTGCCAGAATTTTATTTGCCGGCAAAAGAAGAAGTCTACAACAATATGGAAGCTTTGATTTATCACTTCAAAATAGTTATGGGTGAGATTGATGCTCCCAAAGCTGAGGTTTATCATTCTGTAGAGGGTGGTAACGGTGAGCTTGGATTTTATTTAATCAATGACGGAGGTAGAACACCGTACCGCCTTCATTTTAGAAGACCTAGTTTTATAAATTATCAAATGTTTGCTCCTATGAGTAAGGGTATGCTTTTATCAGATGCAATTATCAACATGAGTAGCATGAATGTTATCGCAGGAGAATTAGATGCTTAAAGTAGAAGAACAACAACCTGTACAGTTCTCGCCGGCTTTGATTGAAAAGTTTGGAGAGATTGTTAAGAGATATCCCGAGGGAAAGCATAAGTCTGCATTATTGCCAATTTTGCATGAAACTCAGGCAGAATTAGGTTGGCTAAGTTCTGAAGCGATGGATAAAGTTGCTGCTTATCTAAATATCCAGGATATTGAAGTTTATGAAGTTGCATCTTTTTACAGTATGTACTTTTTAAAGCCGCAAGGAAAGTTTGTCATGGAAGTATGCAGAACCGGACCTTGTTGTTTGGTTGGCGCTGAGAAAATCATGGATCACCTTGAGAATAAACTTGGTGTGAAAGAGGGTGAAGTAACTGCCGATGGCTTATTTAGTTGGAGGGGCGTTGAATGCCTGGCCGCCTGCGGCTATGCTCCTGTATTGCAAATTGGTCCGGAATACACTTTTTACGAAAACTTGACTGAACAAAAGGTAGACGATTTGATTAACGATTTACGTAATAAATAATGGGACGAAAGCTGTTATTAGAACATATTAATGTGCCAGGAATCAACACTTTGGATGTTTATCGCCAAAATGGAGGTTACCGTGCAGTAGAGAAAGCCTTAAAAACCCTAACACCAGATGAGGTTGTAGAAGAGGTAAAAAAGTCTGGCTTGAGAGGGAGAGGTGGTGCAGGTTTTCCTACCGGAATGAAGTGGAGCTTTTTGGCTAAGCCAGAAGGTGTAGCTCGATATATGGTATGCAATGCGGACGAATCAGAGCCTGGTACTTTTAAAGATCGGTATTTAATGACGCATATTCCTCATGCTTTAATTGAAGGAATGATTGTATCTAGCTTCGCGCTTGGAGCAAATACATCTTACATCTATGTTAGAGGTGAAATGATGCCTCAGATTCGCATTCTTGAAAAGGCAATCGCTGAAGCAAAAAATGCAGGATTTCTAGGTAAAAATATTTTAGGCACAGGCTACGATTTAGAGTTGTATGTTCAACCCGGTGGTGGTGCATATATTTGTGGTGAAGAAACCGCGTTGTTGGAATCTCTAGAAGGCAAAAGGGGTAACCCTCGTATTAAACCACCTTTTCCCGCAATAGCAGGATTGTACGGGTGTCCAACTGTAGTAAACAATGTTGAGTCTATTGCCGCTGTTGTTCCAATTATCAATGATGGTGGAGAAGAATATGCGAAAATTGGAATTGGTAGAAGTACGGGAACAAAGTTGATATCGGCATCGGGCAATTTAGTAAGGCCAGGTGTCTACGAGATTGAATTGGGCCTACCGGTCGAAGAATTTATCTACTCTGATGAATGGTGCGGTGGTATTGCAAATGGGAAAAGACTTAAGGCAACTGTTGCTGGCGGTTCCTCTGTACCTGTTCTACCAGCAAATCTAACGTTAAAGCTTGCCAACGGGGAACCGCGTTTAATGAGTTATGAGTCATTGTCTGAAGGCGGTTTCGCTACGGGAACGATGCTTGGGTCTGGTGGTTTCATTGCTTTTGACGAAGATCAGTGTATCGTTCGAAACACTTGGAACTTTTCTCGCTTTTATCACCATGAAAGCTGTGGACAATGTTCTCCTTGCAGGGAAGGTACTGGTTGGATGGAGAAAGTTTTACATAGATTGGAATATGGTCTTGGTAAAATGAGCGACATCGATCTTTTGGTTAACGTTGCTAAAAATATTGAAGGTAACACAATTTGCCCATTGGGCGATGCTGCTGCCTGGCCGGTTGCAAGTGCTATAAAACACTTTAGAGATGAGTTTGAATGGCACGTAAATGAACCAGCAAAAGCGTTGAAAACAAATTATGGTTTGGCAAATTATGCCGAACCGATTGCTAAAGCAGAAGTTACGACAGGAAATTAACAGTCATGAGTGATAAAGTTAAGGTAACCATAGACGGGATAACAGTAGAAGTAGCTCCCGGTACAAGCATATTAAATGCCGCAAGGCAGATAGGTGGGGATATTGTACCGCCTGCTATGTGCTACTACAGTAAACTTGAGGGTAGTGGGGGGAAATGTCGTACCTGTATTGTTAAGGTAAGCAAGGGTTCTGAAAAAGATCCAAGACCTATGCCGAAGCTTGTTGCCTCTTGCCGTACCACGGTAATGGATGGTATGGAAGTTCAGAATATAACCTCACCGGAAGTTATTGAAGCAAGAAGTGGTGTGGTAGAGATGCTTTTAATTAACCATCCACTTGATTGCCCGGTATGTGACCAGGCAGGAGAGTGCGACCTCCAAAATCTGGGCTACGAGCACGGCTTGCAGAAAACACGCTATGAATTTGAGCGTCGTACTTTTGACCGTATAGATATTGGTGATAAAATCCAATTGCATATGAATAGGTGCATATTGTGTTATCGCTGCGTCTTTACAGCCGATCAGATCACTAATAAACGTGTGCATGGTATTTTAAACCGTGGCGATCATTCGGAAATCTCTACTTACATACAAGCTGCGGTAGATAACGACTTTTCTGGAAACGTAATAGATGTTTGTCCGGTTGGTGCATTAACTGATAAGACTTTTAGGTTTAGAAATAGAGTCTGGTTTACAAAACCTATTGATGCACACAGAGATTGTCCGACTTGTTCTGGTAAGGTAACGCTGTGGTACAAAGGAGATGACGTTTTGCGGGTGACTGCAAGAAAGGACATTTACGGAGAGGTTGAAGAGTTCATTTGTAACACTTGTCGTTTCGATAAAAAGAAAACTTCAGACTGGGTTATCGAACATCCAACACACATCAGTGACGCTTCAGTTATAGCATCAAATCATTACGAAACATTGAAACCGCTTCCTGTTATTCAAAATAACCCTCAACTACAACAGGCGAATAAAGTAGAACTAGAAAAAACAGCCAAATTCTAATGGATATAGCTTTTGTTATAGAAAAATTTATACTGGTCACCATCATTTTTGTAATCACCTTGGTGATTGCGATGTACTCAACCTATGCTGAGCGCAAAGTAGCTGCTTTTTTACAAGATAGGTTAGGTCCAGATAGAGCAGGGCCGTTTGGAATTTTACAACCACTCGCTGATGGACTTAAAATGTTCATGAAAGAGGAAATTATTCCAACAAACGCTAGTAAGTGGTTATTTATGGTTGGTCCGGGTCTTGCGATGCTTACCGCATGTATTGGAACCGCGGTAATTCCCTGGGGAAGCCCGATCGTTGTTAATGACAGAATAGTTCCATTACAGGTTACCGATATAAACGTTGGTATTTTGTATATTTTTGGTGTTGTATCATTGGGTGTTTATGGTGTTATGATAGGGGGATGGGCTTCAAATAATAAATATTCTTTATTGAGTGCGATTCGTGCTGCTTCTCAAAATATTAGCTATGAGATTGCAATGGGTCTTTCTATCATTGCTTTGTTGCTTGTGACCAATACTATGAGTTTGAAGGAAATTGTTGACCAACAACATGGCTGGCACTGGAATATATTTTATCAGCCATTGGGCTTTTTGATATTCATCATCTGTGCGTTCGCTGAAACTAACCGGGCTCCTTTTGATTTACCTGAATGTGAAACCGAGCTGATAGGTGGTTATCATACTGAGTACTCTTCAATGAAATTAGGTTTTTATTTGTTTGCGGAGTATATCAATATGTTTGTTTCCTCTGCAGTCATGGCCACGTTATACTTTGGTGGCTATAACTATCCGGGTATGGATTGGGTATTGATGCATACAGGTCCAGTAGTTGGTCCGCTGATTGGAACTGCAGTTTTCTTTACTAAAATATTTGCATTTATATTCTTCTTTATGTGGGTGAGATGGACTATACCTCGTTTCAGATATGATCAGTTGATGCATTTGGGTTGGAAAGGACTAATACCACTGGCCATAGCTAATATAATTATCACAGGTATTGTGATTGCCATAATTGAGAAATTTTAATCATCCGCATTGCGGTATAATAAGGAGGTTTAATGGAACCATTAACCAGTAAGAAAAAGATACTAGAGCAAAAGCCATTAACGTTTGCGGAGCGCATATATCTGCCTGCAATTGCCAAAGGTCTTTCTGTAACAATAAGCCACTTGTTTAAGAAAGAGGCTACGATTCGGTATCCTGAAGTTCAAAGAGAATTCTCTATTAACTTTAGAGGATTACATTCTTTAAAAAGAGATGAGCACGGCAAGGAGCGTTGCACCGCCTGCGGTCTATGTGCGTTATCATGTCCTGCAGAGGCTATAACTATGATTGCCGCGGAGCGCAAGCCTGAGGAAAAGGATTTATATAGGGAAGAAAAATATGCTGCTGTCTACGAGATCAATATGCTCCGATGTATTTTCTGCGGGCTGTGCGAGGAAGCATGTCCTAAGGAAGCGATCTATCTTGACGGACCAATTGTTCCCTCTGATTATCTGCGCAAGGACTTTATCTATGGTAAAGACAAATTGGTTGAACAACCACTAACTAACAAATAAATGGGCATTTCAGTATTTTATTTTGTAGCTACTTTAAGTGTGATCTTTTCACTGCTGGTTATTTTTGCAAAAAACCCAGTGCATAGCGTACTTTATTTAATTGTTACATTTTTCACTTTTACTGTTCATTATATCCTATTGAATGCACAGTTTTTAGCAGTAGTAAACTTCATTGTATACATGGGGGCAATTATGGTGCTTTTCTTATTTGTACTGATGTTGCTAAACCTAAATAAGGACAATGAGCCTCTTAAATCAAATATGGTCAAGATCGTTGGTGTTATTGCAGGGTGTTGCCTCGTAGTAACCCTTATTGGATCTTTGAAGGCTACGTCAATCTCTGATCCTGTTATTCTTAAGAACACTAATCTAGGCTTACTAAAGAATCTTGGTAAAGAGCTATTTGGTCCTTTCATGCTACCATTTGAGCTGTCTTCTATCTTATTGCTTACTGCGATGGTTGGAGCGGTATTGTTAACTAAAAAAGAAAAAGTATAGTGCAGAACATTACACAGGAATTGCAGGGCGTACCGCTCAACCATTATATATGGTTGAGTACCATCATTTTCACGATCGGTGTTGTAGGGGTTTTAACCCGTAGGAATGCGATAGTGATTTTTATGTCGGTTGAATTGATGTTGAATGCCGTAAACTTGTTGCTTACCGCATTCTCGGTACATAGCAACGATCCATCCGGACAAGTTTTTGTATTTTTCATCATGGCTTTGGCAGCTGCCGAGGTTGCAGTAGGGTTGAGTATAATTGTAATGGTTTATAGGAATACACAATCAACAGATATCAATGTTTTGAATCGCCTTAAGTGGTAATAAAGTATAAGTTATAAGATGATAATAGATTTAGTTTGGCTGGTTCCGTTGATTCCTCTACTTGGTTTTATAATCAATGGATTGGGAAGAAATACCTTTTCCAAGAGGTTGATCGGTGTTGTAGGAAGCGGCGTAATTTTAATTTCCTTGTTAATAAGCATAGGGATTTTCTTTGCTTTGGGCTCAAGTGTCGAGAAATCTCATGAGATTTTTCTTTTCGATTGGATTTCAGCTGGTAGTTTAAAAATACCGCTTTCGTTTCTGATAGATCCTCTAAGTTCGATAATGCTGTTGATTATTACTGGTATCGGATTTTTGATTCATATTTATTCTATTGGATACATGTATGATGACGCAGGTTTTGGTAAATTCTTCAGTTACCTGAATCTCTTTATTTTCTTCATGTTATTACTAGTTTTAGGTTCGAACTATATTGTGATGTTTATTGGTTGGGAAGGGGTAGGGTTATGCTCTTATCTGTTGATCGGCTTTTGGTATACCAACACTAGTTATGCGTCTGCAGCAAAAAAGGCTTTTGTAATTAACAGAATTGGGGACTTAGGATTTCTTTTAGCAGTATTTTTGATGTTTTCTACTTTTGGTAGCGTAGAGTTCTCGAAGATTTTTCCTCAGGCAGCGAATATGCTTCCTGGCGATGGATCAATTACCTTGATTGCATTATTCCTATTTATAGGTGCCTGTGGTAAATCTGCACAATTACCATTGTTTACTTGGTTGCCAGATGCAATGGCTGGGCCGACTCCGGTTTCTGCACTGATTCACGCCGCTACTATGGTGACAGCAGGTATCTACATGATCGCCCGTTCTAATGTGTTATTTGACCTCGCGCCAGTAGTGCAGCATATCATAGCGGTAGTTGGTTTAGCGACGGCACTTATTGGTGCTTTAATAGCGCTTACTCAAACAGATATCAAAAAGGTGTTAGCCTACTCTACTGTTTCTCAGCTGGGTTATATGTTTCTGGGATTAGGGGTTGGGGCTTACGACGGCGGTTTCTTTCATGTTATTACTCATGCATTTTTTAAAGCACTCTTATTTTTGGGCGCTGGTTCGGTTATTCATGCTTTGCATCATGAGCAGGATATGCGCCATATGGGTGGCCTGCGCAAGAAGTTGCCCGTTACATTTATCACGATGTTGATAGGTACACTGGCGATTGCAGGTTTACCGCCTTTTTCTGGTTTTTTCTCTAAAGATGAGATTTTGGCTCAGGTATACGAACACGATAAAATAATGTGGGTAATTGCGGTATTTACGGCCTTTCTGACTACCTTCTATATGTTTAGAATGTTGTTCTTAACCTTCTTCGGAACTTACAGAGGAACACATCATGCTGAAGAAAAAATCCATGAGTCACCTAAGTCTATGACCATTCCATTGATTGTTTTAGCGATACTGTCTGCTGTAGGTGGATTCATTGGCATTCCAGAAGTTTTAGGAGGTCATCACTGGTTGTCCCAATGGCTATCTCCTGTAATTATGCACCATCCAGAGGCTGGAGATCACGCTATTGAATTTATGTTAATGGGAATTACAATAGCTGGAGTGCTAATTTCTATTGGAATTGCCTACTCTAGATATGTAAAGCAGAATCATGTTCCTGTGCCTGATGAAGCAAGGAGATCGGTTTTAGCAAGTATCTCCTATCATAAGTTTTATCTTGATGAGATCTATGACGCGATAATCCGTAAGCCTTTAGATGCCCTATCTACTTTTTTTTATAAAATAGTAGATGTTAAGATTATCGACGGAATCGTGAATGGCTTTGGTCGGGGAACTTCTGAGGCTAGTAAGGGCCTTCGTTTACTACAATCGGGAAATGTTGGGTTCTATATTTTCATGATGGTGGTAGGAATCATCTCATTGTTATTGTATACTTATTTATCATTATAAAAGATCGTCCAAGAAAACATAATGGAACAACTTTTACTACTTTTAATATTTTTACCTCTAGTCGGAGCCATAGTAACGGCGTTTTCCGGGAAGGCAGCCAAGTATGTTGCACTTGTTTCGGCAATGGTCTCTCTGTCGTTGACATTTATTGTTATCGGTAATTTCAGTCCGGATGCGACTACACAATTTATTGTGAACTATCCATGGATTCAAGTCCTTGGAATCAGTTTCCATGCGGGTATAGACGGAATAAGTATTATAACTATATTGTTAACCAATGCATTGATTCCTTTGATTATAGTGGCCGCTTACAAACACGATTATAAAAATTCGCATGGTTTTTTTGCGTTGATTCTGTTTATGCAAAGTGGACTGCTTCTTGTTTTCACGGCTTTAGACGCATTTTTGTTTTATATCGGTTGGGAAGCCGCATTGATTCCAATCTACTTTATTTGTGCGATCTGGGGTGGTAAAGACAGGATCAAGGTAAATATGAAGTTTTTTGTGTACACCATCGCAGGATCTTTATTTATGCTAATTGGAATTATCTACCTTTTTCTTCAGAACCCCGCGCACAACTTTGACATTCAGGCTTTCTATAATTTGAATCTTGATCGTAGTCAGCAGGGTTGGATATTCTGGGCATTCTTTGTAGCATTTGCGATCAAGATGCCGATCTTTCCTTTCCACACTTGGCAGCCAAGTACTTATACTCAGGCCCCGGCTGCAGGAACGATGTTACTTTCTGGGATCATGTTGAAAATGGGAATTTACGGAGTGATTCGTTGGTTGCTGCCTATTGTTCCTATTGGGGTTCAAGAATGGGGACATTTCGCCATCATTCTGTCCGTGATCGGAATTATTTATGCTTCGATCATTGCTTTTATGCAGAAAGATGCAAAGAGGTTAGTTGCCTATTCATCAATTGCCCACGTTGGGTTGATTAGTGCTGGTATTTTCGCATTGAATACTCAAGGGATGCAAGGAGCAATGGTTCAAATGTTAAGTCATGGTATAAATGTCATCGGACTCTTTTTTGTGCTGGATATCATTTCAAGCAGGCTGAAAACCAATAGGATTTCTGATCTGGGCGGCATTGCCAAACAGGCGCCGAAACTTGCAATAGTATTTTTAATAATCATTTTGGGCACCGTAGCTTTACCGGGTACTAATGGCTTTATTGGTGAGTTCCTATTACTAATAGGTGTTTATCAATATAACCTTTGGTTCGCTGTATTTGCAGGACTCACAATCATTTTCGGAGCAGTTTATATGCTGAGAATGTATCAGAATGTAATGCTCGGTGAAACAAACAAACTCACTAGCGGATTTACAGACATCAAAGGCACGGAGCAAGTAGTTTTATATATTATATGTGCTTTAATCATCATAATTGGTGTATATCCAAAACCAGTTTTACATCTTTCAGAGGCAGCAGTACAACAATTAATAGATCAGGTTACACAAAAATTAACATCGGTAAATTAAGCAAATGAATATCATCATAACAATTGCTGTTACGGCTTTAGTAGTGCTTTACGCGGGCTTGTTCAAGGCGAAAAAAGCGTTATTGCCCCTTACTATAATTGGACTGCTTACTTCTTTGGCTTTTGTGTTTACGTCATGGAATACCAACATCACCTACTATGGAATGATGCAGATGGACAATTTTGCATTGGCCTTTGCTGGAATAACTATTGTAGGTACACTATTTATCTTTTTACTGACGCAAAATTACTTTGCAGCAAACAGTGATAATATCGCAGAATACTTCACACTGATCCTATTTTCTCTTGCAGGTATAGTCATCATGGTTTCTTATCAGAACATGTCGATGCTATTTATTGGTCTGGAGATTATGTCCGTTAGTCTATACATCCTTGCAGGTATTCGAAAAGGTGATTTTGCTAGTAATGAAGCTTCCTTAAAATACTTTCTTATGGGAGCATTTTCAACAGGATTTCTACTATTCGGAATTACTTTAGTTTATGGTGCTACTGGCACGTTTGATCTGATAAAGATTAATCAGTATTTGGTTGGACATTACAGAGACATGTCGCCACTGTTCTACCCGGGTGTAATCTTAATCTTGATTGGATTGTGTTTTAAAATCGGTGCAGCTCCTTTCCACTTCTGGACTCCTGATGTATACGAGGGGTCACCTACACTCATTACTTCATTTATGTCAACAGTAGTAAAAACCGCTGGTTTTGCCGCCTTTTTAAGATTATTTGCGGGGACGTTCGCGCCGCTTCATGATTTCTGGCTTCCACCACTGATCGTAATTGTGTGTCTAACACTATTTATTGGAAATGTTACCGCATTATTTCAGAAGAATTTCAAGAGAATGCTTGCTTACTCAAGTATTTCACATGTAGGGTACCTGCTTTTTTCTTTAGTAACGTTGTCAGCAAATTCGTCAAATAATGTGTTGGTTTATGCTGCTGCTTACACTTTCGCCAGCATAATTGCTTTTGCTGTGTTAATACTTGTTAAACAGAAAACAGGTAACGATCACTTCGACAGCTTCAACGGTTTAGCTAAACGCAATCCAATGACTTCCCTTGCTCTTGCTGTCGCGATGCTTTCCCTTGCCGGGATTCCACTAACTGCTGGTTTTATAGGTAAATATTTGATGTTCCTGAATGTAATGGGAGAGTATCAGATTTACCTAGTAGCTTTTGCGATTCTCAATGCCCTAGTTGGTTTTTATTATTACTTCAAAGTTATTGTGGCAATGTACTTCAAGGAAGGTAGTGAAATTGATCTCAATACACCTTTTCAGTACAAATTGGTGTTGATTTTGTCTGTAGTAATCACCGTGTTTTTAGGAGTTTATCCTTCAGTGATTTTAAATTTGATATAGTGACTACTATTCATAATTATTTGTAGTTTTACGAATAATCGAAATATGCAGGATTTCTGGACATCGTTACAACACTTTGTTGACCCCGAAAAATTACTTAAAGAGGGTGGTTTTTATGTTGTGATGTTTGTTATATTCGCGGAAACAGGACTTTTTTTTGGTTTCTTTTTACCAGGAGATTACCTGCTTTTCCTCGCCGGGATGTTTGTTGCAACGGGCAAACTTGACGTTAATATTTATGTGCTTATTCTGGGTTTGATCGTTTGCGCAGTGTCGGGTAATTTTACCGGATATTGGTTTGGGCGAAGGACTGGTCCCATGCTTTATGACAGGAAGGACTCTTTTTTTTTTAAAAGACGATATTTAAAAGCGGCAGAGGCATATTATAACAAACAGGGCGCATTCGCACTGATCATGGGTAGATTCGTGCCCATTGTTAGAACCTTTGCTCCAATATTTGCAGGCATCGTAAAGCTCGATTTTAAAAAATTTGCTTTATATAATATTTTGGGTGGCGTTTTATGGATTAGCTCCTTAACGTTGCTCGGTTATTTTCTTGGCAAGAGATTTGAAAGGGAGATTACCGATTATTTATTATACATAATTATAGGTTTTATTACTGTTACAACTATTCCACTAATCATAACCTTCGTTAAGAAGAAAGTTGTAAAGAGCAATGATGACGACACAATTAACAATGAACAGTAACAATGAGTAACTACGACACCCATCCTTGGCATAGCGTTTCTCCTGGAGAGAGCTTACCTGAAATCGTTAATGCGATTATCGAAATCCCTAAAGGCTCAAAAGCAAAATATGAAATAGACAAAGACTCGAACCTTATCAAACTTGACAGGGTTCTTTTTTCTTCAGTCATGTACCCAGCTAATTATGGCTTTATTCCACAAACTTATTGTGACGACAATGACCCGTTAGACATTCTTGTATTGTGCTCAGTGGATGTATACCCAATGACTATTATCGAAGCTAAGGTAATAGGCGTAATGCACATGGTTGACAATGGCGAGCAAGATGACAAAATCATCGCCGTAGCTAAAAACGACATGTCCGTGAATTACATTAATGATCTTGCTGATCTTCCTCCACACACGATGAAAGAGATCGTAAAATTTTTCCAGGATTATAAAGCTTTAGAAGAAAAGCAAGTCACTATTGAACATCTCCTAGGCGTGCCATATGCGCACAAGGTGATACAGGAAAGCATAGCGCTTTACGACCAAAAATTTAGAAAGTCACCTGAATGATTTCCCACTCGATTTGTATGTTCGTATTGACATCCGTTAATGGAGTCATACCAGCTTCAACTTTGGCCTTAGCAACGCCCGTAGAAGCCGACGGCGATTCTGTCGGATGGCGTCTAATTTTAGCATTATTCTTAGTGCTGCTGAACGGTTTTTTTGTTGCCGCTGAATTCGCAATCGTAAAAGTGCGTGCTTCGCAAATTGAGATTAAAGCTAAGTCCGGAAGCCGGGTTGGCAAGATGGCAAAGAGTATAGTTCATAATCTTGATGGTTATTTAGCCGCTACACAACTTGGTATCACACTTGCTTCCCTTGGTCTTGGTTGGGTGGGTGAGAATGTGATGCACACCATCTTTCTGAATATTTTTGTAGGTTTTCATTTAGCCGTAAGTGATGCTTTCATTCATTCTGCAGCTACTGTTGTTGCTTTCTCTATAATCACCATTATGCATATCGTATTTGGTGAGCTTGCTCCTAAATCTCTTGCGATACAAAGACCTGTAGCTACCACATTATTTATATCAGTTCCACTACAAATTTTTTATGTAGTATTTAAGCCTTTTATCTGGACATTGAATAGTCTCGCAGCCATTATACTAAAGCCTTTTGGCATTAACACTGCTGGTGGCCATGATTCATTACACAGCAATGAAGAATTGCAATACCTACTTGACCAAGGAAAGGAGAGTGGTGCTTTAGAATATAATGAGCACGAGCTTATCAAAAACGTTTTCGATTTCAACGAGCGTGTGGTAAAAAATATTATGGTTCCCAGAACCAAAATATCAGGAATTGAATTAAATACGTCGAAAGAAGAAGTGGTAGAAACGATCATTGGAGAAGGCTACTCGCGGATGCCGGTTTACGATGAGATCATTGATAAGATTATAGGTATTGTTCATGCGAAAGACGTATTGCCTCTGCTGGCAGGTAATAAAGAATGGGCATTGAGCGATATTATAAGAAAGCCCTATTTTGTGCCAGAGACTAAAAAGATCAATGACCTGCTGAGTGAACTTCAGCAAAAACGCATTCAGATTGCCATTGTCATCGATGAATTTGGTGGTACTGCAGGTATGGTTACATTGGAGGATATAGTTGAAGAGATCGTTGGAGAAATTCAAGATGAGTATGATGAGGAAAAACCTACGGTTGAGAAAATATCTGAAAGTGAATTCATCATTAACGCATATGCGACTGTGTATGATGTAAATGAGCATCTGCCTCACGACTTACCTGAAGACCTGGATTTTGATACTGTAGGTGGACTTGTTTCACATGCTTTCGGTAAGATTCCGGAGGTGGGAGATAGTGAAGAGTGTTACGGGTATCTATTTACAATACTTAAGAAGACAGAGCAGAATATTGAGACGATTAAGTTAGAACTGGTAATCACGAAAAGTGAGATGGTTGACAATCACTAAAATTTGGTGATGCATATATTTTACACACCAGATATAGAGTCCACTGAATACACGTTAAATGAAGAAGAGAGCAAGCATTGCATAAGAGTATTGCGTCTTTCTAAAGGTAGCGTGATTTCGCTCATTGATGGAAGGGGTGGCTTTTACAAGGCGGAGATAGTTTCTGACAATAAGAAAAATGTCACCGTAAGCATTATTGATACAGTTTTAAACTATCAAAAGAGAAACCATTATCTACATATCGCTGTAGCTCCAACTAAAAATATGGATCGGTTGGAATGGTTTCTTGAGAAAGCCACAGAATTGGGAATTGATGAGATCACACCGGTTATATGCTCCAGATCTGAACGTAAAGTTGTTAAGGAAGAACGCTTAAGCAAAGTGATCACTTCTGCAGTAAAGCAATCTCTGCAAGCCTACCATCCAAAATTGAATCCTTGTATTGATCTTTCGGACTTTTTGAATCTGCGGTTTGATGGAACTAAAATGATTGCCCACTGCGTAGAAGGGGAAGCAAAGCAGTACATTAGCCAGATCCGCATGATAGATAAAAAGTATACAATTCTCATTGGTCCTGAAGGCGACTTTACACCAGAAGAAATACAAGTGGCTTTGGATAATGATTTTAAACCCCTAACTTTAGGTAACACACGATTGCGTACAGAAACTGCGGCACTTGCCGCGTGTTTTGAAGTCAATTACCTAAATAGATGAAAATTAAAGTCCTTGCTTTTGCATTATTTTTCCTGGTAGCAGGTTTCACTGTACCTACTTACAAAATTGCTAAGCTGAAATATAGCGGAGGTGGAGATTGGTATGCGAATAGGACAGCGCTGCCAAATCTGGTTGCATTCTGCAATACAAATCTTAAAACAAACTTTGCTCCAGAGGAAGAAATTGTGGAAGTTGGCAGCGCAACTCTGTTCAACTACCCGTTTGTTTATATGACAGGGCATGGGAATGTTGTATTTAACACGGCTGAAGCCTCTAATCTAAGAAAATACTTAATTGGAGGAGGGTTCCTCCATATCGACGATAACTATGGACTAGATAAGTTTGTTCGCAAAGAGATGAAAAAGGTATTTCCTGAGCTTAGTTTTGTAGAACTCGCTGCGAACCATGAATTATACAAGCAGAAATTTATGTTTCCAAATGGTTTGCCAAAAATTCACGAACACGATGGCAAACGTCCACAGGGTTTTGCGTTGCTTTGGAAAGGCAGAGTGGTTTGTTACTACACGTTTGAGTGCGATTTAGGTAATGGATGGGAGGATTTTGGTACGTATCCAGAGGATACCCAGGAAAGTCGCTCTAATGCGCTGAAAATGGGTGCGAATTTGATACAGTACGCTTTAACTCAATAAGAAATGAAGGTAAAGGTTAATGGGAAGTTTGATTTTGAACTCGAGGTAAATAATACAGAAATCTCGATGGATCAGAAAGCAGTTATTTTTGATTACAGAAGCCTAAATGCAAGACATTCCAGTGTCATTTACAATAACAAATCTTTCAATGTTGAATTGATTGAAGAGAACAGATCGGAAAAGACCCTTGTCTTAAAAGTAAACCGTAATATTTATCATCTAGCGATTGAGGATCAGTATGACCAGTTACTAAAACAATTGGGACTTGACTATTCTAAAACTAAGAAGGTGGCAGAGGTTAAAGCACCTATGCCGGGTCTTGTGTTAAAGATTTTGGTGGTGCAAGAACAGCGCGTAGTAAAAGGCGACAATTTATTGGTTCTAGAAGCCATGAAGATGGAAAACATGATCAAGTCTCCGACAGATGGTATCATAAAACGAATATTAATCAATATTGGCGATAAAACCGAGAAGAATGCGGTTTTGATTGAGTTTGATTAACAAAGGGGCCATTAGCCCCTTCGTTGTTTATCACTTTATAAATAGAGTTATCTTTTTTTGCTATTGAATGCCTTTTGAACTTTTGGCGCAAACTGTGGTTTCCCAGTTGAACGAATTTCAGAGGCACCGAGCATAGTCATAGCGCATCGGAATCCAATGTCCGCGGTAGCTTCATCCTGTTGTAAGAATCGTCTGGTTGCTGGATTAAGCCATAAGGCCTGATCATCCCAGGAACCTCCCTTGTAAACTCTTGATTTATCATTTACAAGTGTGATTTCACCGTAAAGATCACCGGCTGGATCACGATAACCCCGTTGGTCAGCATAAGTATTCACCGCTGCAGAGTCAACTGGAGCATTTGCAGCAGCTTGTTTCTCCGCCCATGTTTGTTTCTTCTGGGTTTGCGCGGCCACTAAAACTGGCATGTTGCGACTGTCTTTCTCCAGTCTGCCTGTCATTGGATCAGCTATTTTTTTATCCTGATAAAAGTTACCACGGTATGGATTGAAAGCATCAGCTGCTTCAAAAGTATTAACCCGATACACATCAGCTACCCATTCGTTTACATTCCCTGCCATGTTATACAATCCAAAATCATTAGGTAAGTATGACCTTACAGCGGCCGTTATTCCTCCCTTATCGTTAAGGGAGCCACCCACGCCCATATAATCACCTTTTGTTCTTTTGAAATTGGCTAACATCAAACCACGGGTTTTCTTTTTAGCAGAGCTCAGGCCTAAGCCATTCCAAGGATAGATTTTATTCTCTGCGATGTTCTCATACTCCGTGTTTCCTATTAGACCTAACGCTGCATACTCCCATTCCGCTTCCGTTGGGAGGCGATACGGCTGTTTAATTATACCATCTTCTAGCCTGACGTTTCTCGTTGCGGCACCATTTCCGGTGGTAGCCGTAGCTGCCCCATTGGCTGCATTCACAGTTCCTTTAGGATTAAGGTCTTTCATGGCCTTCTTACCTTTATCATCAATTTGGTTATTTAAATACATAGTTGTATTAAATGGCGCATTTGATTGTGAAGCGGCAGCATTAGCACCCACAGCTACTGTAGGACCATTCTTATTGCCGCCATTTAAATCTTTGAAGCTGGTCATGTAACCTTGATCACGAAGTAAAAGTTCATTGACCCTGTCCGTTCTCCATGCACAGTACCTGTTTGCTTGCTCCCATGTAACTCCCACAACAGGGTAATCCTGGTAGGCAGGATGCCTCAAATAATTGTCTACATATGGCTCATTGTAAGACAATGGTCTTCTCCACACTAACGTATCGGGTAGCTCATTGTAATAATATTCATAATCAGTTGGATAGTTGGTTCTAATCCAATTTAAGTACTCTAACCAGTTGGTGTTTGAAACTTCTGTTTCATCCATATAGAACGAAGATACGGTAGTCTCTCTCTTACGGTTATACGTACTTAGCTCTTGTCCCGGAGTATTTATCGCACTTCCGCTCATTACAAAAACACCACCTTCAATCTCCACTAATCCAGGTCCGGGGCCGCGTTTAAACTTGTTATTAACCGCAAACCCCCCGTACTCCTTTTTATTATAGGCCATCCCTGTCTTGTCTGAAGTTCCAGGTTTAGATGATTTACAGGATGTAAAAGCGCAGGAAATCACAACGAGTGAGGCAAGTGAATAAAATATCTTTTTTTTCATAGCGTGCTAATTCATCAAACTAGCTTTAAAATTACATAAAAAATAGTGTAGGAGCCAAAAAAACTTTATGATAGGCTTTTCGCGAGGATTATATTGGTGGACTACTTTGAAATTAGTGTGTACAATGCTAACTTGCGTTCAATGCTTTTTCAATTATTACATTAGATGGGCTATAGGTGCTTTTTAAAGAGTGTATTCTTCTTTTTCTTAGTAACAACGGCTAAAGACCTAACTGCTCAAGTTGTTGGAAGAAGTACACTAACCAATGGAAGTGAGTCCAATACCATCATTACAGCTGTTCCATTTTTGTTAATTACTCCTGATGCCCGGGCTGGTGGCATGGGCAATGCGGGAGTTGCCATCCATCCCGATGCAAATGCCATGAGCATCAACCCTGCGAAACTAGCTTTTTTAGAAAAGCCTTATGGATTTTCAGCCTCCTATAGTCCATGGCTAAAAAGCATCGTTACAGACATTAATCTTGGCTACTTAAGTGGTTATTACATGATTGATGCGACAAATGCGATCGGGTCATCCTTACGGTATTTTTCTTTGGGCGAAATACAGTTTGTGGATATCAATCAACAAGACCTGGGGATTTTTAATCCAAATGAGTTTGCTTTTGATGTAACTTATGCTAAAAGGTTTGGCGATTCATTTTCACTTGGAACGACATTGCGCTACATCTATTCAAATCTTTCCTCAGGTCAATCAGTAGGAGGGCAACAAACAACCGCTGGCAAGGCCCTAGCGGTAGATATTTCGGCCTATTATAAAACGAATTCGGTGCTTTTCGGAACAGACGCTATTGTTTCCGCTGGAGCTAACATTTCTAACATAGGTACAAAAATCGGATATAGCGCTGTTGGTGATAAAGCATTTCTTCCGACTAACCTCAAGATTGGCGGCGCTACAACATTTCTTATCGATGATTACAGTATGTTTAGCTTTGCGCTGGATCTAAATAAGCTGCTTGTTCCAACCCAACCAATATATGACGCGAATGGAAACATTATTTCAGGCAAGGACCCGAACCGATCTGTGCCCTCTGGAATCTTTGGATCCTTTAGTGATGCTCCTGGAGGATTTTCTGAAGAATTAAAGGAAGTCAGTATCGCGGCGGGTTTAGAATATTGGTACAATCAGCAATTTGCATTCCGGGCGGGTTACTTTTATGAAAATCCTATGAAAGGTAACCAGCGTTATTTTACACTTGGTGCCGGACTAAAATATAATGTGTTTAATATTGATTTCTCTTACCTTTTAGCAAACCCACAAAAGAGTCCTCTGGCGAATACACTAAGATTTGGCTTACTTTTTAATTTTGGCGAAACGCGATAGATTATGCACCTTAACAAGTATTTAGTATGAAGATAAAAGTTGGCTTTGGATTTGACGTCCACCAGTTAAAAGATAACCACCCATTTGTAATGGGCGGAGTAAATCTTGAGCATCATAAGGGTGCCTTTGGGCATTCTGATGCTGACGTATTATTACATGCTATCTGTGATGCCCTACTTGGTGCAGCAAATCTAAGAGATATTGGTTTCCATTTTCAAAATACCGATCCAAGATGGAAGGGTATCAGTAGCGTCATTCTTTTACAGGAAAGTGTTAAACTCCTAGCTGAAAAAGGCTGGGAGATTGGAAACATTGATGCAATGATTTGTCTGGAGGCACCCAAGATCAACCCTTATATTTCTAGAATGCAACGGAACATTGCTGAGGCCATAGGAATATCAGTGGATGACATTTCGATTAAAGCAACAACAAATGAAACGATGGGTTTTATCGGAAGACAAGAAGGGGTAGTTGCCTATGCTGTTTGCCTTATTCAGAGAACCTAAGTAATAAAAAACCGGCAATCGTTTACGATGCCGGTTTACTTATAAAATCAAATCAGGATGTTATTCTTCTAAATAACCGAGGTTACCTTGGTTATAGTCAATTATTGCTTGCTGGATTTCCACAGGATTGTTCATCAAAAATGGCCCATATTGTGCAATTGACTCGTTTAGAGGCTCGCCACTTAGAACGAGAATAATGGAGTTTTCCAGGGCCTCAATTTTAATCTCAGATCCTTCATTAGAAAAGTGGACAAATTGATCGACTCCAGCTATTACTTTATGATTAATCCGAATACCCCCTTTAATAATTACAAATCCGGTATTGAAATTAGAAGGGAAGGTAAACACAGCTTTTTCACCTTTATACAGCCGGGCATTAAATTTGTTAATATTTAGTCTCTTTTCTTTTTTGACTGGATGCTTGTATTTTCTATCAGACTTATTTAACAAATTGTAATTCAGCAGCCAATTTTACTTCTTCACTTACCATTACACCACCAGTTTCCAAAGCCGCATTCCATGTTAAGCCATAATCAGATCTGTTGATTTTACCAGTTAATGTAAAACCAGCTTTAGTATTTCCCCATGGATCAGCAGCGATACCACCAAACTCTACATTTAACTTTACAGGCTTAGTAGTTCCTTTAACAGTTAGGTCACCTTCTAGAACGTAGTCGTCACCATCTTTCTCGAATGAAGTTGAACTGAACTTGATTTTAGGGAAAGTTTCCGAATCGAAGAAGTCAGCCCCAATCAGGTGGTTGTCTCTGTCCGCATTACCCGTTTTTATTGAATTAGTTTCTGCTTCGAAAGAAACTTGTGCGCCTTGAAAATCATCGGCTTCAGAAGTCAATGATGCGCTGAAAACACTTAGGCTACCGGTAACAGTAGTGATCATCAAGTGTTTTACTTTAAACTGTAGTTCGCTGTGGGTTGGATCTAAAGCCCAAGTAGTTGATGCCATAATATATTTTTAGGTTGTTGTCAAATTAACAAAACAAAGATATGGCGGTAGAATTAAGTCTGCATTGACCTATGTTAAGAAAAACTAACTGCGAAATTGCTTGTGTACTAAATCTTTACGGACTCTACTCAGAGATTCTGGAGTGATTCCTAGGTACGATGCTATCATCCATTGCGGCACCCTTAAGGTCAGGTTTGGATATAAGGTAATAAAGTTCAGATATCGCTCTTCAGCGGTGGCGCTCAACAGCATATTGATCCTCTTCTGCATAAACCTAATGGAATTGTTGAGCATATTGTTGTTGAGGTCGTTGATGCATGGGACATATTTCGCGGCTTCATTCATAAAATCCTTGTGAACAATAACCGCTTTGGTGGCCTCAATAGCATCAATAAGGAAGTCTGATGGTTCATTAAACAACATGCCGTTTCTTTCGGTGAGCCACCACTGTTCAGGTGCGAACTGGATTATGTGGGTTTTGCCTTTACCGTCTATAGAATAGCTCCGCAATAGTCCGCTCAATATAAAATATCCCTTAGAAGAAACATCTCCTTTCATGAGGATCATTTCGTTCTTGTCGAAGCTTTTCACTTTTAGCTGATCTGAGATCAAATAAAACTGCTCATCGGTAATGGAAACTTTGTGTTGAAGGTAAATCTTGAAAGGTTCTAAAAGGGCGTCCATTCCCGGAATCTATTGCTTTTCAGGATTAATATTAGAAAAATCTACACCACACTTACAGTTCGAAGCGCAACCGCCACTTTTCGCTGAAACTGCCTTAAAGATGATGCGGCCAATATAAAATACTGCGCTTGCGAAAATTAGTAGGATCAAGATCATTTGTACATCCATACTACAAAAATAACGAATGATTAAGGTCAGGACGTCTCGCGAATGTCAATTTAACGGGTAATGAGTCCAACTGTGCCACCCACCCAATCAAAGTCTTTGTTGTACCTAACCCCAATCATCTTACCCTTGCTAAGCCGTGCCAAATTAATGCAGAGCTGGGGCTCACCTCCATCCGGCCACAAATACATCAGGCGCAATTCTACTTTTACGCCGCCATCAGGTGATTCCACCACTGGCTCATATTTTACTTTGCGTTGAAGTATCCAGTTTTCCGGATCTGCGATTGCTTTAATGTCAGCTGGCTTAACATCGATCAATACGCCCATTCCAGCAAAGGAGAATAGGGGCTTAAGTACGTAATTTTCTAAGTCTTTCGGTGTCGCAGGGAGGGCATTTAAAAAATGTGTTTCAGGTAGAAACTCGCTTTTCAGGAAAGGCATAGTGTATTTGCTGACCCTATAAAACCAATTTGGATGGGTTACCCATTCAATGTCAAGCTGTTCCCGGGGATCGAAACTATCCTTAAAAATATTCTTTTTGTCGGCCACTTCGTCGAATATCAACCGGTTGTAAATTCTTTTTAATCGAATCTTTTCTCCATTTTCCAGATAAAACAATGACTTCCCTTCTTTAAAAATATCTGTCAACGCCAGGATCTTCATTCCTATATATTTCTGTGTTACAAGAAAGTCTATAGCAGTTTTTTGGTTCAGCGCATCTACATCTATCAAGGCTACTTCATGTGGTTCATGATCGCCAAGGATCACTTGTTTCAGCAGTTCGACATATGCTTGTTCATCAAAATCCCCAAACAACGGAGTTAAATTGTGATCCAGTCCGAAAGCCTCCTTGTACTTTTTTGCCAGATGTAGCTGGAATCCATATAAAGAAGGGAACCCCTGCATCTCGATCAGCATCGGTGTTAACTCGCCATTGACATCCTTACTTATTGCGAAATCAAATGTTAAGAAGTGCGGGTGATCGTTTTCGTCGGGAACGCGCCAAAGTTCGGGGACAGATGCAGCTGTTAATTCCTTAAAATCCGGTTGCCGAATTAATTTGATGATTTCTTCACCAGCTGCGATTAGTTTCTCTGATAGCTCTTTTGGAATGAAAACAGGCGTTTCAGCTATCCTAAAGGGTATCTTTGGAAATCCTTCCGTCAAAGCGTCCTGAAACTCCCGGAATTTCTTGTCAGAAAAATTCTCGTTAAAAGATTTACGGTATTCGTTAATCATCGCTAAGCGTCTTCTGTTAAAGCGGTCAATGCTTCGGTTATAAAATTGGGTAGTATTATGCTTTGAGTGAGCTGCAGTTTATTTACATCCTCTAAACTGGAAAGCATATCCTCATACTTCTCCAGGCCATGATTGGCGATGATTGACTCCTTTTTATCATCACGCAATAAGTACATTTTCATCCCTACAGGATCGGCTTCCGGATGGAACTGAGTGCCCACAATTTCTTTGGTGAATCGAACAGACATAATGCATCTTTCTAAATCTACATGTGGCCTTTCTTTCTCCAAAGCCAACACATTCGCGTTTAGATTATCGCCGGGTTCACTAACACTAACTACCTGCCAGTCACGACTATCAACAGTAAAAAACGGGCTAGCCAAGCCTTCAAAAATTAAATCGTCAGCGCCTCCAGCTGTCAAAAATACAGGGAAAATTCCGAAAGCGGTCGATCGCCTTGCAATAACTTCACCAACATTGAATTTTCTGCAACCCAACTGATAGGAGTGGCAAATTAAGAAAGCATGTTTCTTTACAAAATAACTTTGCTTGTTGAATTTTTCTAAATCGGTTAAAAGATCGAAGAAATCGTTCTCCCACTTCATGCCCTTACCTTCAAATGGGCTACCCGGTCCGCCGCTGGAAATATAGATGTCAAAACTCAAATCTGGAATCTCGCCCTTTTGCCTCAGGTCGAAAACGTCAAGCCTGAGATCCAGATCATGCTCATTTTTATAGCGCAGTAAGATTTCCTGTATTCCTCGCATTCCTTGGTTTGCGGTTCCGTTATTCATGTCAATGACGGCTATTTTAACCCTTTTCCTATAGGCTATATTCACTATTTTGCTCCTATTAATGTTTGTGAAGTGATGTAATCAACCACCGCCTCAAAGTTACCCTTTTGTTCGTAAACTGCCAATTGCCTGTCAGCACCTGTTCCGTTTTCCAGTATTTTGAGCACATAGTTGATCTCACGTCTGCAACCCAATTCATCTACAACATCATCTATAAAGTCTAATAATTCCAAGATTAGATTGCGACAATTCACCTCCATCTCTTTACCGAAATCAATTAGGTTTCCATCAATTCCATAACGGGCTGCCCTCCATTTATTTTCATTTATTAGGGCTCTGGAATAACTAATGAATTTCATGTTTTGTAGTCTAAGCTTATAAAGCTTAGCACATAGGCATTGAAATAAAGCGGTAAAGGCCATGGTCTCATCAATAAGCATCGGACAATCACAAATCCTGAATTCAATAGTCTCAAAGAAGGGATGCACACGGATGTCCCACCAGATTTTTTTAGCATTATCAATACTGTTAGTCTTGATCAGCAGTTTGACGTAGTTGTCATAATCTTCAATGCTATTGAAGATGTCGGGAATGCCCGTTCTTGGAAATTTGTCAAATACCTTGGTCCGGAACGATTTATAGCCGGTGTTTCTGTTCTCCCAGAAGGGAGAATTAGTGGAAAGGGCAAATACGTGGGGCAAGAAATAACGAACCTGATTGGCAATGTGTATTGCTAGCTCCCTGGATTGAAAACCGACATGCACATGCAGGCCGAAAATTAAATTTGACCTGGCTGCTTCTTGCAGTTCGTTTACAATCTCGCTATACCTTGGGTGTTCCGTGATTAGCTGTTTTTCCCAATGTGAAAAGGGGTGGGTACCAGATGCTCCAATGCGTAGGCCTTGTTCTCCCGCAAGTTGAGACACGGTATACCGCAGCTGTGAGATTTCCTCCCTGGCTTGATCGGTATTCTTACAAATCCCGGTGCCTACTTCCACTACAGCCTGGTGCATTTCTGCTTTAACCTGGTCCTTATGGATCTTCTGCGCTGCCTCAACAATTTTTTGGTCATGTGAGGTTAATTCACGGGTAACAGGGTCAATCACCATGTATTCCTCTTCTATCCCAAGCGTAAATATGTTTTTCATAGTTGACCCTGTTTTATTTTTTAGGTTTAGTTGGAGTTTTTTTTGCAATTCCTGCTGTGGCTTTAGCTCTCGGCTTTGCTTTGTCAGTTGCGTTTGTGGTTGAGCTCGCGTTTAAGGGTAGCCCACCCGCAGAGGCTTTTACATAAGTTCCCCAAGTTAAATTATCCTGACCTTCAACCTGTGCCTTAGCGCGTTCAATAGCATATTGAGCAGTGGTTTCCACAACCCAGTCAAAGTTTGCTTGTCCAACGCTGGTCACCTCCGCATCTGGAGCAGGGTTACAGAAGTCAATTGCATATGGAATTCCATCCCTTACCGCGAACTCTACGGTATTAAAGTCATATCCCAAATATTCGTTGAGTTTCAATACGTAATCATGAATGGTTTGCAACAGCGCTTCGCTGGAAGGGGGTGTGTCTACTTGGTAACGCAAATGGAAAGGGTTTCTTGGTTCATATTGCATGATGCGAACATGCTTTCCGCCAATGCAATAGCACCTGAAATATTCGGTGAATTCAATTTCTTCCTGCAGCATCATCACCGTACGTCTTGTCTGACTATGCTTGTCAAAAAAGTCTTCTTTATCATGTAGTTTATAAACCTCCTTCCAACCTCCGCCGTCAAACGGTTTCATGTAAGCAGGAAAACCCGTGTATTCAAAAATCTGCTCCCAGGCCATAGGAAAGGCTAGGTTGCTAAATGATTGATCCGAGGTATCATCCGGCATTTCGTAAGATGGGATCAATGCCGTTTTGGGGACGGGAACTCCTATTTTTACGGCCAGAGCATTGTTGAAAAATTTCTCATCTGCGCTCCACCAAAATGGGTTATTTATGACAGCGGTACCTGTGATTGCTGCATTTTTTAGTGCGGAACGATAGAAGGGTACATCCTGAGAAATCCTATCAATGATAACGGCGTAATCCAGCGCCTCTGCCTGGAGGATCTTGTCGATGCTAACAAACTCAGCGCTAATGTTTTTTTCTGCTATTTCGTTAATGCGCTTTACAATTGCCTCGGGAAACGATCGTTCCCTGCCAAATAAGATTCCGATTTTCTTCATAATTGTATTTAATATTTAGTTCTAAATGTTTTAATGATGAAACCCTTATAAAAGTTTTATAATTGTGATAAGTAATCTGGTAGCATAGTGCGCCAGATGGGCCAGTCGTGGTCCGCATTGTGCCTGATGTCTAACCAATGATCTATTCCTTTCGCATTAAGGATACCAGATAGCCTTTCATTGTCGGCCCTGCAGATGTCCCGATCGGACGTCCCCAGTACAATCTTCATGTTCCACAAATCGGGGTTGCTGTCGTTCACCAAATAATCAACTGGGTTGTTAAAATAGACGTCATCGTTGTAAAAACCGTCCAGCTGACTGCGGATGTCGAAGGCTCCGCTCATACTAAACATATGGCTCACTAGCCATGGATGTCTAAAAGCGAAATTTGCGGCGTGGTAGCCGCCGAAACTGCATCCTGCGGTAATTATTTTAGTATGACCTGTCTCGTGCCTTGCCAATGGAACTACTTCCTCTAGAATAGCCCTGTCGTACCAGAGGTGGCTACCAGCCCGCTGAGCAGGATGTGCGGTCTTATTGTACCAACTCTTTTTATCTATACTGTCGACGCAGTAAACCTTAATTTTTCCCTCCTCAATAAACCATTGGATGGAATCGATCATCTTGAAGTCTTTGTTCTGATAGTACCTTCCCATACTTGTTGGGAACAGGATTATCGGATAGCCGCTATGCCCATAGATAAGGATCTCGAAATTCCCGCTAAGATTATGACTATACCATTTTTTATATTCTTCTTGCATGGCAATTCATTTAGGTGCTATAAGTTATGGAATTTTAGTGTTAAACGAAATTACAAGGGCTGAATAATTTTTAAGGTTTAATGGTAACTTTGCAATTCAAAATAAGTTAGGGAGAAGTAGTAGAAATATGAATGTCGATGTATTAATTCCACAAATTGTTAAAACCGAACATGCTTTAAAATCCGTCCATCTCGAAAGGGATGTTGAATTTGATGTATTCTTGCCGTACAACCTTTTAGGCAACGAAGAGCTAAACTTGCTCCTACTAAATGACGGTCAGGATTCTGTGGAGTTAAAGATTCAGGAAACGCTTTCTGATTTATACTCTAAAGGCATAGTAGGAGCGATATTGGTAGTGGCCATTAAAGCATCCGAAGAAAGATTACATGAATACGGAATTGTTGGAAGGCCTGATTTCATTAACCGTGGCGCGAAAGCAGCAGCTTACAGTAGTTTCGTTGCCAAAGAGTTATTTCCGTTGTTAGCGAAAATAGTCAGTTTTCCAATAAAGGGAAGCCGCGCATTTGCAGGGTTTTCTTTAGGAGGATTAAGTGCATTTGATATTGTCTGGAACAATGAAGCGCTTTTCAACATTGTGGGGGTTATGTCTGGCTCCTTCTGGTGGCGAAAGAAGGACTTAAAATATGGCTACACGGATTCTGATCGCATTATGCACGAGGTAATAAGAGAATCTCCTATCAAACCAAATATCAAATTCTGGCTAATGACAGGCACAGAAGATGAAAAAGCAGACCGCAACAAGAATGGCATTATAGATTCTATTGATGATACCATTGATATTATCAAAGAATTGATTAAAAAGGGCTACCAAAGACCTGAAGACATTCGTTACTATGAGATGGTAGGTGGTGAGCATAATGTGGCTACTTGGTCCAAAGCGTTACCTGCATTTTTAAAATGGGCTTTTCCAGCTAAGCGTTTGTAGCCTTACCATCTGCTGAATCCTTAAAATCTTCCGCGTTCTCATCCGCTTGCATATTAGCTTCGCCTTCAGATTCCAGGTTGTTATCCAAGCGGTCGTTCCATTGATCAAGGCCAGTTTTGTTAAGTTTATTATTTTTTGGCGCTTGACAGCTGTCGTTTTTTTTAACTGGTTCAGGGTTAATATTTTGATCGTTCATAATTGTTTTGCTGAATGCAGGTGCATATTATATTAACAACAGGTAATTATTAAGTTTGTTTCTAACTAAAAACCACGAATATGTCTGTATGTGGTTTATTCGAGGTTGGTACCGTGTTGGTTCCCCTTTGCTATCGCGTTGGTACGGGCTTGCTTTCGCGACAACGGTCGCAATGCAGTTCGAACCAGATGCGAAGGCAAGCTCAGTCCTTTGTCAAACCTTTCTCTGTACTAACACGTTGATATATCGATATTAAACATTATCTTTGCGCCAAAATTTACACGCATTTTATGCAAAAAATAAGAAACATAGCTATTATAGCACACGTTGACCACGGTAAGACAACGCTGGTTGATAAGATATTACACTCTTGTTCCATTTTTCGTGATAACGAGCAAACAGGTGATTTAATTCTTGACAATAATGACCTGGAGCGCGAACGTGGTATTACGATCGTTTCGAAAAACGTTTCAGTGCAGTACAAAGATATTAAGATCAATATCATTGATACTCCTGGTCACGCGGATTTTGGTGGTGAGGTTGAGCGCGTATTAAAAATGGCCGATGGTGTTTTATTGTTGTGCGATGCTTTTGAAGGTGCAATGCCTCAAACACGTTTCGTTACGCAAAAAGCACTTGCATTAGGTTTGAAACCAATTGTGGTTGTTAATAAAGTTGACAAAGAAAACTGTCGCCCTGAGGAAGTTTATGAGCAGATCTTTGAATTATTTTTCAACCTTGAGGCTACAGAAGATCAGTTAGACTTCCCTGTAATATACGGTTCATCTAAACAAGGATGGATGAGTACAGACTGGAAAGTTCCCACTACAGATATTTTCGCATTGTTGGATGCAGTGGTTGCTAACATCCCCGCTCCACCAATGTTGGAAGGTACACTTCAAATGCAGATCACTTCGTTAGATTATTCTTCTTTCGTAGGTCGTATCGCAGTTGGTCGTGTTCACCGCGGTGTAATTAAAGAAAATCAACCGGTTACCTTGATCAAACGTGATGGTAAAATGGTTAAATCAAGGGTAAAGGAACTTTATATTTTTGAAGGTCTTGGTAAAGTCAGAACAACAGAAGTAAAATCTGGTGATATTTGCGCTGTTGTTGGTATCGATGGTTTCGATATCGGTGATACCATTGCTGACTTTGATGCTCCTGAACAATTGCCGGTTATCAAAATCGATGAGCCAACAATGAACATGTTGTTTACCATTAACAACTCACCATTTTTTGGTAAAGAAGGTAAATTTGTTACTTCTCAACGTATTAAAGAGCGTTTGTATAAAGAGATGGAGAAAAACCTTGCGCTGAAAGTTGTAGAAACAGAATCTCCTGATGCATACCTTGTATATGGTCGTGGTATCCTCCATTTATCTGTATTGATCGAGACTATGCGTCGCGAAGGGTATGAGATTCAGGTTGGTCAGCCACAAGTTATCATTAAAGAGATTGATGGTAAGAAATGTGAGCCGGTTGAAACTTTAATCGTTGATGTACCGGGTGAGGTTGCTGGTAAAGTAATTGAATTGGTAACTCAGCGTAAAGGTGAGTTGTTGATCATGGAGCCAAAAGGTGATTTACAACACTTAGAATTTGAGATTCCTGCACGTGGTATCATTGGTTTAAGAAACAATGTGCTTACTGCAACAGGTGGTGAAGCAATTATGGCTCACCGTTTCAAATCTTACGAGCCTTGGAAAGGCACCATCCCTGGAAGATTGAATGGTGTATTGGTATCTATGGAAAAAGGTAGTACAACTGCTTACTCTATCGATAAATTGCAAGACAGAGGACGGTTCTTTGTTGATCCGGGTGTAGATGTTTACGAAGGTCAGATCATGGGTGAGCACATCCGAGATAATGATTTAGTGGTGAACATAGTAAAAGGTAAAGCGTTGACTAACATGCGTGCATCTGGTACGGATGATAGTAACCGAATAGCGCCTGCAATCAAATTCTCATTAGAGGAAGCTATGGAGTATATCCAGGCTGATGAGTACATCGAAATCACTCCATTGAGCATGCGTCTACGCAAAATCTTCTTAACCGAAAACGAACGTAAAGTTAAAGGAAAGCAATTCCAATAACATAACGCCCTCCTTTCGTTAAGAAGGGCCGGACAGTATAATATTAAGTCTGTAAGCGAAAGTTTACAGGCTTTTTTTTGTCTAGATTTGTAGTAGTCAATACATATATCATGGAATCATTAAAAGGAAAAAACGCGATAGTAACCGGTGCAGGTAAAGGGATTGGAAAGGCCATAGCTATTGCATTGGCTCAGGAAGGAGTTAATGTCGGATTGTTAGCCAGAACACTTTCTGATCTGGAAACGCTTGCCGAAGAACTCAAACAATACGAAGTGAAGATTTCCGTTGCTACGGTAGACATTACCAATATTAGCGCCGTTGACGCGGCGGTTTTAAAGGTAAAGAATGAACTGGGTACAATAGATATTTTAATTAATAACGCCGGTACGGCCAGCTTTGGGAAGTTTCTGGAGCTGGAGCCTACAAGATGGGAGGAAATCGTTAAGATCAACCTGTTTGGCGCATATTATACTGCGCGTGCGGTATTGCCTGAAATGATTGAGAAGCAGTCAGGCGACATCATCAATATTTCTTCTACAGCAGGTAAAAATGGCGCTGCGATAACGAGTGCTTACAGTGCCTCTAAGTTTGCATTGATCGGTATGTCTGAATCGTTGATGCAGGAAGTGCGAAAGCACAACATAAGGGTAAGTACATTAATCCCTAGCACTGTTGCAAGTGATATGGCCAAGGACTTGAAGTTGACCGACGGTAATCCTGAGCGGGTAATGCAGCCTGAGGATCTGGCTGAGTTTATTATTGCGCAATTAAAATTGAATCGCAGGGTATTTGTAAAAGAAGCAGGTCTCTGGTCTACAAATCCGTAGCCCTGAGCATAAAAAAAATGGGATCTTCGTGGGAGGATCCCATTTTGATAGCACAGGGCTTAAAATACTAAGAATGCTGTCCTTCGTGTATGCTCTCGGCGAATTTTTCGACTATCTTGTCATTGAAGGCTGGTAAATCTTTCGGACTGCGGCTAGTCACTAAACCCTGGTCTATGACGACTTCTTCATCGTACCATTCTGCACCTGCATTCTGCAAATCTATTTTAATGGTCTTGGTAGAGGTCATTTTTCTACCCGATACAACTTCTGCGGTAATTAATACCTGTGGGCCATGACATATGGCAGCCACTGGTTTGCCAGCCTTGAAAAAGTCCTTGACAAAAGCGATAGCTTCATCATTCTTTCTCAATGAATCGGGATTTAAAACCCCTCCTGGTATCAAAAGTCCGTGATAGTTCTCTGCTTTCGCTTCGGAAATGGTTTTGTCAACATCGACATCAATTGTCCATTCATTGTCGCCCTTCATGGCCTTAATTTTTCCTGCCTTCGAGGATATAATATGCACTGTTGCACCTTCTTCTTTTAGTCTTTCAACCGGACTGGTTAGTTCAGTTTCTTCGAAACCACTATCTGATAGCACAGCAATTGTGCGGTTACTTAATTGTCCCATAATGATAATTTTAACAATAGTTTTTTTCAGGCTTGACAAACAAGCTCTACTATAAATACATCCGGGGAAAAAGATTGTTTGTAAAGCTTTTAATTAGTCATTTGTTTTCCTGTGTTTCACAAAATAAGTCAGTAGATTTAATGCGATGACCAGATGGTTAATCAAATTAGGTATCAGGCCATAATACTTCTTGAAGATGCTAAAACGTTCTCTTAGGCTGGCGAAATGTTTCTTTTTAGACATGCCGCCTACCAAATATTTAGCAACATAGATGTGTGTGTTTACAATACTGGAAGCTTTCTTTGCAGCCTTGATAACCCAATCTATATCAGCACTATATTTGTATTGCAAGTCATAGGGTTCTGTAATGGAGCGCTTGATATAGACCGCCTGATGACCAACGCTCATCCCGTATTTGAAACTTCGCCAGTTGAAGTTTTCAGGAGCACGGTGTCTGCGCTGACCCAAGCTTAGCCATTGTTCGTTATACATTTCTGTCTCCCCGTAATAAATATCTGCAGAATCAGCTGATTGAAACACGTCTTCAACTGTTTCAGTGGAATAGATTTCATCGCCGGAGTTCATGAAAAGTACGTATTCTCCGGTGGCCAATGCAAGTCCTTTGTTCATCGCATCATAAATGCCATGGTCAGGTTCTGAAATGAGTTTGGCGAGTCGATTCTGAAATTTACGGATAACTTTCTTTGTGCCGTCTTTAGAAGCGCCATCAATTACAATGTATTCGATATTGGGGTAAGTTTGGTTGAGTACAGACAGCATCGTCCGTTCAATGTCTTTTACATTGTTGTAAACGATGGTTATGACACTTAACTTCGGTTGCATGAGGTGTGTCTAATATAGTTTTATTTCGGCATTAAATCCAAGAGGGACTGGTACAAATCAAAATGCTTTTCTGCAATTACTGGTTCTGAGAAGTAATTAAGGATAGTTCTTCTCGCCTCTTTTTGAATATCTGCGGCATTTTCTTCGTGATACAGCCATTCAATACCGGTAGCAAGGTCTTCGGAAGATTCGTATTCTGCCAAGTATCCGTTTTGAAGGTGTTTCACCATATCAGGAATCCCTCCTGTAGTAAAAGCGACTACTGGCGTAGCGCAGGAAAGACTTTCCATTACCGTATTCGGTAAGTTATCTTCAAGGGAGGGGGTAATAAAGACATCAGCGGCAGAGTAACATTTAGCCAGGTGATCATCGTTGCTGATGGTTCCCAAAAAGGTAGTTTTGAAAGGGAACTGAGGCATTTCAACATTTTCCTTATTCCCAAAGATGACCAGTTCTATATTCTCTTTAATAATTCCTGGACGTGTAGAAAGATCATTTAAGGCATCGATAAGGTAGGAAGTACCTTTATGTTTGTCGTTTTTAGATGGCATAAATCCACTCATCAAGACGAACTTATCCGGGTTGATTTTCAATACCTTCTTGGCCTCGGATTTCACATATGGTTTAAAGACATCTGTCTCAATTGTATTAGGGATCACGGTAACAGCTCTAAATCCCATTAAACTACTTAATTTAACAGATTCTGCCATCCAGTTGCTTGGGGCTACAATGTGACAATTCAATTCTGAATAAGCTTTCTTTTTCCGCAGCCAAGTTTTATGAGAGAGGTCATTCTTACCACTGATCTTCAGTAAAGGGCAATTCCCACACTCTTTGTGGTAGTGCTCACAAGAATAGCGAACGTGGCAACCCCCGGTAAATGCGTTACTGTCATGGAACGTCCAGACGATGGGCTTTTCTAGCTCATCAAGTTCTGCAAGAAATTTTGGGGAAAGAAAGCCGTGATTAACCCAATGTAAGTGAATAATATCGGCGGATTGTACTTCCGGGTGGTCAACAATCGAGCGACCAAACCAGCTTAAAGAAAATGGTGTCTTCAAGGCTTTAACAACAGCCTTAGATAAGTATCGCTCCCCTAATATATTTGCTGCTGCTATTACCCTTTGTATTGGGCCCTTGCTGAATGTTCCAGTTAGTTTACTTTCTTTAAATTGAAAGTATACCATAACAGAAGATTCTATGCCGATAGCATTTAGTGCGCTGTTTAACCTCAAACAGGCTCGTCCGGCTCCACCATTTCCTTCGTATGTATTCAGGTGTACTACTTTCAATGGTATTGGGTCTAATTGCTCTTATAACGGATTTAAAGGTGAAAATTACATAAAGTTTTAACCTTTATTAAATTCTTGCGTATTTTCGTTCAAATATTTCAGCCAAGTCCTTTATGAAGAAAATATTTTGCGCTGTAGCTGTAGCCTTGACATCAACGGCCGCTGCAACGTTCGCTCAAAACGAGCCATACTTTGCGGCCTATCCAGCTCTGACTCCAGATAATCAAACGGTGATTTTTAGTTATGAGGGTCACCTCTGGAATGTAGCTGCTACTGGCGGATCGGCCAATAGAATTACCGCAATGGCTGGCGATGAGATTAACCCTAAAGTTTCCCCCGATGGTAAATGGCTTGCCTTTTCGTATAATCAGTTTGGCAATTATGATGTTTACGTCATGCCCCTTTCTGGCGGCGCAGTCAAACAATTAACCTATAACGACGCTCCTGACGAGCTTGATGGCTGGGGCTGGGATTCCAAAACGCTGTATTTTACCTATGGTCGTTATAACAATTACAGCAATTATAAGGTTGCAGTAAATGGTGGAATGGCTAATAGGCTATTCGGCAACTATTTCAATACCACGCATAACATCACAGAGTCTCCAACTGGCGAGCTATTCTTCAATGATACCTGGGAAAGTAAAAACTTCGTCAACCGTAAGCGTTATAAAGGAGCATTTAATCCGGATATTCAGTCCTATAATCCAACGACCAAAAGCTATAAGCAGTATACAGACTACATTGGCAAGGACTTATGGGCTACTATCGATAAGAAGGGGAGTGTATACTTTATTTCTGACGAAGCGAATGAAGAGTACAACTTATATACGTTCTTAAATGAAAAAAAAACCAAATTAACCAGCTTTATATCGTCCATTAAGCGTTCCTTTGTGTCGGCATCAGGAAACAAAATAGTTTTTGAAAAAGATTATCAACTTAATCTATATGACGTCGCTTCAAAGAAAAGTGAGAAGATCGCCATCAATATTTTTAGAAACAACGTGTTGGAGAAGAGTCAGGAGTTCGATGTTAAGGGCACGATCAGCGCATTTGATCTTTCACCAGACGGGAATAAACTGGCATTTATCTCTCGTGGTGAAGTTTTTGTCTGCGATGCGGAAGGCAAGTATGTCCGCAAGATGAAACCTCAGGACACCTCTGGATCAGGAGTAGAACGTGCTTTGGAAGTGAAATGACTGCTGCTGGATTTAAAGAGTTAAAGTTGGGAAAAATTATCGGCACAGAGTCCTATAGATGGATTATATTTACCTCTGCAAAAGGACTCGTTGATGGCTCGTCTTACCGTTTGCCTTCTTGGGGATGTTATACCTTGGATGGGCAGGATCTTGAAAAGGAAGTTGTGAAGCCAGATATTTTCGTAAAGAATACCTTTTTGCACAGGTTGGAGGGAAGGGATCGACAGATCGAACGCGCAGTATCAGAAATACTTAAAGACTTAAAGAATTAGAATGGAGAACCTGCTTACCGACAGAAAGTTTTGGGTAGATTATTGGGAAAGTAAAAAGGGGTTGTCGACCACCATTCCATCAAACTACTTGTTTTCTAACGAGCTTGCAAAAATTATAAAAGACATGGGGGTCAAAACTGCTATTGAGTTGGGAGGTTTTCCTGGCTATTATGCGGTGTTCCTGAAAAAGTACTTCAAATTGGAGGTGACTCTGCTAGACTATTTTGTGCACGAACCTGTCACTCGTGAACTTTTAGCGGCGAATGGGCTTAACCCATTAGATATAGAGATCGTAGAAACAGATCTCTTCAACTATACACCCAGGCAGCAGTTTGATCTGGTATTATCCTGTGGATTGATAGAGCACTTTAAGGACACAGCAGATATCATTAATAGACACATTGCCTTCGTAAAGCCTGGAGGAACACTTTTCGTTACGCTCCCTAATTTTAAAGCGGTAAATGGATGGTTTCAAAAAAATTACGACAAGGAAAACTACGATAAGCACAATATAGATTGCATGAATCCGCAATTTTTAGCAGAAATTTGTAAAAAGGCGGGTATGGAGGTAATACAATCTCGCTATTTCGGGAGGTTCAGTGTGTGGTTGGAAAATGAGCAACAAAAGTCAATGGTGACCAGGTTACTGAAAAAGGGCATCTGGATTGCAGGAAAGTTGTTAACCAAAGTTATTCCTTTTGATTCAAAGCAACTTTCTCCTTATCTAATTTTGGAAGCAAGGAAGCTAAATTAATTCAATTTTTCAGTAATAAACCGTTTTATTCGTTGCCATAAAGAGCCCTTTCTGTTTCCTAGAAAAGCTTTTACCGCAAGATATGCTTCTTGATTTTCAGTCACATTATGAGGAAATTCAGTGATGCGTTTAGGATTGATGATAACATTGTAGATGTCATTAATCCCCGAATGTATTCCAGAACCATCATGACCAATATTGTTTACGAGTGACTGAGATGGATTTAGCGTCAGCCCGTCTCTAAGAAAAATCGAAGCATACCACCTGATTGCCCAGGAATTGTTTTTACCTTTTTTGAAGTCCTGCATTTGTTTCCAGAAATTCATTGTATTCTCGATTGAAAAGGCATGTCTGTTTGCAGCATCAAATTGGGCCATTAGCTTTTCAATATCAGGTTCAAAATGATTCCATGCTCTTTCCCAGGTTGCCCAGCCCCAGCTGGTGGCAGCGCGGTAGAAAAACGTCTCAGGGAGATCTTCTCTCTTTAGGTTATACATGTAAGCGCCTATGTGCATGACTTTCTCCACATTTCGGTAGCATTCCAGCGATTCATTGAAATAGGTCAGCGTGTAAGGTGAAGAGATTAGGTCATCTTCAAATACGATCACTTGCTTGTAATCTTTGACCAATTTTGTTACACCTGCGATTATGGAATCGGCCAAACCCATATTCTCTTTTCGTTCAATGATCTCTACAGATTTAAATCCCTCAACTTTTTTGATCAGTTCCCGGACTTCTTCAACTTCTTTGAGGTCAGCTTTAGTTTTTGCTCCATCAGAAAAAATGAACAACCTACTCTCCGCAGCAAGTTCGTTCTGCTGAAGGAACTTTAGCGTACGACTGGTATGCTGTGGCCTGTTGTAAACAAATAAAGCAATGGGTGCAAAGGTTTGCATGTTAAAATATTTGCAAATTCTGAGTGGAGGCCTCTGTAAGTACGGTGTAGGCATTTCCAAATCGTTCGGTCTTGTTCTTGCCTAAAAGCTTACCTAAGCTTTTTTTAATTTTGTATTCAAGTTCAATTTTGAGAATTTTAAGAAAAGTCTTTTGTCTCTTTAAAACACTAAAATCACAGAATTTAATAATTTCTACAGGCGTTAATGATGTTTTGTCTGCCTTAATAAAAAGTCCTTCGCTCTGCAGTAAAAATCTGATTAAGGTTGGTGTATACATATTGATGTGCCCGTAATCAAGAAAATGCTTCATCCTGTTGTCTACCCCGAAGCGGTAATCTAGGGGGACCTCAATGACAATAAATTTGGCAACTCGTTTCAGTTCACGAAGCAGTATCCTTTCATGTTCTACATGTTCCAGTACGTGCGCTAGGATAACTAAATCGAAACTGTTATCTCCATAGGGTATGGTGTAGCCATCAAATCTCTTCACTTCTTTAACTTTGGAAAGTTTCCGCTTCTCTATGATTGAAACACCACTTTCGGCAATTTCTAGTGCATACAGTTCATCGCCAAAGTTCCACTCGTTTAAGTAATGCAGAATACTGCCATCTCCAGCGCCAACTTCAAGTATTTTTCGGGGCTTAATGCCTTCACAGACTTCAATTATATTTCGTGCCTTAGATTTTGCACCAAGCATGCGCCATTCTACCTCATTCCCTGTATAGAAATCATTGTAGGCATCAGCTATATTATCAGTTACAATCGCCATCTATCTTAATCGGTTTAAATATCCAAACAGTTATTTGGCTTGTAAAATATTGAGGTGTATTTAGAGATAATTACTCCAGGAGCAATGCCCGAAAAAGGAAGGTATTTAAACCCATGAGTTTTCAGAAAGATATGCGCTTCTATGTATTCACTGCGCTCTGAGTCATCAAGTACAACTACACCATCTTCAGTCAAAGATTCAATCGCTTTCTTACAGCAGTTTACGCGGTCACGACCGTCTACAATAATGATATGAAACTTTTTTCCGGTAGGGCCTGCACTTTTGCAGTAATCTCCACCTGGCACAAGATCGCACTGGATCATTTTCACATTTGGGAGGCTGATTTTTGAACTTCTCTCAAACCAGTCCTTATCGTGCTCTACTGAATATACAGATCCGGCAAGCTTGGCATAAAAGATGGTAGAGTTACCAGAGCCGAACTCAAAAATATCCTGAGATTTAGTGATGCGATCTTTGATGAAATCAATAAACGCATAGGTTACCCAAGGTATCGCATTCCCATTTTCATCAATTGCAGATTTGGTTTCGTAAGCGCCAAACCAACCCTTATCTGCCAAATATCCTTTAAAACCCAGTGAAAGTAGTACTTTTAATTTTCCTGGTTGAAGCAGCGTTAGTCGTGATAGTTTATTTTTCACAATAATTATTCTTTAATGCCATCAATGATCAAGGAAGAATATCCCAAGGGCTCATTAAAGCGTTTGTCATATCTTTTGGAGCGAATCACATGTCCGTCTTTGCTGTCCCATTCGTTGTAATGAAAAGTGCCTTGCTCGTCATAGTATTCCAGCAAATTAACTTTGAAACCAGCTTCCTCGAACACCTTCGAAAGCTTTTTGTAGTCGTAAAGCAGCTTATGATCATGAGCACCTTCGCCAAAGCCTAGTGGCTTTACCATATTGATGTATTCGGGATTCGGATGAAAGCCGTCGGGAACCGCGATTCTCACCGCACCACCTTTCTCTAAATAATTACAGCAGTTTTTAAGGGCTATTAGTGCATCAGCGTAGCTGATGTGTTCAAAAACATGCTCAGCTAAAAAACGACTTACCTTCTTATCACCAAACAAATGTTGAAAAGAAGCAGTTTCCAGTAGGTTTAAGCTGTCGATATTGGTAGGAAGCCAGTTTTCATAATCGGTATTGTGTGCGCCGATGATGATTTGAAGCTTATTTAAAGTATTTCTTATCTTAGACCTAAGCCTTACTTTAGCCAGAAAGTTGATTGGTATGTAAATTAATGTTCTTATTGCCTTCTTTAAGGATTTCATGGCTTATTATTGGTTTCTGCACCAAAGTTAAAAGAATACGTTTATCGTGTGGCGCCTCTGGCAGTTATTTTTTCAAATAAGTGGATTAAAAAAAGCGATTTAAGCATCAGTATCCCTTGCTTTCTGGTTTTAGGGATCAATAAGATATAAAAAGTAGAAATAAAATATGCTATAAGTGTAGCAATGGAAGTGCCTATACCGCCGTATACTGGAATTAACCAAAGGTTTAGTAAGATATTTATTAATGCACCCATTGCTGTTCTTTGAAAAGAGATGTTAGTGTATCCTTCTGTGACTAAGTACTGACCACTTGCGATCCCTAAGAAAACAAAGACACCTGACCAAATATGTATCGACAGCATTTGTCCTGCCCCCTCATATTGATTGCCGTAGATGATGTGAATAATTTCTGAACCAAAGAAGCTTACGAAAATCGCTACAGGAAGGCTAATATAGACCAGAAGATCATACAGATTAATGAGGCGTTTGTTATATCGTTCGACGTCAGTTTTGCGAGCATTTATTATGGCAGGGAATACGGATGTTACTATAGCCATGGGAATAAAAAACCAAGCTTCGCTGAGCCCGGCCGCAGCACTATAGATCCCCACAGCAGTACTTCCTACGCTTTTTAGCATTACTGCATCAATTTTCATGTAAATTGTCACCATTGCCGCAGAGAACATGAGGGGGTAAGACTGCTTTAGTAACATTTTCGCCCTGTCAAAATTAAACGACCAGGTTCTAAGTTTAAATCCTTGGCGGTGATACATAAGCACCAGACCCGTGGCGAGGAAAGCGGCATCAAAAGTGATGACTGCTGCAAACCATATCAATGGGGCATTTAGCCAAACAAGCATGATTTTCATTACCGTAGATACGATTACTCCAATGTTCTGAACGTGAACAACATATTTTGATTGTACTTGTGATTGAAAATAGGAATCAATAATGTTGAAAGATTTAAAAACCCCAGGTACAGCATAAAAGAATACGATCCACGTCAATGGATTTCCGGGGTTTCTTGAGAAATGATGGAAGAGTAAATAGGCACCAATGCTTAATGGTAGCAGAACCAAATTGACTCCAATCCGCAACCATAGCGACGTACCTAGAATCTCATCTTTTTTAGAAGAATCATGAATGATTTCTCGAATGATGAAAGAATCAAGCCCTAAAGCTCCTATTGCTGCCACAATAGTTGTTAAGGCCGCTGCAAAATTCAGATCTCCAAATGATTTTGGCTTTAGGTAACGGGCTACGATAATGGTAATTAGTAGAGACATCACTTTACCAAACATTAGCCAACCAGTATTCTTAAAATACTTTTGGAATGCCTCTTCGTCAAAACCTTTTATCGCAGGAATTTTCATTGCTGCAAAGATGTAAATTTAATAGCTCTTCTCAATTCTCTGTAGTTGTTTCAAATGATGGTTTAAATGGATTGCAATGAACCTAAGCCAGTGATTGGGGTTGAGGTAGCCCATTTTAGGATGGGGAGCTTTGATGGATAGATCAGCTTTCTTTAGCTTAGGGTAAGCCGTCTGCAGTTGTTTTAAAAAGACCTCCATGAGCACTAGCATGTCGTCCTTTTCAACTTTTTTTACGCGTTCAGCAAGTGTTTTAGGAGCCGTAAATCTTTTACCCGGCGGCAACATGCCTAGAAAGAGTATGAGTTTGACTGCAAAGGCAGTTGGTTTACTCTTGCCACGGCCTTCAGCGCTCTCCGTAAGCTGGATCAGCGAAAGAATGCTTGCGTCAAATATGTGGTAGTAGACCTCGCTGTATGACCAACCGTGAATCGGAGGAGTTACTTGCCATTGAGCGTCATCAATTTTCTTAAGTTTTGCCTTGTATTTATCAACAATTTGTTGAATCCATCGGTAGTCGCTAATTGCTCCCATATGCTAAAAAACGAGGTTAAAAATGATGTAATAACTCTTCCAGTTGATGAATTTCCCATTCCACATCTTCTGGTTTTTCGGCTTTTAATGGGTTAAAGTAGATTGCTTTAATGCCAAAGTCTAACGCACCACGTACATCAGCCTCCAAACTGTCGCCAATCATGATAGATTCTTCCTTGCCGGCGCTTGCTTTCTCAAGCGCATATTCAAAAATCCGTTTGTCTGGCTTGTTCACACCCACGTCTTCGGAGATAATCACATTGCTGAAATAAGGGTTGAGGTTACAAACGGACATCTTCATTAACGTCGATTCCTTAAAACCATTGGATATAATATGTAACGTATATTTTTGTTGAAGATAGGTCAGGACCTTCTCTGAGCCAGCAAAAAGATTGGTTTTAGTAGGAGTAATGCGTACATAATCGTCCTCAAACTCTCGCGACACTCTTTCCGGATCAATGCCCAGCTCTAAAAAAGTTTTATTAAATCGCTCTGATCTCAGGGTCTCTTTGGTAATTTGACCCAAATGATATTGCCTCCATAATTCATGGTTGTTTTCCGTATATCGGGTAATGAATTCCTCCACGCTGCCGCAGCCCAGGCAGTCGAGCTCATGTAGCAGGTAAAGCTCATTCAACGTTTCCTGTGCGTTCTTGTCGAAATCCCATATGGTATGATCGAGGTCGAAGAAAATGTGTTTAATCATAGCTTAGTTCCATAGGCAAGGTCCCCAACGTCACCTAACCCTGGCACAATATAAGCCTTACTTGTCATTTCTTCATCAATTGCACCAAACCAAAGTTTGGCCTTTGGTAAATTGGCCCGAACGTGTTTGATGCCTTCGGCACTTGCAATAGCTGAAACAATATGTAGTTCTTTAATTTGATATTGAGCGATAAGTTCTTTGCAGCACATAACCATGCTTAAGCCAGTCGCCAACATGGGATCCGCCATAATCACAATCCTATTGCTGAGGTCGGGGGTAGAGATGTATTCCAACTTTATCTCAAAACGACCACTCTTATGGTTGGCTCTATATGCGGCGATAAATGCAGCATCTGCTTTGTCAAAAACATTTAACAGTCCTTGGTGTAAGGGCAGCCCAGCTCTTAAGATAGTTGCTAAAACAGGTTGCTGGGTAAGCTTAAAAGATGCTGCTATTCCAAGAGGTGTTTGCGTTTCTGCTTCGGTATACTCCAGAACCTTGCTTATTTCATAGGCGAAAAATTCACCAAGTCTTTCCAGATTTCTACGAAAGCGCATGGTATCTTTTTGTATCGTTTCGTCCCGAAGTTCGGCAACAAAAGTATTTGCTATGGATGAAGTTTTACTGAGGTCGAATATCATACCTAAATATAAGTTTTACTGGCATAGGTTATGTAATATAATCTTGTTTTTTGCCTAAATTTGATATCTATGAAATTCAAAATTGTTTCAGACTATAAACCTACCGGAGATCAGCCGAACGCTATAAAACAGTTGGTGGAAGGTGTAAATGGAGAAGAACATTACCAGACATTGTTAGGTGTAACTGGTTCAGGGAAAACGTTTACGATAGCAAATGTAATCGAGCAAACGCAAAAGCCAACGTTAATTCTTAGTCATAACAAAACGCTTGCTGCGCAGCTCTATGGAGAGTTTAAGCAATTCTTCCCTGAAAATGCAGTGAACTATTTCGTTTCTTACTATGATTACTATCAGCCTGAAGCTTTCATGCCCAGTACAAATACTTATATAGAGAAAGATTTAAGTATCAATGAGGAGATCGAAAAACTTAGGTTACGCACAACTTCGTCATTGATGTCTGGTCGGAGGGATGTAATTGTTGTTTCCTCCATTTCTTGCATCTACGGTATGGGAAACCCGGAAGACTTCTCCCGATCGGTCTTTCGCTTCGCAGTGGGAACCCGAATTTCAAGAAACTCATTTTTGCATAGCCTTGTCGAAATACTTTATGCCCGCACAACCAACGATTTTAAACGGGGTACATTCCGTGTGAAGGGTGATACGGTAGATATTTTCCCTGCATACCTTGATAGCGCTTACCGCGTGTCTTTTTTTGGGGACGATGTAGAAGAGTTGAGCGTAATAGATCCTATCACTGGTAAGACACTGGAAAAACTGGAAGACATGGCTATTTATCCGGCCAATCTCTTCGTTACACCGAAAGATCGGTTTAATTCTTCCATCTGGGGCATCCAGGAAGAACTGGAAATCAGAAAGAATCAATTGATCGACGACCGACAATTACTTGAGGCAAAACGCCTGGAAGAACGCGTCAACTTCGATATCGAAATGATGAAAGAGCTTGGATACTGCTCTGGGATCGAAAACTATTCTAGATTTTTCGACGGCAGGCAACCTGGAATGAGGCCTTTCTGTTTGTTAGACTATTTCCCTGACGATTACCTGATGGTGATCGATGAAAGCCATGTTACTGTTCCGCAAATACGTGCCATGTATGGAGGAGACAGATCCCGTAAGATGTCTTTAGTAGAATATGGTTTTAGATTACCCTCAGCGCTGGATAACCGACCGTTAAATTTCGAGGAGTTTGAGCGCCTCGCTCCGCAAACTATTTATTTAAGCGCTACTCCAGCCGACTATGAGTTACAAAAATCAGAAGGGATTGTTATTGAACAGGTAATCAGACCTACAGGGTTACTAGATCCTATAATTGAAGTAAAACCGGCGATCAATCAGGTCGATGACCTACTAGATGAGATAGACAAGACCATAAAGTTAGGTGACCGGGTGCTGGTCACTACGCTAACCAAGCGAATGGCAGAGGAGCTCACTAAATATATGGACAGGCTTAATATCAAATGCCGTTATATTCACTCAGAAGTTAAAACGCTGGAGCGAGTAGAAATTTTACGGGGCTTGCGATTGGGTGAGTTTGACGTATTGATAGGTATTAACCTCCTGCGAGAGGGTTTAGATTTACCTGAAGTATCCCTAGTTGCAATTCTCGATGCTGACAAGGAAGGTTTTCTTCGTTCGGAACGATCCCTGATTCAAACCATTGGACGTGCTGCCCGGAACGATAGGGGAAGGGTAATTATGTACGCCGACAGTATTACGGATTCGATGGCGAAAACTATGGATGAAACCAATCGAAGGAGAGAAAGGCAGATTAGCTACAATTTAGAGCACGGTATTACGCCTAAAACTGTAGGTAAAAGCAGAGAGGCTATCATCGAACAGACATCTGTGCTGGACTTTTCTTCAGGGGAGAATAAACGCGCTAAGCCTTATATCGAAGTCGATGAGGTAAGCATGGCAGCCGATCCGATTGTGCAGTACATGACCAAGCCAGAGATGCAGAAGTCTATTGACAAGACAAGAAAAGAGATGGCCAAGGCAGCAAAGGACATGGACTTCCTGTTGGCAGCAAGGCTAAGAGATGAAATGTTTGCGATGGAGAAGGTTTTTGAAGAGCGCTTTAAATAAGATTTATTTGATTTCCTCGTAATCTACAAAATCGCCTAACTTATCAGCATTACCTTGTTTAGGCTGGGGAGGCATATATTCAATGGATATATCTCCTTCCTGGCGTTCATTGGCTTGGCGACTTTGTTGCTGTTGTGAAGCTTGTTGTTGTGCTTTGCTAAACAGGTTTTTCAAAACAACAGGGAAAATCAGACGCAGAATGAGTCTAATGATATAGATAACTAGGAAAGTAACTAATATAAATTTTAATAGTGCCATAATGATGACTTTACATTTAATACAAATATAGACGGCCTCAGATTTTTATTATTACAGATATCAGGCTTTTATTGCAGTTCAATTACATTGGCAACCCGACCAACCTGGCCATCTTCCAACCTAACTTTTATCCCTCTTGAGTGAAAGGGTGCCGATGTTAGTAAGGTTTGAACCATCCCATAAGTGAGTTTTCCAGTTCTTTGGTCTTTCTTCAAAATGACCTCAACTTCAAGTCCTGGATAAATGTCTTTTCTGCTTTTTCCGTCCATACTGATCTCAAAATTACGGCTTTTTTATTAAATCATTTTTATCTAAGTTTGGGGCTATTTTACTTTTAAACAAACCTTAATGAACAACTGGTTAAAAGCGAATGGCACTCACCTGGCCATCATTGGATTTTTCATCGTTATCTGTTTCGTATATTTTAGTCCCGTTCTGCAAGGAAAAGCTCCAGCTCAAAGTGACGTGCTACAAGCAAAAGCAACAGCTAAAGAGATCATTGAGTATAAAGAAAAAGATGGTAAAGGACCACTTTGGACCAACCAGATGTTTGGGGGGATGCCAGCTTATCAGATATGGGTGCAACACCCTTACAATGGCGCCACCTATGTTATAAATCTAATTACCGCTGTTTTTCCTGATCCGGTGGGCGTAGTTTTCCTTTATCTTTTAGGAGCTTACTTGCTATTCTGTGTACTCAAAATAAATCCCTGGCTTGCTGCTGCGGGTGCTGTAGCTTTTGCATTTACTTCATATAATTTTATAATTATTGCTGCGGGACATAGCAACAAAGCATTTGCCATTGCTTTTTGTGCCCCTATCATCGCTGGGGTTATTCTGACCTTAAGAGGTAAACTTTGGATGGGTGCGAGTTTGACCGCACTATTTTTGGCGCTTGAAATAAGAGCCAATCACATACAGATGACCTATTACCTGATGATTGCCTTATTAATCTTCATAGGAATTGAAGTTTATCATGCTGTAAAGGAAAAGAGAACACAGCAATTCGGTAAAGCACTTGCCTTTCTCTTTGTTGCAATGCTATTGTCCTTCATGGTAAATGCAGGAAAGCTTTGGACTACTTATGAGTATGGAAAGGAATCCAATAGAGGAGCTTCCAATCTTACAACAGATGCTGCCGAAGCTCAAAATGGGCTATCGAAAGAGTATGCATATGGCTGGAGCCAGGGCGTTGGCGAGAGTTTTACATTCTTGATTCCCAATCTCTATGGTGGTGCGACGAGCATTGAAGCACTGGTTAACCCTGAGAGTCATACTTATAAAACTTTACAAGGTATTACAGGTGGAGATCCGACAGGAGCCATTTCACAATTGGCTCAGCAAATAGGGCTACAGCAATACTGGGGTGAAAAACCTGGAACATCGGGACCATATTATTTTGGTGCGATTGTATGTTTCTTATTTGTATTTGGCTTGCTTGTCGTTAGAAGTCGATTGAAATGGTGGATCCTAGGAACAACCATTCTATTCTTGCTTCTTTCTTTCGGAAAAAACTTCCCAATTGTATCTGATTTCTTTTTTGCCTACTTCCCAATGTACAACAAGTTTAGAGCTGTAGAGTCTATCCTTGCTATCGTTGGTTTGATGTTTCCACTTCTTGCATTTCTTGCAGTCAAAGAGACGCAGGATGGAGGTTTTGAACAAAAGGTTTTAGTAAAGAAGCTGACAATCGCTGCAGGAATAACTGGTGGCTTTGCTTTACTTGTCGCCCTTATGCCGACTGCACTTTTCAGCTTTCAAACTGCGAATCATCAGCAAATGCTTCAGGCATTGACACAGATGCTGCAGAATAATGTCGGTGCAGCGCAGAGCATTCTGGCTGCCCTGGTTTTGGATCGTTCAGATCTGGCCCGTGCCGATGCGTTACGTACTTTATTGTTTATCGCCATTGGGTATGGAGTAGTTTGGGCAATGATCACCAAAAAAATGAATATGCAGTTCGCAGTAATCATTTTAGGTCTTGCGGTACTTGTTGACATGTGGCAGGTAGATAGAAGGTACCTTAACAACAGCAACTTCGCTAGTAAAACAGACCTTACTAACCACTTCCAGCAGCGTGACGTTGATAATCTGATCCTGTCAGACAAAGATCCTAACTTTAGAGTTATGGACTTAAGCATTAACACCTTTCAGGATGCAAGTACCTCTCAGTTTCATAAAACCATTGGAGGTTATCATGCCGCAAAATTGAAGCGCTACCAGGAGCTTATAGACAATCAGCTAACAAAAAGCGTTAATCAGGATGTTTTGGATATGCTAAATACCAAGTACATCATTTCGCAAAACCCACAGACGGGATCTTATAGCATGAACCGCAATAGTACAGCGGCAGGGAATGCATGGATCGTTCAAAGCGTTCAATTCGTTAAAGATGCAGATGAAGAAATGAAAGCGATCAGCAGTTTTGATCCAAAGAATGAAGCCATAATTGATGAAAGGTTTAAGTCGATGATCAATAGTAAAAATGTCGGCGCAGATCCAACCGCTTCCATCAAATTAGATAGTTACCATCCAGATCACCTGGAATATTCGTATAGTGCACCACGTGATGTGATAGCGGTCTTCTCTGAAATCTATTATGATAAAGGCTGGAATATGTATGTAGATGGGGCTAAAAAGCCTTATTTCAGGGCCGACTATGTACTCCGCGCCGCACAGTTAGAGTCTGGAAATCATAAAGTAGAATTCAAGTTTGAACCAACTTCCTATTATCTGGGAGAGAAGATTTCACTCGTTGGTTCAATACTTTTATTAGCGGCACTGGGCTTCGCGATTTATTCAGACAGAAAAACAAAAATGGCTGTATAAATTGATAACACGCCTTTAACTTCTTATTAATCTATGTTTTGCAGTTTTGTAAATAAACTGTATCATATGGTTGAGCTGTTTTTCGTATTCTGTTTATTAGGACTTCTTGTTTTATTCTTCGGGCCCTTTGACTTGAAAGTTGAGGAAGACGATGTCTAAACGCGAAGTTGAAATAGTTGTCATATCAGACGTTCATCTGGGAACCTACGGATGCCATGCCAGAGAGCTGCTCAAGTATCTAAAGAGTGTTAAGCCCAAAATGATTGTCCTTAACGGTGATATTATAGATATTTGGCAGTTCAGTAAGAGGTATTGGCCCGAGACCCATATGAAAGTACTAAGGAAGCTTATGAAGTTTGTAGTGGAAGGTGTGCCTGTTCACTACCTGACAGGTAATCATGATGAGCTTTTAAGGAAGTTTGCTGATATTCATATGGGCGCTTTTCACCTTCAAAACAAGCTTATTCTTGAGCTTGATGGGAAAAAAGCATGGTTCTTTCATGGAGATATTTTCGATGTCACCATGCAGCATTCCAAATGGCTAGCCAAACTGGGTGCCGTGGGTTACGATACTTTAATTTTGATAAATAGTGTAGTTAACTGGTGCCTATCGTTATTCGGTCGGGAGAAAATGAGCTTCTCAAAAAAAATAAAGGCTAGGTTTAAGGATGCTGTAAAATTCATCAATAAGTTCGAGCACACAGCTGCAGAGCTTGCTGTGCAAAATGGTTATGACTTTGTAATTTGTGGCCACATTCATCAGCCCGAGATACGAAAAGTAACTACAGAAGAAGGGTCTGTAAGCTATTTGAATAGTGGGGATTGGGTAGAAAACCTCACAGCACTTGAATATCAGAATAATGCCTGGAAAATCTTTAAATATGATGCCCGGGATTTTGAGCAAGATGAGGCAGAAGAAGGACAGTTGTCCGATGGAGAAGATCTTCATAGCAAGCTTGATATCAATACCCTACTTCAGAAAATCAAATTAGAAATTGTGTAAAGCCCAAAATTTACAGATATTCGATCCGCATGAAGATTTTATATGCCATACAAGGCACTGGAAATGGTCACATCAGTCGCGCCCGAGAAATTGTTCCATTGCTTCAACAATATGGGGATGTTGATCTTTTGATTAGTGGCACACAGGCAGATGTTAAGCTGAGCCAGGATGTGCGCTACCAGCTTCACGGATTCAGCTTCGTCTTTGGTAAAAAAGGGGGGGTTAATCATTATGAGACTTGGAAATCAATGAATCTGCCCCGATTTGTAAAGGATATGAGGGCCGTGCCTCTTAAGTCCTACAATTTAATTTTGAACGACTTCGAGCCAGTCACAGCCTGGGCCTGTAAAACGCAGAAAATAGAAAGCGTTGGTTTAAGCCACCAGGCTTCTTTTCAATCGGCCAAGGTTCCAAAGCCAAAGAGTATTGACTGGGCACAATTGGTAATGAAATATTATGCTCCCGCAAGTCATTATGTTGGGTTCCATTTTGACAATTATGATGATTTCATTCACACTCCGGTTATTCGCCGTGAAATAAGAGAAATGTTGCTAACTAATCTCGGCCACTATACTGTTTACTTACCTGCAGTTGATGACAAGCATCTTGTTCCTACCCTAAATAAAATCTCCAACGTAAGTTGGCAAGTTTTTTCCAAGCATTGTGAAGCCGATTACGAGAATGGTAATGTAAAAGTTTGTCGCATCAATAATGAATTGTTTAACAAAAGCCTTGCCTCGTCTGAAGGACTTTTTACAGGTGGGGGTTTTGAGGGTCCTGCTGAGGCGTTGCATATGGGTAAAAAATTACTGGTTGCACCGATGAGGTTTCAGTATGAGCAACAGTGCAATGCATACGCTTTGAAACAATTTGGTCTCCCTGTAATCTGGGGTAGCAACAGAAATTGGGAGCCTATTATCAGAACTTGGGTGAATAATCCACAAGAGCATAAGTTTCATTTTCCTGATGAAACAGCTGCCGTAATTGATCGTGTAGTAAATAAGTTTGCCAGATAATTTGCTTTACTTTGCCTTTCATAAAATGGCATGATCAATCAATTCAGAAGTTTAAATCCTGTAAACCTACTTCTCCTCTTTGCGTTTACATTTTTTATGCGCATGGCGATTTTTTCAGATCTCCCTACTGATCTTCAATTTGAGCTACTGGAGTCTTACGCAAAATTCCTCATCGCAATTCCATTTAAAAGCTTCTCCCCCACAGGCAATGTTCTTCTTGCAGGGCTAATCGTATTCTTCCAGGCGATTCTGTTCAATAGGGTCATTAACAATCATACCTTATTAAGTAAACCGGGCTATCTTCCAGCACTACTTTATGTGACAGCAGCGAGTCTTTTTATGCCATTCCTTATTTTAAGTCCAACACTGATCTGTAATTTTCTTTTAATCTGGATAATGGATAAGTTTCTTAAGATCGGGAAGTCGGCCAATGCAGTAATGATTATGTTTGACGCGGGGATGATCATTGCAATTGGCACTTTGATTTATTTCCCCTTTATAGTAATGCTTATTATGCTTTGGCTAACCCTTCTCTTGTACAGGTCTTTTAACTGGAGAGAGTGGGTTTCAGGTTTAGTTGGCTTTTTGACTATTTTTTTTTTCGTTGGGGTTTATTATTACTGGAATGACAGCCTATCTCAATTTTATAAAATTTGGCTCCCCTTAGGCAACAAATTTCCCTCTGCATTTAAGATCAATTACAATGACTACCTCGTGCTAGTACCGGTTATCCTGATGATGGTTTTGGCTTCGCTTCAGCTGCGGGAAAACTTTTTCAGGAGCTTTATTAGTACAAGAAAAGCTTTCCAGATGCTTTTTTTTATGTTTATTATCAGTGTCTTAAGTTTTTACACAAAGTCAGATTTTAGGATTTACCATTTCCTGATGTGTGTCCCACCGGGGGCAGTATTGTTAGCCTATTATTTTTCGAATGCCCGTAAGCGCTGGTTTTATGAAAGTCTGTTTCTAATACTTGTATTTGCCATCCAGTACTTTTTGTTTGTTTAACTCTTTTTAACAATTCACAGCCTCGAAACTAGTTAAAGATTAATAGCTTTGTGATCATGAACTTAGCAGTTTTGAATGCATAACCTTGTAATAGATATTGGTAACACAAATCATAAACTGGCTATTTTTAGAGGCAGAGATTTGATTCATTATCAGTCTACAAAGCAAATTAGTGCCGCTGTTATAAAGGATTTGATCTCGCAGTATGGAGTTACTGCATCGACCATCTCCAGTGTTGGGAAAGAGCATCAGGCTGAAGTAGAGTTACTAAAACTGAAGACTAAATTTTACCCCTTTTCCACAATTCTCGAGCTCGGCGTAAAGAATTTTTACGCCACGCCTCAAACACTTGGTTTGGATCGTTGGGCAAAAATTGTTGCTGCGAATCACCAATACTCAGGGACGCCTTGTTTCATAATTGACGCTGGGACTTGCATTACTTATGATCTGCTCAAGAGTGATTCCACGTATTTCGGAGGGAGTATAAGTCCAGGTATCGGGATGCGATTTGCTGCCTTAAATCACTATACCAAACGATTGCCATTACTGGAGTGGAACACAAATGAAGTAGATATTCCTGAAGGTATTGATACCGCAACTGGAATAAGAAATGGTGTTCTACAAGGGATTGTTAATGAAGTAGAAGGCAATATCGCTCGTCTAGATAAAATAAATAAAGGATTAAATGTACTATTTACAGGTGGCGATGCGACATTTTTGTTAGAGCAATTAAAAAACAGCATCTTTGCGCCTCAAATTATACACGATCCATACTTAGTATTAAAAGGATTAAATGAAGTCATTGCATTTGAATATGTACAAAAAGATTAATTATATAGCAGCAGTATTGTTATTGCTTACCAGTATTTCTGTTAGTGCCCAGGTAACTACTCAATCTCCATACTCTGGATATGGTTTAGGAAATTTCAAAGGATCACTACTTCCTCAGTTCAGAGCGATGGGCGGAATTTCAACAGGTGTATTCAGACCGGGAATAGATAACACTATAAATATTCAGAACCCGGCAACGTTTTCCGGAATAAACTTTACAACAGTTGATATTGCTGTAACAGGAGGTTTTACTCAACTGAAGCAAGCTACTGCAAAAGAGAAAAGCTTCAATTCCACACTCAGTCATGTGGCTGTTGCTTTCCCTATTCTAAAAAATAAAACCGGCCTTAGTTTCGGTATACTCCCATATTCAGAACTGGGCTATAAATTTACGAGCAAGCAAAATATTGATACCAATAGTGTCAATTATCCACACTCGGGAGAAGGGGGACTTACGAAAGCATACATCGGCTTGGGACAGCAAATAGGAGATCATTTCAGAATTGGCGGAAATGTTGAATACCTATTCGGTAACTTGTTGGAAACGGTGTCTACAGAAATAAATTCATTTCCAACTGTCAATTCGAAGGTTCAAAACAAAAATAGTATAGGTGGAATTAGTTTCTCCTACGGTGCTCAATATGAAATTCAATTAACCACCAAAAGCAGGATTACGCTAGGTTACTCAGGATCTTCTTCTTCTACTATAAATTCTAAAAGAACTTTCGTAGTTACACAATACCTGAAAAGCGCAACAGGTGAGGATGAGGCAGCCTTCGATACAGTTGCCTTTATAGAGAATAATTCAGCCAAGCTGAAGCTTCCATTGATTCATAATTTTGGAGTTTCAATTCAAAAAGATAACGTCTGGATGATTGGTGCCGATTTCAGAACGGGGAAATGGTCTAATTACAGTCTTGAAGGAGCCACACCAAATCAACAAAACTTGCAGGATAGTTGGGGTGCTTCCCTTGGCGGACAGATAACCCCAGATTTTACTTCTGTTGGTAGCTATTTTAAAAGGGTTGATTACCGTTTTGGGCTAAGCTATGATAAAACATACATTAAACTTGCCAGCGGCGACGACGTAAAGAAGATGGGGATTTCATTTGGCTTAGGCTTGCCATTGGCGCCAAACATAGCGAGAACCTCATTTTATAAAATGAATGTTACTGCGGAGCTCGGTAAAATGGGCGCCATTAATAATGGTAACGTTCAGGAAAATTATATTAAGTTACACCTTGGCTTCACATTGAACGATAGCTGGTTTAGGAGATACAAGTTAAATTAATGGAACCTAGAAGTATAATATATTCGCTTATTATACTGTGCTTTCTACAAGTTTCGCTTTCCTCTTGCGGAGAAGACGATTTAAAAACTGCAGCTAAACTCAAAGGGCGGGTTAGCATGAGTTCAGATACTACCCGAAGTGTAGATATTACTTATAGTGATTCTGCCAAGGTAAAGGCACAAGGTTTTGCTCCGGTGCTTGTGAAGGTTGTTCCTGCAAATGGAGGAAGCTTTCAGGAGATGCCAAAGGGAATTAAGATAAACTTCCTCGATCCATTGGCCAATGTCAAGGGATCTATCACCTCTGATTATGCCATTATGAAGGATTTGGAAAAGACTGCAACCTTCCTGAGAAATGTTGTTGTGGTTAACGAAAAACTTACCTATAATACTGAAGAATTGGTGTGGGATCAGACGAAGAAATTATTCACTTCTCCAAAAGGGGTAATCACTAAACCAGACGGCACTGTTTTATCTGCGGTTAACTTTACTGCGACGGAAGATTTTTCAACTGTCACCTGGGAGAATGGGACTGGAGAGGTCTATGTTCCTGATAATTACGGTCAGTAATTATGTTGTGTAATATATTTTCTTTTTTTCTCAAAAGTTGTATCTTGCGCCCTCTTAAAAAAATTTTATAAATAAGAATATTATGGGGTTAATGACATTTTTGCGCAATCGTGCAGGCTACATTATAATTGGAGCCATCGGTTTTGCAATTGTTGCGTTTTTGGTTGGTGATGCGATTAGCGCTGGTAAGCCTTTTTGGGCTGCCTCTCAAAAAGTGGTGGGAACGATTGATGGTGAAGATATAAGTATAGAAGAATTTGGTCCGAAAGTAGAGCAGAGTCTAGCTCAATTCAAACAACAATACGGTGGATCTGGAAATTCACAGATGCAGGCAATGGCTGTCGACAATGTTTGGCAGGGGGAAGTTGCTAATGTGTTGTTAGGAAAAGAATATGCAAAGTTAGGGATTACTGTTTCTTCGGATGAAATGTCTGATCTAATTCAGGGGGCAAATCCAAGTCCACTTATAGTTCAGTATTTCGGCAATCCACAAACAGGTCAGGTTGACCGTGTTCAAGTATTGAACACTTTTAAAAAAGGCATGAAAGATCCTAAAGTTAGACCGCAAATACTAGCCCTTGAAGCTGAAATTGAAAGACAAGCGCTGCAGCAGAAATACTCCAAACTAATTAATAATTCTGTTTATGTCTCTACATTAGAAGCTAATGATGAGTATTTGAACCGCAATAAGATCGCTAACTTCAAGTATGTAACCCTTGATTACGCTTCTATACCAGACGGAAGTGTAAAACTTACAGATGCAGACTATTCTGAATATTATGACAACAATAAAAAACGTTTTGAAAATCCAACTGAAACTCGCTCTTTGGAGTACGTTTCTTTTAGTGTAAATCCTACTAAAGAGGATAGTGCGGCTGTAAAAACTCAGGTTGATAAGCTTGTTGCCGATTTTAAGTCAGCGGCAAACGACTCACTTTTTTCAGCAGTGAACTCAGACGTCAAAATCCCTTATACCTATATAACGAAGGGTAAGCTTGATCCTGCAGTTGATTCAGTAGTATTCAATTTGCCCGCAGGTTCCTTCTACGGACCTACGTTCTCGGGTAACTCTTACAAGCTTGCTAAAGTTGTGGACACACGTTTTTCTCCGGATTCGGTTAAAGCGAGTCATATTTTATTGAACCCAGCTCAATTAGGTGGCGTTGATAAAGCTATTAAAATGGCTGATTCTCTAAAAGCGCTGATCCAAAACGGTGCAAGTTTAGCTTCCCTAGCTTTACAGTATAGTGTTGATGGTTCTAAAGATAAAGGTGGTAACGTTGGTACCTTCACTCGCGGCCAAATGGTTCCCGAATTTGAGAATGCTGCATTCAATGGAGCTGTCGGAGATTTAAAAGTGATAACTAGTCAGTTTGGTGTTCATTTGTTGAAAATTGACAAGCAAATTGGAAATTCTAAAGTGGTGAAACTTGCTTACATAGAAAAAAATCTAATGTCGAGTACCAAAACCAAGGATGCTGCCTATAAAAAAGCTAGTACTTTCTTGAACGAGGTTAAGGATGGTAACTTTGCCACAGTAGCTCAAAAGAGCGGATATACTGTAGGTGTTGCAGATAAAGTTGGCCCCTCACAAGGTTATGCGGCTGGTCTGGATAATCCACGTCAGTTAATCCGTGATTCTTACGATGCTGATAAGGGTGAAGTATTAGACCAGGTATATCAGATGGACAACGCTTTTGTGGTTGCTCGTTTGACTGACATTAGGCCTAAAGGCACTTTGCCATTAGAAACAGTTAAAAAAGATATTGAACCAATGGTTCGCATTGTTGCCAAAGGGAAAATGCTTAAGGAAAAGATGGACAAGGCCTTAGCAGGCGCTGGCAATCTTAATCAGGTTGGTCAGAAATTAGGAAAACCTGTCATGCCAATTCAAAATATGGTTCTTGCCAATCCTGTAATCCCTGGAGCAGCACAGGAAAATAAAATAGTTGGAAATGTTTTCGGTTCTCAACCAGGTAAAGTATCTAAAGCCATCATTGGTGAAGCGGGCGTTTATTCATTTGTTGTTGATGGATTTATCAATCCTGCGCCATTAGCGAACACTTACAAGCAAAAAGAAGCGATGATGCAATCAATAGCTCAACGTTCTTTAGGGTCTGCATTCCAGGCTTTACAGGATAAAAGTGAGATAAAAGACAATAGGGTGAAATTCTATTAACCTTATTTTATGTAATTTTGTAGCCGGAAGCAGTTTGCTTCCGGCTTTTTTATTACTATAAGACTTATGGAAATTCAGGAGAACTTTGTAAACAAAGTAGCAGCAAGTGGGTTGATTACGCTTAATCTCGAAGAGTATTTTCACCAGGGGGAGCGTATCGTATATGATATTAAGGACAATCTTTTTCATGGTCTTATGCTAAGGGAAAAAGATTTCAGGGAATTTATAAAATCACATGACTGGTCTGTTTACACGGATAAAAACATCGCTATAATTTGTAGTGCTGACGCTATTGTCCCAACTTGGGCCTATATGTTGTTAGCCAGTAAAATGAAGCCATACGCCAATGAGGTAATATTTGGAAGTCTTCATACACTTGAAGCGATGTTATTCGTTCGCGCGCTTTCAAAAATTGATGTTAATTCATTTGCTAATGAACGCGTGGTCATAAAAGGATGTGCTGATATTGAAGTTCCCATTGCTGCATATGTAGAAATTACAAGCTTACTAACTCCCGTTGTAAAGAGCATAATGTATGGAGAGCCATGCTCCACAGTGCCAATCTATAAGCGTAAAGATTAGTTTGGATTGTTTTTTGTTTAGCAAGAGTATGAGAAAATTTTTGTTGTTGATTTTCATCGCATTTGTAAGCTTCAATTCTTATGCCCAGGAGCTTCCGTTTGTTAAACAACCGGTATTTCAACCCGGTGAGGTGCTACAGTACAAGCTTAAATATGGCTTTATTACTGCAGCGGAAGGCACGTTGAAAGTATTGGAAGGAGATCTTAAGTTCGATGGACAACCTACATACCGACTTAGCGTTGATGGGGTAACTTCAGGTACTTTTGATGTGTTTTATAAAATCAGAGACCATTATGATTCCTATATTGACAAGAAGGTGCTTAAACCTTATTTCTATCAAGAGAATATAAGAGAAGGTAATTACCGGAGGCAAGATAAGGCAAGGTTTAACCAGGACGCTAAAAAGGTGATAGCCAATAAAGGGACATTCAATACCCCAACTACTCAAACATTTGATTTGGTATCGTCCTATTACTTTGCTAGGAGTCTGGACATCTCCAAAATGAAAACTGGTGATTTTGTTAAATTGAATTACTTTTTAGGAGATGAAGTGAGCCAGCTGGAGATTCAGTATGTTGGTAAGGAAGTAATTAAAACAAAGCTCGGAAAGATTCGGTGCCTAAAGTTCAGCCCCTCCATTAAACCAGGGAGAATCTTCAGAAAGGACAGTCGTCTGTATCTTTGGATTACCGACGATGGTAATCGTGTACCTGTAAAAGCAGAAGTAGAAATTCTCGTGGGGTCTGTGGTGATGGAAATAAAGTCAGCCGAGGGATTAAAATACCCCTTGACCTTAGTAAAATAGAAATGATAGAAGTACAAAATACATTAATACATGAAGATCTTATTACAGAGAGCTTTGTGTGTAACCTGAATAAATGCAAGGGTATCTGCTGTGTAGAAGGTGATGCAGGAGCTCCACTTGAAGTAGCAGAGACAGCCATTCTTAAAGAGATCTACCCAAAGATTAAACATCTTCTAGAACCCAAGGGTATCAAGGCTATAGAGGAGCAAGGGACTTCAGTAGTTGACTCAGATGGCGACTTGACCACGCCCTGTGTAGATGGTAATAAAGAATGTGCCTATGTTACTTTTGAGAATGGCATCACCAAATGTGGAATTGAAAAAGGTTATGAACAAGGAATAGTGGATTGGCAAAAGCCAATCTCCTGCCATCTTTATCCGATTAGAGTTACGCAATACCCAGAATTTGAAGTGCTTAATTATGATAGGTGGCATATTTGTCATGATGCCTGCACGTTTGGAAGAGAATTGAAGGTGCCGGTTTACCAGTTTTTGAAGGGCCCTCTGATTAGAAAGTATGGCGCAGAGTGGTATGCTGAATTGGAAGAAAGCGTAAGACCGTAAATTGTAGTATTCCGTTTGCCAAAATTGCTTATTGTTTTGACAATTTTCAGAAATAACGAACCCCTGAATTCGCTTTCCTTTGATAGACACCAAATATAGGCCTATTCATGAATCTGAGATGCGTTATACTTTTAGGACTTTTATTTTTCAATTTCATAGCTTTCGGCCAGCACGATCCAAAAGTGCTAAAAGATTGGCAAGACCAGAAATATTCCATGTTTATTCATTTTGGAATCTACTCAGTCTTGGGCGGCGTTTGGGATGGGAAACCGGCAACTAGAAATGTAAGTGAACAAATTCAGGCGCATGCAGGTATTTACACGGATGAATATGCGAAAATTGCCAAGCGCTTCAACCCTAAAAGCTGGAATGCGGATTCTATAGTTAACCTTGCAAAAAAAGCAGGCATGAGGTCTATCGTAATTACCGCAAAGCACCATGACGGGTTTTGTATGTTTAAGACCAATACAACAGACTTCAACGTTGTGGATGCGAGTCCGTATAAAAGAGACATTATCAAAGAGTTATCTGAAGCGTGTAAGAATGGTGGGCTGAGGTTCGGTTTGTACTTTTCGTTAATTGATTGGCACTTCCCTCAGGCATCACCGATCTCTAGCAGCAATTCGGATTACATTACGCCGGAGCATGTAGAATACAATAAGAAACAAATCACGGAGTTATTGAGCAATTACGGATCTATTTCGGAGTTGTGGTTCGATATGGGATCTCAAAGCGCGAAGGAAAGTAAAGAACTTGCTGATCTCGTTCATAAGTTGCAGCCAGATTGTATGATTGGCAGTCGCATTGGAAATGACATGGGAGACTTCACAGTTATGGGAGACAATCAGGAGCCTGATTATGTGATTGGTGTACCATGGCAATCCCCAGCTTCATTTTTCGATGAAACATGGGGGTATCGTTCTTTTCAGAAAAGAGGTAAGGAAGAAGATAAAGTAAAGGAAAAATTAACCAGCTTGATTAGGGTGGCGAGCAGGGGAGGTAACTTCCTGTTGAATATCGGTCCCAAGGGCGATGGTTCGGTAGTAGAGTTCGAGAAAGATGTATTGCTAACGATCGGACAATGGTTAGCAAAAAACCAGGAAGCGATCTATGGCACTAACCCTGACCCTTTCCATGTTGCCTTCAAATGGGGAAGCTTAACCAGCAGAACGAACAAAATTTACCTGCATTTATTACATCAGCCAGAAAACGGACAAGTGATTTTACCCGGACTAACAGGTAAAATTAAATCTGCTTATGTACTTGGAGAAAACAAGAAGGTTAAATTCTCACAAACAGCAGTTGGTGTTAAAGTTTTAGTGCCAACCGGGTTGGATCTAGCTAAGGAATTTAAAGTGATCGTACTGGAATTTGCAAACGGCTTCCAGGTGCCACCAGCTAACGTCATCGTTAAAGACAATACCGTGCTAAAACTAAGCGGCCAAAATTCTTTTAAGCACTACAGCAATTCGGGTATTGATTACAGTAACAGGTACCAAAGCATAGTAAAAGAATCCTGGAACATTAATCCAGTGCAAAGCGGCGTGCTAAGCCCTACCATCTACTATACGAATGAAGAAAAAGGTAAGGCACTTGATGTTGAAATCGGAGGAAAAACAACAGTAATAAACTTAACCGGAGGCGACGAAGAGAAACTCAACAATGATCCATCAACTATAAGATTTGGTCCGCTTTACCAGTCCGGGTTCTTTTACTCTGGTCCGGGCGGCGTTCATGGGAATCTTGCAGAAGTTTCGATCGACAAACCATGGCCTAATACAAAATCTCCTGCTTGGGAAAAGAAAGCAAACTGGAAAAACAATGGTATTTATGAATTGCCGGCAGAGTTGAATTCAGCTACTTACCTGCTCCAGGAAATCACTTCAGGTACAGACCAGCCCTACCTAATTGGTGTGACCAGTGGTGATGCTGTTACCGTTTCGTTGAACGGGGTAGTATTAGCAGAACACAATAATCCTTTCAAAGAGAAATCTCTGAAAGATGTGATCTTACTCCCCTTAAAACAAGGTGTCAATAAATTAATGGTGAAATACTACAATGGTTTTCAAAAAACTACGGTATTAAGTATTGACAATAATATTAATCAGGTATATTTCAAGAAAGCACTAAAAGCATTAACTATTCAAAAAGGTAATTATTACGGCTTCAGCTGGCAGTTACACAAACCATATTCTCCGCATACCACCATGGGCATGTATAATGCCTGGATGGAGTTAACCACGACAACCAAATAAGCCATGACTAAAAAGAATTACCTGTTCCCTTTCATAATGATCACCTCGCTGTTTTTCATGTGGGGATTTGTCCACAATTTAGACCCGATTTTGATTCCGCATTTGAAGCGGTCATTCAGCTTAACTACTTTGCAAGCTTCACTAGTGGACTCTGCGGTATTCATTGCCTATTTTGTAATGGCCTTACCTGCTGGGATCATCATGAGGAAATACGGATATAAAGCCGGGATTATCATTGGTCTTGTTTTGTTTGCTGTTGGATCTTTTTTGTTTATCCCTGCCGCAAATACACAGCTTTATGAGTTCTTTTTAGGCGCGTTATTTATTATAGCCTGTGGCCTTACTATTTTGGAGACCGCAGCCAATCCATACGCGTCGTTATTAGGCCCACCTGAGACCTCCACATTTAGACTAAACTTCGCACAGTCTTTTAATGGTTTGGCAGCAACGCTGGCTCCCATTATTGGCGGGCAAATTATATTGGTAGAGGGAATCTCGGATGAACAACTCAGTACGATGTCTGCTTCTGCTCAGCAACTGGCATTGGCTTCTGAAGCCTCTTCTGTTAAAACTCCTTACCTTATTTTGGGATTAATCATTTTGGTGATTACTGTGATTTTCGCCTTAATTAAATTGCCTGAAATTGTAGAAGAAGAAAGTGCCGTTGAAAGGGAATTATCTGGTAATCCGTTCGTGAGGGCTTTCAAACACACGCACCTAAACTGGGCCATTGTTGCTCAATTCTTTTATGTTGGGGCACAAGTTTGCGTGTTTAGCTTGTTTATCCTTTATGCAGAAAAAGTTGCAGGAATGGATGGGCAAACCGCAAAGTGGTATGCTGGTTTCGGTGTAGGTCTTGCCTTTATGATTGGACGTTTCGTGGGTACTTTCCTGATGAAATTTTACAAGCCATCAAACTTATTGGCGATCTACTCTATTATATGTGTGCTGCTTTGTCTGGTAGCGATGACCGTCTCTGGAATGCTGGCGGTTTACACTGTTATTGGAATTGCCTTCTTCATGTCCATCATGTTTCCCACTATATTTTCATTGGGAATTAAAGACCTGGGGTCGGATACAAAATTTGGGAGTAGCCTCATCATCATGTCGATAGTTGGTGGTGCAGTGCTGCCGCCTATTATGGGGTATATAGCCGACCAGTCTGATATACAAGTCGGTTATATCGTACCATTGGTGTGTTTTGCGGTTGTGTTCTTATTTGGACTCCGTGGACATAGAATATCAAAAAAAGTTTAAATTAGTTGACGATGAAAAGATATTGTTTGGCGCTTGACCTGGTTAACGACACTGCGCTAATTGAGGGGTATGAAGAAATGCATGCCGCAGTTTGGCCAGAAATCCAGGATAGCATTACTTCTGCAGGCGTAGACCTGATGGAAATTTACCGTTTTGGAACCCGGCTCTTTATGATCATGGAAGTTAATGACACTTTTTCTTTTGAAAGAAAGTCTGCCATGGACGAGGCGAACGAAAAAGTACAGCAATGGGAGGAACTGATGTGGAAATACCAGCAAGCAGTACCTGGTTCCCAACCCGGAGAGAAATGGGTGCTTATGAATAAGATATTTGAATTAACGACCTGATGTCAGATAATATAAGAAAAAGTTTTTTACAGATTCATCCGGAGGACAATGTATTGGTTGCTTTGCAGGATCTTTTTAAAGGAGATGTGATCGTTTTTAATGGTCAAAATATTCTATTGCAAGATGACATCCATGCAAAGCATAAGTTTTTTATCAATGCAATGGCCATTGGCGATGAAGTGCTAATGTATGGATTGTTGGTAGGTAAGGCGACTTTGCCGATCCTAAAAGGTGGATTAATGACGACAGAAAACGTACACCATGCCGCCGAGGAATATGGTTACCGTAAAGTGGACTACAAATGGCAGAAGCCCGATGTATCTGCTTATGAAAGTCGGACCTTCAATGGCTATCACCGAGAAGACGGCAGAGTGGGCACAGCAAACTATTGGCTTTTTGTACCTACCGTTTTCTGCGAGAACAGAAACTTGGATGTTATCAGGGAAGCGTTACACAATACACTGGGCTACAATGTAACGGATAAATACAAGCAATTTACGGAGCAATTGTTGGATGCGAGTTTACAGGGGAAGGACATTTCTACCTTTGAGATTGATGAGATCGCTTTTGCGGGCAAACCTACGAAAAGGGTGTTTAAAAACGTTGATGGTATCAAGTTTCTAAACCATCAGGGTGGGTGTGGTGGAACCAGGCAGGATTCGTCTTTGTTAAGTAACTTGCTTGCCGCTTATGCGGATCATCCTAATGTTGCAGGAATTACTGTACTCAGTCTCGGTTGTCAGCATCTACAGACAGGTAGTTTTCTAAATGATATTTTCGCAAGAAACCCACTATTCAAAAAGAAGGTATTGGTTTTTGAGCAACAACAGAGTCAGAGTGAAGATCAGCTCATAAAAGATGCGATACTGAAAACTTTTGTCGAACTAAAAGAGATCAATAAGATCGAGCGCAGTCCCGCACCCCTGAGCAAACTGTGTGTTGGAGTGAAATGTGGGGGTAGCGATGGCTTCAGTGGAATATCTGCAAATCCCGCTGTTGGCTATACCTCAGACCTATTGGTAGCGCTAGGCGCTAAAGTGCTGCTGGCTGAGTTTCCAGAATTGTGTGGTGCGGAACAAAATATCATAGACAGATGCGTTGACCAGCCTACAGCGGAGAAATTTATCCGTTTGATGCGGGAATATGATGCCCAGGCGCATGCAGTAGGTTCAGGATTTCACATGAACCCCTCACCGGGAAATATTAAAGATGGCCTGATTACGGACGCCATCAAAAGTACTGGTGCCGCTAAAAAGGCAGGCACTTCACCGGTAGTCGATGTGCTTGATTATACGGAACCCGTTACTAAAGCTGGTTTGAGCCTGGTTTGTACGCCCGGTAATGATGTGGAAGCTACCACAGGGAAAGCTGCGAGTGGTGCCACATTGATCCTTTTCACTACAGGACTGGGCACACCCACGGGTAATCCCGTTTGTCCGGTAATTAAAATTGCTACTAACACTTCGTTGGCCAATAGAATGGGTGACATTATTGACATCGATGCAGGAGCGATCATCCGTGGAGAAAAAACCATTGAAGAAATGGGTGCAGAGATTTTAGAATATTGCATTCTTGCCGCGAGCGGAGAAGTAATTCCTAAAGCGGTTCAGTTAAACCAAGATGATTTTATTCCATGGAAAAGAGGAGTTTCATTATAATTCAGATATATGTTTAGTTTAAAAGGAAAATCTGCCGTTATCACTGGCGCCGGAAGTGGAATAGGTAGAGCAATTGCCGTACTTTTTGCAAAGCAAGGCGCTCACGTACATGTAATAGAAGTTAACGAAGCCGCAGCCCAGGGAACCATTTTAGAAATTAATAGCCTGGACGGAACCGCAAATATCCATGCTTGCGATGTTACTAGTCAGGAAAAAGTCTTGAGCGTGTTTAATGCGATTGATAATATTGATATCCTTGTGAATAATGCAGGTATCGCTCATATTGGAAAAGCCCACACAACCAGCGAAGCTGATTTCATCAGAGTTTTTGATGTAAATGTCAAAGGCGCTTACAATTGTTTATTCGCTGCAATTCCATTGATGAAAAAAAAGGGCGGAGGGGTAGTTTTGAACATGGCATCTATAGCTTCATTGGTGGGCATTACTGATCGTTTTGCTTATTCCATGAGCAAAGGAGCTATCGCGGCCATGACCTTGTCAGTGGCTAGAGATTATATGGCAGACAATATCCGGTGTAACAGCATTTCTCCTGCAAGGGTGCATACGCCTTTCGTAGATGGGTTTATCGCAAAAAACTACGCTGGACAAGAAGCGGAAATTTTTGAAAAGCTTTCAAAGAGTCAGCCAATCGGCCGCATGGGCGAGCCGAATGAAGTGGCTACTATGGCTTTGTATTTATGTTCTGAAGAAGCTAGTTTTATCACAGGTAATGATTATCCGGTAGACGGAGGATTTGTAAAAATAAATAACTAAGGCAATGAAATTAATAAGATGGGGATCGGCAGATCAGGAAAAGACAGGGGTAATTATTAACGATCTCTGGTATGACACCTCCGCATTCGGCGAGGATTACAATGAGCAGTTCTTTCAGAATGATGGCTTAAATCGCCTGGAAAGCTTTTTAAAAAACAATGAGGGTACGTTACCAACGATTTCGGCAGACACAAGATTAGGTTCGCCAATTGCAAGACCTTCAAAAATCGTTTGTATCGGATTAAATTATGCTGATCATGCTAAAGAAACAGGTGCAGCAATGCCCCCTGAGCCAGTAGTATTCATGAAGTCTACAACAGCCTTAACAGGCCCGTTTGACAATATTGTTATTCCAAAAAATTCTGTAAAAACAGACTGGGAAGTGGAGTTAGCAGTAGTTATTGGAAAAAAGGCAAGTTACATAGAAGAAGCAGATGCCCTCGACTATGTGGCCGGGTATGTATTGCACAATGATGTTTCAGAACGTGAATTCCAGATGGAAAGAAATGGAACTTGGGACAAAGGAAAGGGTTGTGATACTTTTGCGCCACTAGGCCCATTTCTAGCTACTCCCGATGAGATTGGAGAGGTAGATAACCTGCGTTTATGGTTAACCTTGAATGGAAAAACAATGCAGGATGGAAATACATCCAACTTCATATTTAATGTGCCATTCGTAATCGCTTATGTTAGTCAATTTATGACTTTGCTTCCTGGTGATGTCATTTCCACGGGGACTCCTGCGGGAGTTGGATTAGGTTTCAAACCTCCCATCTATCTTAAAGAAGGTGATGTGGTAGAACTGGGCATTGATGGACTTGGGACCTCTAAACAATACGTTAAGAGTTATGTTAAAGATTGATTCACATCAACACTTCTGGAAATACAATGATGGCATGTCTGACTGGATTACGGAAGACATGTCTATCCTTCGTCGTGATTTCATGCCAGATGACCTTGCCCCGATTTTAAAGGAATCTACAATCGATGGATGTGTTGTCGTACAGGTGAATCAAAGTCTCGAAGAAAACATTTTCCAATTGGACAATGCTGGCAATCATGATTTCATTAAAGGTGTTGTTGGTTGGGTAGATTTACAGGCTACCAATATTGAAGAACAATTAATGGAACTAAGCCGTCATCATAAACTCAAAGGCTTCAGACACATTCTCCAAGGAGAACAGGATCGCGCATTAATGCTAAAGCCTGCTTTTTTAAGTGGGGTTCAAGCATTAGCAAAACACAATTTTAGTTACGACATTTTGATTTACCCTGATCAGCTGGAATATATTCCGGACTTTCTAGGTCAATTCCCTGATCAGCGATTCGTGATTGATCATATTGCTAAACCGGACATTAAAGCAAGAAATATTAACGAGTGGGCGGCGGGTGTCAGAGGCCTAAAAAGTTTCGACAATTTATTCTGCAAAGTTTCGGGAATGGTTACTGAAGCCAATTGGACGAGCTGGAAGCCCGAAGATTTTGATCCTTATCTTGACGTTATATATGAAACCTTTGGTGCAAAAAAACTCATGTTCGGTTCAGACTGGCCAGTTTGCATGGTTGCAGGGGAATACAAGGATGTAGTTTCTATCGCCCAAAACTATGTATCTAAGCTAACAGCAGATGAACAATCCCTTTTTTGGGCTGATAACGCAATAGATTTTTACAATTTAAACTAAGCAGTCTATGGATTTGCAATTAAAAGATAAGGTGATCATCGTTACCGGTGGTGCTAAAGGTATTGGAGAAGGGATTGTTAATGTCCTAGCCAGAGAAGGAGCAATACCTGTTGTGATTGGAAGAAATAAAGCCGACAATTTAAAAGTAGTGGATAAAATTGTTGCTGAAGGGGGACAGGCTTACCAGGTCGTGGCAGAATTATCTGACCCCAACGCTTCAGAGCAAGCAATCGTAGCGGTTCTAGCGAAGTTTGGAAGAATTGACGGCTTAGTGAATAATGCTGGAGTAAATGATGGTGTGGGGCTGAAAAATGGGACTTACGAGGGTTTTGTTTCCAGTCTGCATAAAAACGTCATTCATTATTACCTTATGGCTCAGAAGGCGTTACCCGAACTTATTAAGTCAAAGGGCTCAATTGTAAACATTGGATCTAAGGTTGCAGATACTGGGCAAGGTGGAACATCTGCTTATGCGGCATCAAATGGTGCAAGAAATGCGCTTACCAGGGAATGGGCAGTCGAGCTATTACCCCATGGAATCCGCGTAAATGCAGTAATTGTTGCAGAATGTTTTACTCCGCTGTACCAGACCTGGATTAACTCCATTCCAAATTCAAAAGAAAAGCTGGCAGACATCATTTCAAAAATTCCTTTGGGTAAAAGAATGACTACTGCAGAAGAAATTGCAAATGCAGTGGTATTCCTATTATCAGAAAAGTCAAGCCATACAACAGGTCAGTTTGTTTACATTGACGGCGGTTATGTGCACTTGGACAGGGCTATTAAATAGCCTTTGTCTCTGCACTTAACCACTCTTGTTCATCTAAGGAAAGCAATGGGCTCAGCTTATCAAAAACCAATTGGTTATATTCATTAAGCCAGCTGACCTGTCCGTTTTCCAGAAGCTCTTTTTTAACTATTTTAGTGCTGATAGGTGCAATGGTTAAACATTCAAAAGCGTAAAACTCATTAAATTCGTTATTTACGTCTCTCACCGTATTGACTAGATTTTCTATTCTGATTCCATGTTTTCCCGGGCGGTAAATGCCTGGTTCCACTGAGGTGATCATCCCGACTTCGATAGCAACAAGAGTAGGGGTTGGATTGAAAACCTGCGGACCTTCATGAACATTTAAGAAGTAACCTACTCCATGACCTGTTCCATGACCATAGTTCAAAGCATGATCCCATAAGGGCTTTCTTGTAATGGCATCGATTTGATAACCGCAGGTTCCTTTGGGGAAACGCAATTTACAACCATCAATCATTCCTTTTAGAACCAGGGTATAATCAATTGATTCTTCTTCTGAATTTTCACCCATTGGAATTGTCCTGGTGATATCCGTGGTGCCATAAAAATACTGGCCTCCTGAGTCGACTAGAAATAAGCCTTCTGCTTTGACTTCCGAATTGCTTTCCTCAGATGCACCATAGTGTGGCAATGCGCCATGTGCTTTATAAGCACTGATGGTTGTAAAACTATCTCCGATGAAGCCTTCCTGTTCAGATCTGTATTTTCTAAGCTGCTCTGCCGCTGAAAGCTCTGTGATAAGTATTTTCCCAATATTTTCTGAAAGCCATTTAAGAAAGCGGGTAATTGCCAACCCATCCTTAAGCATGGCTGCTCTGGTATTATTGAGCTCAGTTTCGTTTTTTACTGATTTAAAATTTGTAGAAGGATTTGTCTCTTTAGCGATTCTTGCAGTCACTGGGAGCAATTTAGCGTAGGCAAAGCAGGTCCTTTTAGGGTCAATCAGTATGATGCTGTTTTTATTTGTGCTTGCAATGGCAGCTTCGATTTCTGAATAGTCTAAAACCTCAACACCACTATGTAAAAGCTGCTCTTTTTCTTCGCTGTTAAGCTTTTCTTCGTCTATAAATAACTTTGCATGATCCTGATCTATTAGAGCAAAACCCAATACGACAGGATTATAATTTACATCCTTACCGCGGATGTTAAATAGCCAGGCAATATCGTCTAAAGAGGAAACGAGGTGCGTTGTGGTGCCTGATTTTTCCAAGTGAGTCCTAACTGCCGCAATCTTTTCTGCAACAGATTGACCCGTAAATTCTTCTGCTATTAAGAAAGCTTTCTCTTGAGGAAGGGCAGGGCGATCCTTCCAGATTGGATTTATATAATCTTTATCAATTAAGTTGATTCCTTTTAATGAAAACTCAAGAGTAAACTGCTCTCCTAATAATACTGATACCAGCTTTTCATTGCTTCCGATAGTTGCACCCGCAGGAAACTTGTGTGTTAGCCATTGAATATATTCAGGAGCATGTTGTACTTGTTGTTTAACTAATTCGAAACCGCTGTTTTGCAACTGTTCTGTAGCCTGTTCAAAATACCTGAAGTCGGTCCATAGACCAGCGGAATTTTCAGTTATTACCAAGGTGCCGGCAGAGCCTGTAAATCCAGATAGGAAAGGAATGCATTTATAATGTTGAGGAAGATATTCACTCATGTGTGGATCCGCAGACGGAATGATGTATGCTGAAACATGGTCAGCTTTCATTTGCTTGCGGATCTGTTCTAGTTTTTCAGAATAAGTCATGATAGTAGAATTAAGTTCTGGAGCGATAAGCAAAGCTAGGAAAAATGTTGCTTAAGATAAGGTGCTAAGTCGGTTCCTAAAAAAGCTATCGGACAACCTGTATAACCAATTTAGGATAGGACAGAGTTAAGGTTGTAATTTGGGCAAGTCCAATACAAGTCCAATGTAAAAGCAATGCAAGTCCAATCTGGCCGCTTTAAAATTGGACTTGCTACTCATTTGTTCCACTTTTGCATTGCTTTCTTTCAGACTAGTATGTAAGCCAAACTACTTTCCTCCTAAACGTATAGTCATCATAGTTTTGTATTATTTCTCAATATGAATCTTGAAAATAATCTGGCGCGACTTTGAACATGTGAAGTCAGCTATTTTCAGTTTAATATGCTGAGCCATAAATATTTGCTAGTTTATTTTGTTGATTTTCATTTTATTAGAATCCATGGCTTATTTTTTGACGTAGGTACAACTTTACAGAATATCAGTTTCCGTTTAGTACATTATACAAAATTTGCGATTTTAAACTAGGGCCTAAGAAATTAATGAGTTACCAAGATTATAAATGTGGTAAGTGCAATACCGATTTTCATTATCAAGTGCCAAGGGGATTTGTTCTTAAGCATTTATTAGGTTTCTTGCCGATAAGAATTTACTGGTGCCCTAAATGCACTACGAATCGCTATGTCTGGATTGGAAAAAAAGAGAAAAGTAGATATTGAAAAGTTTACATATATATATATTTGCACAGGGATAACGCTTTCAAAGTAATTCTTACCAATATAAATTTATGAAGAGATCTTTATTTCTCGCATTTTTTTGTGCAATAACATCTACGGCATTTTCTCAAATGAGCGGTAATAATAATTATTCCATTGCAGCAAGGGGTTATACCTTGATGCAAATGCCGAAGGTGTTAAATGAATCAGATTCTTATAATTTAGTGGAAGCTCCTTTTAATGGGGTGATGTTTAAATTTAACGACAATCAGATTAGTTACCGTTTAAACGGGACCTATTACAATAAATCTAAAAGCTTTTATAACAACTGTGAAACTTGTGAGGCTGCCGACGGGGAGCTTATTGACTACTCTTTTAAAATTGGTTTTGAAAAGAATTTTAATTACTCGAGAGTTCAGCCTTACTTTGGGATAGATCTTGGTTACCGTTCTAATAGATTTAGCGGGGTAATACAAAATAATAATGAACTCAAAGCTATGGTGTCGAAGGGAACAGTTAGTGGTCCTGCCTCAGATATAGAAGCTACAAAAACAGGAATGATTTTAGCGCCATTTTTAGGTTTTAAAGTAAATATTATTAATCAACTTTCGTTTTTTGCTGAGGCCAATTTAGATTACTTTTATTCTTATGAAAGACAGGAAATGGTCACTCAAGATGTTAATAATACAAGGACATTAAATAAATTTTATAAATCAGAGTTTCTTTTTAATCCTGTTTCCGTTGGACTTCAAATTCATTTAGGAAGTAACTAGTTCTGGCATTTCCCATTCATTAATTGTAAAATTCGTATGTTTGCGGCCATAGATTTTTAATCATACCAAATGAAAGTTGCATTAATAACTGGAGTTACCGGGCAAGACGGGGCCTATTTAGCTGAGTTCTTATTGAAAAAGGGTTATTTTGTTCATGGTTTGAAAAGACGCTCCTCACTTTTCAATACTGATCGGATCGATCACCTTTATCAGGATCAGCATGAGAACGGTGTGAATTTTAAACTTCATTTTGGAGACCTGACCGACTCAACTAATCTAATCCGTATTATTCAGGAAACTCAGCCAGACGAAATTTATAATCTTGCCGCGATGAGCCATGTGCAGGTAAGTTTTGAAATGCCAGAATATACTGCGAATGCAGACGGTATTGGTACCCTAAGATTATTAGAAGCATTAAGAATATTGGGCTTGGAGAAAAAGACCAGAATTTACCAGGCTTCGACTTCAGAACTCTACGGATTAGTACAGGAAGTCCCTCAAAGTGAAACTACTCCTTTTTATCCTCGATCACCCTACGCGGTTGCTAAAATGTATGCCTATTGGATCACTGTGAATTATCGGGAGGCTTACGGTATGTTTGCGTGTAATGGTATCTTATTTAATCATGAGAGTCCATTAAGAGGGGAAACATTTGTTACCCGTAAGATCACTCGTGCAGCTTGTAAGATTGTTTTGGGTTTACAAAATTGCCTTTATTTGGGAAATCTTTCCGCACAGCGGGATTGGGGACATGCAAAAGATTACATTGAAGCGATGTGGCTGATCTTGCAGCAAGATGTACCTGAAGACTTTGTGATTGCAACTGGTGTTACGACGACAGTGCGCGAATTTGTGAAGATGAGTTTTTCGTTATTAGGGATTGAAGTAGAATTTAGTGGCAAAGACCAGTATGAGCGCGGTGTGATTATAGATGTAGATCAGGAACTTGTTTTGAGTTTGGGTCTCAACGATGAACATTTGAAGCCCGGGACTGTAGTAGTTCAGGTCGACGAGAAATATTTTCGTCCGACGGAAGTTGAGTTACTTTTAGGAGATCCTACTAAGGCAAATACTAAACTTGGCTGGATACCAAAATATGATTTAGCTGCGTTAGTTCAGGATATGGTTACTGCAGATTTGAATTTGATGAAGAAGGATGAGCATCTAAAGTTAAGTGGTTTTAAAACACTCAATTATTTTGAATAACTTTATGCCTCTAAACCTTCTTATGAAACTTAAAAAAGCATTAACAGGCTTTCTGTTTTTTATTTTCCTTTTGTCTACTCAGGTTGCATTTTCTCAAACCAATTACGCAGATGTTAAGGTTGATGAACTTTCTGATGCTAAAATCAGAGAAATGATGCAACGTGCTGAATCTGTTGGCTATAATGATGCTCAGTTGGAGCAGATGGCTGCGGCTCAAGGGATGAAGGCGGAGGAGATTACTAAACTGAGAGCGAGGGTAGCAAAAATTCGGGCCGGATCAGGAACAATTAACTCTAAGGATACTGAAGTGCAATCAAATGGTAGAACTTCGGCTGCGAGAAATATACAAAGGGATTCGACTATTAAGGTTGATGTTCTGGGCGATTTGAGACCCAAGATATTTGGGTCGGAACTTTTCTCTAAAGGTAACCTTTCGTTTGAGCCTAATCTTAGAATGGCAACGCCAAGAGGATATATAATTGGCCCTGATGATCAGCTTCTAATTGACTTAAGTGGTGATAATGATGTTAATTATGACTTGAAGGTTAGTCCAGATGGAACAATACGTTTACAATATGTTGGTCCGGTCTCCGTAAGCGGCTTGTCCATTGAACAAGCAACTTCGAAGATTAAAACAAGTTTAGCTTCCACTTATCCCTCAGTTGGTAATGGAAGAACAAGTATTTCTGTTAATTTAGGTAATATAAGAAGTATTAAAGTGACCATATTGGGAGAGGTGATTAAGCCAGGTTCTTATACTTTATCTTCACTGTCAAGTGTTTTCAATGCTTTGGATGCTTCGGGGGGACCAAACTCGAATGGTTCATTTCGTAAGATTCAGGTGATCAGAAATAATAAGGTAGTATCTACAATTGATGTATACGACTTGTTATTGAATGGAATTCAACGAGGAAATATCCGCTTGCAAGATCAAGATGTAATTAACATTCCTGTGTATCAAAGTAGAGTTGAAATAGCTGGAGAAGTTAAAAGACCTGCTTTGTTTGAGGTTGTCGCTGGCGAGAATCTGGCTGATGTTATTCGCTTCGGGGGTGGTTTTAGCAATCAGGCTTATACTGCACAAATCAAAGTTTTACAGAATACCAATAAAGAAAGAAGTATAACAGATGTGCCTGCGGAAAGCTTTAATATTTATGGTCCATTAAATGGTGATAAATACGTTGTAGAAAAAATCTTAGATAGATTTGCGAATCGTGTATCTATATCGGGAGCATTATTTAGACCAGGTGAGTTTGAATTGGAGAAAGGCCTAACACTTAAGGGACTGATTTCAAAGGCTGAGGGATTAACTGAAGATGCGTTCCTTAATAGAGGTTATATAAATAGATTAAATGCGGATAATACACCGTCGTTAATTTCATTCGATGTTGCGAAGATTATTGCTGGCACTGATGCAGATATTGCTTTGCAGCGAGAGGACAGAGTTACTATCTCTTCGTTATTTGATTTGAGGGATGAGTATAAAGTTAGTATCCAGGGCGAAGTTCGCCAGCCTGGAACTTTTGAATACGGTGAGAGTATGAGCCTGGAAGATTTGATTCAGATGGCTGGTGGATTTAAAGAAGGAGCTACTCCAAACCGTATTGAGATTTCAAGAAGGATTCGAAATAGTGATGCCTTATCTAAGTCAGCAAAAACAGCTGAGTTATTTACTGTGAATGTTGATCAAAACTTAAAGTTGCAAGGAGATACCTTTAAGCTTCGACCTTTCGATATTGTATCTATTAGGAATGCTACCGGATATGAAGTTCAACGCCAGGTTAAGGTTGAGGGTGAAGTATTGTACCCGGGTGTTTATACTATTACTTCGAAAAACGAGAGGCTGTCTGATTTGGTTAAGAGAGCGGGTGGTTTGACACCTTCTGCTTATACTGAAGGTGCTTCGTTGAAAAGGCCTGGACCTGCGGTCACGAATGTAACTGATAAGAATGCTATTGACATTAAGGAAGAGGAGGAAAGGAAATTACTTAATCTTAAGAGGCTACAACAAAGTGGCGCCAAGGATACACTGACCTCTGAGATTAACCAGAAGATAATTACTTCAGATTTAGTTGGAATTGATTTGGAACGAATACTAAAGAAACCAGGAAGTCGTTACGATCTATTAGTTGAAGAAGGTGATGTGCTAAGAGTGCCAAAACAATTGCAGACTGTGAAAGTTACAGGGGAAGTATTAAGCCCAAATAGTATAGTTTTTTCTCCACGTAAAACATTCAAGCAATATGTAAACGGAGCTGGAGGATTTACTTTCAACGCTTATAAAAAGGGGGCGCATATAAGATATGCCAATGGTTCTGTACAGGCAGCAAGTAAATTTCTGTTTTTTAATAACTATCCAAAAGTGCTGCCAGGTGCAGAAATTTTGGTGCCTAAAAAGGCTGAGAGAGAACCTTTGACAGTGCAGGGCTGGATTGGAATCGGTACTGCTGTTGCTTCTTTGGCGGCGATAGTTGTTTCTTTACTCCGATAGGCTGGATTATAATATGGAAATTAATTTGAAAGTGGAAGAAAGGAATCCGGAAAATCCTGATGAAATTTCTGTAAAAGATTTGATCCTTAGGATTCGTAGATGGAGGCGTTATATACTTTCACATTGGGTGTTTGTCTTTGGATTTGGGATACTTGGAGCTGGTCTTGGCTTTACTTACTCGTATATTAAGAAGCCGATTTATATTGCTACAACAACTTTTGTATTAGAAGATGATAAAGAAGGAGGTGGGTTAGGTTCAATAGCTGGTTTGGCTTCGTTTGCGGGCCTTGATTTAGGAGCTAGAGGGGGTGGAATTTTCCAAGGAGATAATATTCTAGAGCTATATAAATCAAGAAGCATGATTGAGAAGACTCTACTAAGCAAGTTAGACGGAGAAAAAGGAGAATTGCTTGTCAATCGTTACATTAACGTATATGGGCTAAGAGAAAGTTGGAATAATAATCCTCAATTGTCAAAACTTAAATTCTCAGATGACGGCCTTAACTTTCGGACATCTGAATTCGGTAATATTTTTCAAAGAACCAGAGATAGCGTCTTGAGTGAAATTGTTGATAATATTAGGAGAAACTATCTTTTGGTAAGTAAGCCGGACAAGAAAGTAAGCATCATAAGAGTTGATGTAAGATCAAGTGATGAACTTTTTTCTAAGGCATTCAATGATATCTTAGTTCGAAATGTAAATGAATTTTATGTTCAGACTAAAACCAAAAAATCATTAGAAAATATAAGCATTTTACAAAAAAAAACTGATTCAGTACGAAATGTAATGAATGACGCAATATATTTCGCCGTTGCTATTGCAGACGCTACACCAAATCTAAATCCTACGAAGCAAATTAAGCGACTTGCGCCAGCTCAAAGATCCCAATACTCGGCAGAGACTAATAAAGCGGTAGTAGGTGAACTAGTGAAAAATCTAGAAATGAGTAAAATTTCACTTCTTAAGGAAGCACCTTTGATACAGGTTGTTGACCAGCCAATTTATCCATTGACAATTGAAAAAATAGGAAGAATGAAAGGGCTAGTGCTTGGCGGCTTTCTGATGACAATGATTTCAATTATTTTTTTAACCGCAAGAAAACTTTATAAAAAATATTCATTAAATGATTGATCATAAAATTGGAATTATTGGCTTAGGTTACGTTGGCTTACCTTTAGCTGTAGAATTTGGAAAAAAATATGAAACATTAGGCTTTGATATTGATAGAAATAGGATCGCTGAATTAAAAAACCATGAGGATCGAACGTTGGAAATAACAGCTTTTAACATTCGGGATTCATTCAATCTTAGTTTCAGTTATTTGGAATCCCAGTTGGAGAAGTGTAATGTATTTATCATAACTGTTCCGACTCCTGTAGATAAGTATAATAAACCTGATCTGACCCCCTTAAGAAAAGCCAGCGAAACCGTCGCCCGTGTTTTGAAGAAAGGTGATATCGTTATTTACGAATCAACGGTCTATCCTGGTGCTACAGAAGAGGAGTGCGTTCCAGTTTTAGAAGAAGTATCAAATTTAAAATATAACATTGATTTCTTCTGCGGTTATTCACCAGAGCGGATCAACCCTGGAGATAAGGAGCATACTGTGTCGAAAATTCTTAAGGTTACGTCGGGGTCTACGCCAGAGATAGCTGAAATTGTTAACGATTTATATGCTTCGATTATAACTGCTGGAACGTTCAAGGCTTCATGTATTAAAGTTGCTGAGGCTGCTAAAGTAATCGAGAATTCTCAAAGGGATATCAACATTGCATTTGTCAACGAACTATCCAAAATCTTTAATCTATTAGGTATAGACACAAAGGAAGTTTTGGAGGCTGCCGGAACAAAATGGAACTTTTTGAAATTCAGTCCTGGGTTGGTTGGAGGGCATTGTATTGGTGTTGATCCCTATTATTTAGCGCAGAAAGCTCAGGAGGTTGGATATCACCCTGAAATTATTTTGGCAGGTAGAAGGCTGAATGATAGTATTGGAGCATATGTAGCTGACGAAACTGTTAAATTGCTCGTTAAAAAACAGATAAATGTTGCGAAAGCTAATATTTTAATTATGGGATTCACATTTAAAGAGAATTGTCCTGATGTGAGAAATACTAAAGTTGTTGACATTGTAAAAGAGCTTCAAAAATACCATTTGGATATAACTATTTTTGACCCATGGGCGAGTAAGGATAGCGTAAAACACGAATATGGTTTAGAAATAATTAATCACTTAGTCGAATCTAGTCACACAGACTATGACGGAATTATTCTAGCTGTCGCTCATCAAGAATTCATGACGATGAATATAGAGAATCTTAAGAAGGAAAATTGTGTAATTTTCGACGTAAAGGGAGTACTACCTAAGACTTTAATTGATAAAAGATTATAACATGACAACTGATGAAAGAAAAATTGGGGAGAACTCATTCTTAATAACTGGTGGAGCTGGATTTATTGGCTCTAATTTGGTAAAATTTCTGCTCAATAACGGAGCTAAAAAGGTTAGAGTTCTGGACAATTTCAGCAATGGTCATAGAAAAAACATTGAGGAATTTAGTTCAAATCCAGCATTTGAATTGTTAGAGGGAGATATTAGAGATAAAAATATCTGCGAAAGCGCTTGTATTGATATTGACTTTGTTTCACATCAGGCGGCATTGGGCTCAGTTCCACGCTCCATCAATGATCCATTAGCAACTAATGAAGTAAATATTACAGGGTTCTTAAATATGTTGCTTGCGGTGAAGAATAGCAATGTAAAACGAATGGTATACGCTGCGTCTTCTTCCACTTACGGAGACAGCAAAATAATGCCAAAAGTTGAAAATGTAATCGGTAACCCCATGTCACCATATGCTGTCACTAAGTATGTTAATGAATTATATGCACATGTTTTCGCTTTAAACTATGGAATAGATACAATTGGTTTAAGGTACTTTAACGTATTTGGGCCAAAACAAGATCCTAATGGAGCATATGCAGCGGTAATACCATTGTTTGTCCAAGCCCTTTTAGATGATAAATCTCCATTTATAAATGGAGATGGTGAGCAAACCAGAGATTTTACATATGTTGATAACGCAGTACAAGCTAACGTTAAAGCAATGCTTACAGATAATAGCGGTGCATCAAACCAAGTTTTTAATGTCGCAGTAGGAGATAGGACTTCATTAAATGTGATGTTTGAAATCTTAAAGAAGATTGAGAATAAAACACTGCAACCTATTTATAAAGCTAGTAGACAAGGTGATGTAAGAGATAGTTTAGCAGATATTTCTAAAGCAAAAAATTTGATCGGATATTGTCCGAAAGTAAGGTTTGAACAGGGTCTAATTGAGACATACAACTGGTATAAAAATAATCAATCATTTATAAAGAGATAATATGATTAATGTGACTAAACCAAATCTCCCTAACATTGATGAATATATCGATATTCTAAAGGGGATTTGGGAACGAAACTGGCTTACGAATAACGGCCCATTAGTTAATGAGCTGGAGATGAACTTAAAAGGTTATCTTAATTTAGATCATTTGCTGTATTTAAATAATGGAACAATCGCAATTCAAATCGCTCTTAAAGCACTTGAATTAAATGTAGGGTCCGAGATTATAACAACGCCGTTTTCTTATGTTGCTACAACTTCAAGTATCGTTTGGGAAGGATATAAGCCAGTATTTGTAGATGTTGACGCATCAACCTTCAATATTAATCCTAAGATTATTGAGGAGGCTATTACTGATAAAACAACCGCTATCCTCGCTACGCATGTATTTGGTAACCCATGTGATATTGAAGCAATCGCTAAAATTGCTGAAAAATATAATCTGAAAGTAATCTATGATGCCGCACATTGTTTTGGCACTAAATACGATGGCAAATCAGTGTTTTCTTACGGTGATGTGAGTACGACAAGTTTCCATGCAACAAAGCTATTTCATACCATAGAGGGGGGGGCTGTTTTTACCACTAATCCTGCTTTGCTAAAAAAAATGGCTCACATGAGAAATTTTGGTCATGATGGACCTGAAGATTTCGAGTGCATAGGGATCAATGGAAAAAATTCAGAATTTCATGCTGCTATGGGTATTTGCAACCTCCGAATGGTTACTGAGATTTTAGCAAGCCGAAAGGAACTAACATCGTTTTATAATAATTACTTAAAGAATCGGCTCCAAACAGTTTGTATCACTACTGGAGCGGATTTTAATTACGCTTATTATCCTGTGGTCTTTGAATCAGAAGAAGTACTACTGAAATGTGTATCTGCGTTGAATAAAAATTACATATATCCAAGGCGTTACTTTTATCCCTCGCTTAATACACTCAAGTATATTGATTATCAGGTATGCAGTAATAGCGAAGCGATCGCTAAGAAAGTTTTGTGCCTACCACTTTTCTATGGCCTAAGGAAAGAAGATGTTGATTTTATTTGTCGAATTCTATTAAGATCACTTAATTACTGAGTTTTGAAGATAGCAATTATGCAACCCTATTTTTTTCCATACGTGGGATATTACAGTTTAATAAAACATTCCCAAAAATTTCTAATTTTTGATAAAGTGCAATTTATCAGACACGGATGGATTGACCGAAATAGAATACTTAAACCTATTGAAGGTTGGCAATATATTCAGGTACCTTTGCTTAAGCATCCTCGCGAGGCTCAAATAAAGGACATTGAAATTCGAAATTCAGAGCCTTGGCGAGACAAGTTAAAAGCACAACTGACACACTACAAGAAACGTTCGCCATACTATTCTCAGTGTATGGAAGTGATTGACTCTGCCTTATCTATACAGACAGAAAGTATTGTTGAATTAAATGAACATATTTTAAAAACTACTTGTAAATATCTGAATATAGACCTTGACATAGCAACTTTCTCCAACCTGGACTTGCAAATTGAAGACGTGCAGGCGCCTGACGAGTGGGCTTTAAATATCTCTTTAGCCATGGGATTCGAGACATATATAAACCCCCCAGGAGGCATGGACTTTTTTAATAGAGAAAAATACCATGATCACGGAGTAGATTTGATTTTTCTATCAAACAACATGCAAAAATATAGTCAAATGAGGACGTCGTTTGAGAACGGTCTATCTATAATCGATTTGATGATGTTTAATAATGTAGATAATATTAACTTGATAATAGACGATATTACTTTAACGAAATAATATGATTTTAAAATCTGCGGAAAACAAAACGTTGTTTGTAAAAGACATGTTGTTCACGAAAAATGCTAGGGCGGCATGGGAGCATGTTCTATTTAGCTTTAAAAAGCTTAATCCGATGTCATGTGTACTCATGCCTTCCTATATTGGCCATACAGATCGTGAGGGATCTGGAGTGTTCGATCCCGTTAAGTCTCAAAATGTTGCTGCGGAATTTTATAAATTAAATGAAGATCTTACTATAGATAGGGAAGATTTTTTGCGATTATTAAAGACTCGAAAATTTTCGTGTGTGCTGGTCATTCATTATTTTGGATTTTGCAGAAATAACATGTTTGAGATAAGCGCTCTTTGCCATGAGAATAATGCATTGTTGATAGAAGATTGTGCACACGCTTTCCAATTATACAGAAGGGAACCATCAGTAGGTAATTATTGTGATTTTAGCTTTTATTCATTGCACAAATATTTATCGACTAAGGCAGGAGGAATTTTAGTTAATCACTCAAAAGTTGTTACCCTTGCACCACTTTTGGACTCAAATAAGATGTCCTATGATGATTTGGAACATTTTGCAAAGTCAGATCTGGAGGCAATATCAGAAAAGCGAAGGTTGAATTACGTCACTTATTATAATTTGATAAAAAATAACTCACACATTACAGTATTATATCACTTATTAGAAAGCGATATACCTCAATCGTTTCCAATTAGAATTAAAAACGGTGACCGTGAGGGCCTTTATTTTTTCCTTATGGAGCGTGGTGCGCCAACTACAGCTTTGTATTATAGAATGATTGCTGAAATTCAGTCTAGAGAATTTCCTATTTCTCATGAAATAGCTTCCGATATCTTAAATCTACCGGTTCATCAAGACACAGAAAGGGAGGATATACAAATCATCTGTGATTTAATAAGTGATTTTTTTAGTTAAAAATATGAAAATTGGGTTTTATGTTTCAAGAACTGCTACACGACTTAAAAAGTTTTTAAAAGTTGTAGAACTGCAACACCTGGAAATTGTAGAAAAAATTGATTTTGTAGTAACAGATAATTTAGATGATGGAGAATTAGAGCACTTATGTAATTCTTTATCAATTAAGTTCATCTATTTAAGTTTATCGAACATTAAGTCCAAAAACCTTTATAGTTCTGATTTCGTATGCTCAATAATGGAGCAGCGAACAACTAACTACCTTTTCATCTACTGTGACTCGATAATTAAGGGGGATATTCTTAAAAAGTTTCCAAATCGAATTGTTAACTTTCATCCTTCACTTCTTCCCTCCCATAAAGGATTATTAGCAATCGACCAGGCTTTAAAAGACAAGACGTTTCTTCTTGGGAACACGGCACATTTCGTAGACGCTGGAATTGATACCGGCCCTGTAATTATGCAATCGATTTTTCCATCGGCTCATTTTACACATTATAATCAGGTATTGGATTTACAGATTCCAATGCTAATTCAGCTGTTTTACTGGTTTAGTGATAATCGAATAGTTGTTTCCGACAATAACACTGTACTCGTTGAGCGCGCCGTTTACCACATTGATACTTTCATTCCTAATTTAGAGATAAGTAACCGAAATGCCTACTCCGTCACTTAAGCGAAATATTGTCGCGAATTATTCAAGTCAAATTTTTACCATTACTGTAAGCATTTTAACCCTGCCAAAGTTAATAGCTATCATGGGAGCAGAAGCTTATGGGTTAGTTGCCTTTTTTATGTTAATGCAATCTTGGCTAATGTTGCTAGATCTTGGAATGTCTCCTACACTTACGCGCGAGATTTCGAGATATAATGGCGGTGCGTTAAGTGGTTCAGATTTACTTCGTTTTTTTCATTTCTTAAAAAAAATATTCATCGGGTTATCACTTTTAATTTTTATTGTAATTGCTGGACTATCTGATGTTATTGCTTCATCATGGTTGAAAACTCAATTAATTGATCACCGAACCTTGGTTTATTGCGTGGTTTTAATGGCGGCAATCTTGGCTATCAGGTGGGTAACTAGCATTTATAAAGCAGTTGTGACCGGGTTCGAAAAACTTGTTTGGTTAAGTATTTTCAATAGTGGAATAGCTGCTTTAAGATTTTTAGGGGTCTTTATCGTATTGCTTTATGTGGATAAGTCTCCTATGTTCTTCTTTAGTTATCAGCTGATAGTAGGGATTATCGAAATTGTACTTATTATAAGATACGCACACAAATTACTACCGCTTAAAAGTCAAACTGCAGATATTAAATCTACTCCGCTTAAGGCATTGTTGGGCTTTTCTATGACAATAGCATTTACGAGTGCAGTTTGGGTGATAGTCACGCAGACTGACAAACTAATTTTATCTAAGCTTCTTACCCTTTCAGAATTTGGATACTATGCACTGGCGGTTCAATTAGCAAGTGGAATTTCCTTAATTGCAAGTCCAATAAGTTCTGCTATACTGCCTAGACTAACGAGATTTGAGGCGGAAAGTAAGCATAATGAATTGATTGCTCTTTATAGACAATGCACACAAATGGTAACCATTATCTGCGGTACTCTTGCGCTCATATTGATTTTTTTCTCTAATCAACTTCTTTATGCTTGGACTGGAAGTTCAGACCTAGTTGCACACGTTGCTCCTTACTTAAGATTATATGCTGTTGGGAATTTATTTCTAGCCTTTGCTGCTTTTCCTTATTATTTACAATATGCGAAAGGCAATTTAACATTACATCTTTATGGAAATCTCGGCTTTATTATCTTTTTAGTTCCATCGTTAATATTCGTTGTAAATAAGTTCGGGGGACTTGGAGCCGGCTATGTATGGATCTTTGTCAATGCTTCATATTTATTCATCTACGTCCCTTTTATTAATCACAAATTTGACCCTCATCTGAATAAGCTGTGGTACCTGAATGACTTATTAAAGCCTTTAGTACCTGGAATCTTGATTGCATTATTAGCCTATTTTTTTATTCCAATAAGTGGGAACAGGTTTGTAGCTTTTTTCGAGCTTTCCCTAATTGCACTATCAGTTTTATGCGTTTGCATGCTATCATCTGACAAACTAAGAGGTTATATTAATATAAAATCGTTAAAAAAATCATGACTGTTCCAGTAGTATCTGTTTGTATAGTGAGCTATAATCAGGAGAATTTTATCGGACAATGCTTGCAAAGTATCGTTGATCAACAAATAGAATTTCCAATTGAGATCCTCGTCGGTGATGATTGCTCAACTGATAGAACTCGTGAAATTCTTCTGGAGTATGCAAAAAGGTACTCTTATATAAAAGTGTTCCTTCATAAAAAAAATATAGGTCCATGGGAAAATCTATTGTATGTACATAAAAGGGCTGCAGGAAAATACGTTTCTCATTTGGATGGTGATGATTATGCATTACCCGGAAAATTAGAAGCCCAATATGCATTCATGGAAAAGCATCCTGATTGTAACCTTGTCTGGCATAGAATGATGTCTTTAAGTCCAAATGGTGTATTGAAGGAAGATCGGATAGACGCAGATCGATTTCCAGACAAAATTACGGCAGATATGATTGCTTCATTGATTACTGTAGGTGCAAATAGCTCAAAATTTTATAGGAATGGGTCCTTAAACTTCGAAATGCCGAAATTCCCTGTATTAGATTACCTAGCGAATATAGAGCAAGTAAAAAATAGTTATGGTGCTTTTACTAATAATAATATTTATGGTGTGTATAGGCTCGGAATAGGAATAGCGACGACATCGGACTTTACAAAAATTACTCTGGGTAAGACTTTTCTTTATCTCGCTTCGAAATATCCCAAGAAGAAAGCTTTCATAAATAGTGCTTGTCTTATGCTGATGTTAGTAGATTTGAAAAACTTCCGGTTTACTTTTTTTATGTATTTTGGTGTATGGGTAAGAACTTTTCACGTTAAATGTTTCTTTCATTTCTTAAAAAACTATAAACTAATAAAAATGCTAAGCTATTAACTAAATATGTTGAATTTACTTAAGAGAGATTTAAAGCGGTATTCGAAAGTCTTTAAGCCTTTTCCGATTATTAGAACAATACTATTTGAACACTCTTTTCACTTGGTATTCTTTTTCAGGCTTGGTTTTTTTTTCAGAACAATCCCCATTATTGGAAGTTTTTTAGGAATCATCACTGAATATTTCATCAGAATCTTTTTTGCTAGCGATATTAGTTGTCGTGCCAAAATTGGAGGAGGATTATTTATTGTTCATGGCCATGACATTGTAATTGGGTCGAAAGTAAAGATCGGAGAAAATTGCAAAATTTTTAATGGAGTTACATTAGGTGGAAAATATACCGAAATTGAGGATGCACCCCAACCTTCTGTCGGAAACAATATTATTCTTTCGACAGGAGCGAAGATACTAGGTGATATTTTTATTGGAGATAACTCTGTTGTAGGTGCTAACAGCGTAGTGCTTACATCCGTTGAACCAAACTCCGTTGTTGTTGGCATTCCTGCCCGATATGTTAAAAAAGATGTTCAATAATAAGAAACCATCGGAAATGGTTGGTTATAAAAAAGAGTATAACCTTTGGTTATTTAGCTTCATTATAGTGAATGTAATTGCTACAGTCGTTATGTATGAATCAGGACTCTTACTGGGAGACTTGGAAAGCGTGGATGTTTATAATAATGCGACGCTTTTGGCTGCGCTTGCCATGGTAATTTTTAGTTACTATTTTATTTTAAGATGGATTTTTAATATTTTAACAAGGATTAGAATTCCTCGAATCTTTGACATAAGAAAATTAAATGGAACCGGCGAAAAAATTTTGGGATACACTTTATTTGCCTTGCAAATATTATATATAATATTTAATTTAAAAGAAGGTACTAATACAGCGGGGGCAGTAAATGTCAAGACTGACTCCATATGGGCATATTTTTGGGTTTTAGTTCCTGTGGATGGACTTTTCTATTTGTATTACGGCTTTCATAGGGAAGATAAACTATTCAAGTATAACCTATTAATTTTTGTTTTATCAAACCTGATGAGAGGATGGTCCGGAGTTTTTCTATTCATCGTATTCTTCGAGTGGTGCAGAGCTTTCAGAAGAAATAAACTTAATTATTTGAAAATAACAATTTTAGCTGTAATTGGAGGAATGCTTTATCCTTTTCTCTTGAATTTAAAATGGGTGATCAGAGCTGCATCAGCGAGTCAGCAAAATCTGTTAAGCGTGAGCTCGGTGTTTCTTGATCTTGTTGGTAATGTGAGCTATGTTGAAATGTTTTATAAGGGAATAGCTCAACTTTCTGGAAGATTGCAGCAAACGGCTATTTTAGTAGAGATAATACACTACAAGGCATTATTGCAAGATGAATTCACAAAAGGGATGATCTTGCCCTTTTGGAGTGATGGATTACCTCAAATAATATTTCGCAGAGCTTTAGGTACCACCGCACCACCTAGTATTGGAGTTGGAATAACAACCTATCTTTTTCCAGATTCATTATTTGATTTGGGCTCTTACAATATTAGTATTGGATATATGGGATGGTTTTTCATAGCACCAAACTTCGCTCTATTGTACATAATGTATACTTTTTTCTTATGCATTATATCTGTCGTATTGTTAAAGCAACTTGACCGAAAAGAAGGGGGATTGGATGCATTGTGGCTAGCATGGCTAGTTTATTTATTAGCAGGATGGCTAATTCAATTTATAGCCTTTATCTACGCCATTTTTGCTTTTATAATATTGACCTTGCTTACACAATATTTCTCTAGGTTACGGCTAAAATGGAATTAAGATACTATTACATATCCATTGATTATAACTAATGATATTACACATTATAACAACGACGGACGTAGGCGGCACTGAGATGATGCTTGAAAAGTTAATTACGAATTCTGTTAGCGATGAGGAGCATTTAGTAATTTCACTTACATCTGTTGGCAAGATTGGTGATCGATTGCTTTCTAAGGGCATACAGGTACAACCTATGCATTTGGATGGAATATCTGATTTTCCAAGATGCGTAAAAGATATCAATAATGTAATTAAGAAGTATAAGCCTAATTTAATACAGACGTGGCTATATCATTCCGACTTCATAGGGGCAATCCTAGGTCTTTACAATCGAATTCCAGTTGTGTGGAATATACGTCAGACCAAATTTGCGAAAACCTCGCCCTTGAGTACATTAGTTATTATGAGGCTATGTGTGATTATCTCGTATTTTGTTCCCAAAAAAATCATTTGTGCGGCTTATGCTTCGGCTAAAAGCCATGTGAGATTCGGATATGACAAGAAAAAAATTTTAGTTATTCCAAACGGTTTTGATGATAAGTTTGCTAATTATGATCTACAGTCAACAAGATTATTAAAAGAGCGTTATTCTATACATGATACTGATCTAATTGTAGGCATTGTGGGTCGTTTTCATCCTGATAAAGATCATCTCAATTTTGTGAATTCATCGATGTTGGTTGCTAGATCAATTGAAAATTCGAAGTTTTTAATGGTAGGCAGAAATTTAGACACTGAGAATGATGTTTTAATGGGATGGATCAAATCTGTAGGATTAGAAGACCGATATATTCTATTGGGTGAGCAAACTGATATCTCATCCTTGTTAGCCCTAATGGACGTTTTTTGTTTAAGTAGTTTATCTGAGGGCTTCCCTAATGTTTTAGGTGAGGCAATGCTCATGGAAAGACCTTGTGTTTCTACCGAATGTGGTGATGCGGAGCAAATAATAGGCGACTGTGGAGTATTGGTCAAAGTGAATGATTCTTTTCGGTTATCTGCAGCAATTATTAAATTATTAAATTTGTCTTCTGAAGAGCGAAAAGCTATTGGTATTAAAGCAAGATCTAGAATCTTAGAAAAATTCAGTTTAATTAAAACTGTTAATTCTTACCTTTTATTATATAAGAAACTAAAAAAATAGTTATGTGTGGGTTTGTAGGGTTTTTATCCGACGAAAATTTTGATGAAGGCCTTATTAGGCAAATGGGTGAAGCTATTGCTCATAGAGGACCTGATGGGGCAGGTTATTGGCACTCGTCAAATTCGGGCTTATCCTTCTGCCATAGAAGGTTGTCTATAATTGACTTGTCAGAAGCTGGAACTCAACCAATGGAATCAAAGACTGGGCGGTATATTGTTGCTTTCAATGGGGAAATTTACAACTATAAGACTATAAAAGCGGAACTCGAAAAACAAGGGGTTAGCAACTGGGACGGACATTCTGATACAGAAATTTTTCTAGCAGGATTTGAGCTTTGGGGTATAGAGGCTACGCTTGAAAAAATGACCGGGATGTTTGCAATCGCATTATGGGACACAGCGGAAAAAGAATTGTATCTCATTCGTGATAGGATGGGAGAAAAGCCTTTGTATTTCGGATGGCAAGGATCATCTTTTCTTTTTGCATCTGAATTAAAGGCACTTCATCCCCATCCTGAATTTAAAAAAGAAATCTGTATGGAGGCACTTTCCGACTTTTTTAAGTATAATTATGTTCCCTCAGGCACTAGTATTTATAAAGGAATACAAAAGTTGACTCCCGGAACCTTTTGTAAGGTGTCTTTAAAAAACAAGGAAGTTAAACACTTCACTTATTGGGATTTAAAAAGTAAAATTCAAAATAGAGATATAAACCTGATTAGTGTCGAAGAGAATATTAATAATCTTGAAACGTTATTAAAGAGCGCAATATCAAACCAAATGTTAGCAGATGTTCCTTTAGGAGCGTTTTTATCAGGAGGTGTTGACAGTTCTGCAATAGTAGCACTTATGCAAACGGTCAGTAGTAAGCCAGTCAAAACGTTTTCAATGGGCTTTAATGAACTTGGATATGATGAAGCTGTCTATGCGAAAAAAGTCGCCAATTATTTAGGTACAGATCATACAGAGATGTATGTAAGTGCTGAAGAGGCAATGGGAGTAATTCCTAATCTTGCAGATATTTATGACGAGCCTTTTGCTGACTCTTCACAAATACCTACATACCTAGTTTCAAAGCTTGCGAGAGCTAATGTTACTGTTTCGTTATCTGGAGATGCTGGGGATGAGTTGTTTTCCGGGTACAACAGGTATTTGATGATCAACAATATTTGGGCAAAACTTTCAAAAGTGCCAAATGGAATAAGAAAAGGATTGGGCAAAATCCTTTTAAGTCAAAATGTAGAAACTTTGGATTTCATTTATAAGATGATTGATCCTGCAATACCTAAGAAATACAGATTGAATAATTTTGGTGATAAAATGCATAAGATTGCTAGTAAAATTGATGCGACCACCGACTCCGAACTGTATGATTCATTCATTAGTCACTGGGATACTCGGGAAATAATGGCTGTGCCATCAAAATCTATTATTTTTAGTCTCGATGAACTGCAAGATATGTCGTTTATCGAAAAAATGATGTATGCAGATGCAAAAAATTATTTGCCTGATGATATCCTTGTTAAAGTTGATAGAGCTTCAATGGCTAACTCCTTAGAGACAAGGGTACCTTTTTTGGATCATAGAGTTGTAGAGTTTGCGTGGAACCTACCTATGAATCTTAAAATCAAAGATGGGAAAGGCAAATGGATACTTCGTGAAGTCTTGTATCGGCACGTTCCAAAAGAATTGATTGAAAGGCCAAAAATGGGCTTTGGCATACCACTTGATAATTGGTTGAGAGGCCCATTAAAAGAGTGGGCGACGGATCTTCTTTCCGAAGATAGCCTAAATAAGCATCAGTTTCTTAACACACAGAATGTGCAAAAAAAGCTAAAGGAACATATATCTGGAAAAAGAAACTGGCAACATTTACTTTGGGACGTTTTGATGTTTCAAAGTTGGTATAATAAGTACCATCAATAATGCAGTGCATAAAAACTATTGTTTTTGTCGTTAATGTCGATTGGTTTTTTGTATCTCACCGTCTTCCTTTAGCCGAAGAAGCACTTAGTAGGGGATGGAGAGTATTTTTGATTGCAAAAGATACAGGGAAGTTCGGACAGCTCGAGAGACTGGGTTTGAAATGCATTCCACTTCATATAGACCGATCTAGTAAAAATTTTTTAAAAGAATTTTTACTTATTAGAGCTTTGAAGAATATATATAATAAAATTCAACCTGACATAGTACACCATGTTACTCTAAAACCATGTATCTATGGAACCATTGCGCTTAGAAATTTTAAAGGTGTCAAAATCATAAATGCAATTAGTGGCCTTGGATACTCTTTTACTGATAACCGTAATTCATGGAGTAAATCTATTTTGGTAAGATTATTAAAATTTGCTTTTAAACGAAAGTCATCAAAATTTATATTTCAAAATCCAGACGATTTAGCATTTTATGCTCACTTGAAGTTTGTTACAACAGATAATTCAACAATAATAAAGGGTTCAGGCGTTGATGAAAACGTGTTTAACTATACACAACCTGAATCTAAAGCGAAAGTAATCGTTACTTTACTCTGCAGAATGTTAAAGGATAAGGGCGTCCAAGAATTCATCGAAGCAGCGAAATTATTGAAAAAGGGATCTCAGAATCAATTGCAATTTATGCTTGTTGGTGGCATTGATGTTGAAAATCCTGCACATATTACGAAAAATGAATTAGAATCTATGTGTGACGGGGAATATTTATCATGGAAAGGTTCATCTTCCGATGTGATGTCAGTTTACTCTCAGAGCGATATTGTGTGTTTACCTTCTTACCGAGAGGGATTACCAAAATCTTTAGTCGAAGCAATGGCTATAGGAAGGCCGGTAATTACAACCGATGCCGTCGGTTGTAGAGAATGTGTCGATCATGGAGTAAATGGATTTTTAGTCCCTGTTAAGGATCATATCAAACTCTCTGAAAAAATCCTATTACTGGCTTCAGATGAACAACTGCGCATAAAAATGGGCAAAAAGTCCAGAGAAAAAATGGTAAATGAAATGTGTTTAAGTTTGGTTGTTCGACAAACTTTTGAATTCTATGAGAAATAAAGTAATAATAACAGGGGCTTCAGGCTTTGTTGGGACTAATTTTTGTAAGTATCTTTCCAAAGAAAAAATATATTACCAAGAATTGAACAGAGAACTCCTATCCAATGATTTGGAATCAATATTTGACCTTGAGGCAGATACATTAATCCATCTCGCTGGAAAAGCTCACGATTTGAAATCAACTACGAATTCCGAAGAGTATTATGAAGTTAATTATGAATTGACTAAAAGTTTGTATGACAGTTTTCTAAAGTCAAATTTGCGTAAATTTGTTTTTGTTAGTTCTATAAAAGCTGTTGCAGATTCTGCGGTAGGGATTTTAGACGAAGCGACAGTTCCGGATCCGAAAACTCACTATGGAAGGTCAAAGTTAATGGCTGAAAATTATATAATAGCGCAGACTCTGCCGCCTGACAAATCTTTTTACATCTTGAGGCCTTGCATGATCCATGGTCCTGAAAATAAAGGTAATTTAAATATGTTGTATAAGCTTATATCAAAGGGCTTTCCCTATCCCTTAGCTTCTTATAAAAACAAACGCTCTTTTTTGAGTATAGACAACCTCTGCTTTATACTCAAAGAACTCATTATAAATAACAAAATACCTTCTGGAACTTACAATATAGCAGATAATGAAGCTCTTTTAATTAACGATGTTGTTACTATTTTATCTGAGGCTGTAGGGAGAAAAGTGAAACTTTGGTTCATCCCTAAACAGATTTTGGAAATTCTTGCGAGAATTGGTGATTTTTTGAAGCTTCCTATTACTACTGAAAGGCTTTCTAAACTCACTGAAAATTTCTTAGTTGATAACAGAAAAATACGAGATGTTTTGATAAAAGAATTACCAGTTAATGCTAAAGCGGGGATGATAAAAACTGCTAAATCATTTAGCAAATAATTCGTTATGACAACAATTTCACTTTTTTTGGTCTTGGCTTTATTCTTTGCTATCGCTATCATCTATTTTAGAGTTGCATTATATTGCAACATTGTTGATAAGCCAAATCACCGTAGCTCACATCACACACAAATAATCAGAGGAGGTGGGATCATTTTTATTTTTGCCGCCTTCATCTTGTTTTGTTTAAATGCGAAATACTGGATTTTTGTAATAGGGGTTATTGTTGTTGGAATTATCAGTTTTATAGACGATATCCTAACTCTTTCAAACAAAATCAGGGTTCTCTTTCACGTTATATCGGTCACATTACTGTTCTTGGCTCTGGAGATGTTTTCTACTACACCTCTTTGGATAATCGCTTTACTATATGTTGTAATTATAGGTACAATTAATGCTTACAACTTTATGGATGGGATTAACGGAATTACGGGAGCATATAGCCTTGTTGTCCTTGGTGGACTTCAATATGTAAATTACTCAATTATAAACTATGTTGATCCCGATCTTATATGGCTACCAATTATAGCTTGTTTGGTATTCCTTTATTACAATTTTAGAAAAAATGCACGGTGGTTTGCAGGTGATGTGGGAAGTATTACTTTGTCATTTTGGATTTCATTTCTTTTGCTAAAACTAATAGTTCAAACTGGGAATATGTTGTATATTTTGTTTCTTTTAATCTACGGTTTGGATACTTTTACGACCATTCTCTTCAGGCTGATTCGAAAAGAAAATATTTTTGAGGCTCATAGAAGTCATTTTTATCAGTTTCTTGTTAATGAAAAGAGTATTTCTCATTTGCTGGTTGCTACAGGATATGGGCTTACCCAATTGCTGGTTATCATATCCATATTAAATATCGGGACAATCTCCTTATTAGGCATTTGTGCAGGAATAGTTTTAATTGCTATTTTATTTATTAGTGTTAGATTTGCGCTAGAGGGAAAAGAAGTACTTCTCAATTCAAAAGCAGATGAGCAAATTTGATACTCAAATATTTTGTACCTTGGTATTGTAATTTTTAGATCAAGATGTAATGTGTAGAACAGAGAGTTTCGCTATTAATGAATTCACAGGAAATTTATATAACCTTATTTAATCATAACTAATAAATTGTTTACTCAAGTCAACATAGTTCCTCGTTGGATCATCTTTATTCTTGATCTAATAATCTGCATGCTATCGCTGTCAGTTGCTTACCTGATAAGATATAATTTCGACTTATCTGATATGGACTATGTCGAGTTCAGTAGGAATATTCTGATTCTCACTTTAATTAACAGTTTCGTATTCTTCAATGTAAAGACCTATTCTGGAATAATTCGGTATACAAGTGCGCAGGATAGCATCAGAATTTTGTTTTCTGTTTTAATTAGCAACGGTATTTTTTTCTTTGTCAATATGATTATTGTGGCTTTTAGCTCACCTCAATACATATCAAGTAGCATGCTGGTTGTGAACGGTTTAGCAAGTTTTCTTTTACTTATTACCTACCGTGTCCTAGTTAAATTCTTTTTTATTTACATTAAAAATCTAAAACTCGACAAGGTTAGGGTGATGATTTATGGCGCTGGTGAGGCAGGTGTTGCCACCAAACGCACTTTTGATCATGATAACAAGGTAAACAAGCATATTATTGCCTATGTTGACGATGATGAAAGAAAAGTGGGTAAAAGCATTGATGGTGTCAGAATCCTAAGTGCTAAAGATTTGATAAATTTAATTGTCGAGCATCAATTGGATGAAATTATTTTTGCGTCCTACACGATTCCTTTGGAAAGAAAAAACCAAATCGTTGATGTTTGCCTTGAGAATAATATTAAGGTGTTAAATATTCCACCGCCTGATGTTTGGATCAATGGTCAACTCAATACAGCGCAGATACAAAACATAAACATTGAGGATCTGCTGAATAGAAAATCTATAGATATCGACATAAACGGAATTGGAAAGCAACTTAAAAATAAAAGAATACTTATCACTGGAGCTGCTGGGTCAATTGGAAGTGAAATTGTTCGTCAATTGTTGACTTTTGAAGTTGGTCTTATTATTCTTAATGACCAATCTGAAACGGCGCTTCACGATCTTTACTTAGAACTTTCGGAAACGTATAAAAATCAAAACTTCTTATCTTACATAGGCGATGTTCGTGACGAAAAGCGAATGGAGAATCTATTCGAATCTTATAAACCACACTATGTTTATCATGCGGCAGCCTACAAGCATGTTCCTATGATGGAAGACAATCCTTGTGAAGCTATTAAGACAAACGTTTTCGGAACTAAGACAATCGCTGATAAAGCGGTGAAGCACGGAGCTAGTAAATTTGTGATGATCTCAACAGATAAGGCGGTCAACCCGACAAATGTTATGGGTGCGTCCAAACGTATCGCAGAAATTTACGTCCAATCATTGAATAACTCCTTAAGTGCCGACAGTCATATCTTTCAAAATGGATTGAGTTACATTAATGAAATGAATGTTAAACCAATCACTCGTTTCATAACCACAAGATTTGGAAACGTACTAGGTTCTAATGGATCAGTAATTCCGAGGTTTAAGCAGCAAATTGAAAAAGGAGGACCTGTAACTGTTACACACCCGAATATCACGAGGTACTTCATGACTATACCAGAGGCTTGTCGTTTGGTTCTTGAAGCTGGGTGCATGGGTAAAGGCGGCGAGATCTTTGTCTTCGATATGGGTAAATCTGTAAAGATCGTTGATTTAGCACATAAAATGATTCGCCTTGCTGGATTGATTCCCAATCAGGATATTAAAATTGAATACTCGGGCTTACGTCCGGGGGAGAAACTATTTGAAGAGCTCTTGAATGATAATGAGAATACAATGCCTACACATCATGAGAAAATTATGATAGGAAAGGTCAGGGAGTATGTGTTTTCAGAAGTTGAAATTGCCATTTACTCTTTAATAGCGTCTGCTAAAAACAGTGAGGATCGTCAGGTTGTTACTAAGATGAAAGCTTTAGTTCAGGAGTATAAAAGCCAGAACTCAAAGTTCGAAGAATTGGATTCTGCGGAGTCGCAATTGTAAATAAAAAAATATTAAATGAGAAAACTTACTTTCTTAATTTGTAGCCTTCAGTTTTTATATACTGCATCTAAGGCTCAAGATTCTACTGCTAATAACGTTATTCCTTATTCTTATTCGTTTTATCAGAAATTAAATAGTCAAGTTTACGATCGCAATTCCCGATTCCATAGTGCCATCAAAGGTTTTTATTCAGATGATAGCATGCTTGTTAATAGATATCAAAGTTTGATGAGGTTAGGCACAGATAGCCTGAATAAAAGGAGCTGGCTAAGAAGGAAGGTCACAGAAGAACATCTATTTCAAGTAAGAACTCCAGAATATACGGTTTACGCTGACTTCCTGCCAGATTTTCAAATAGGGAAAGAGTTCAACGAGTCAAAGACTACTTGGAAAAATACTAGAGGCTATCAGGTTGGTGGTACAATGGGAAAGAAGTTCTCTTTTTATACCAACGCGTATGAAAATCAAGGTGTATTTGCCAATTATATCACTGAATTTATAGATAGCAATAAGGTAGTTCCTAGTGAAATGTCTGGCAAGTTCACCGGCAAAACTAAGGATTGGGCTTATGTGACTGCACTACTTTCGTTTACACCCAGCAAGTACATTAACATCGCACTCGGCTACGATAAAAACTTTATTGGAGATGGATACCGATCTATGCTATTGTCAGACGTTGCTGCGAACTATTCTTTTTTAAGATTAAGAGCAAGTCTGGGCAATGTGCAATACCAGACCATTTTTGCTTATATGCTTGATCCCGGCGCCCCCAAGCTGACTTCAGATAGAAGATTAGGTGATCGTGCGAAATGGAACGCCATACAATACCTGGACTGGAATGTGAACAATAGGCTGTCCCTTGGTTTCTTCCAAGCGGTAACCTGGGCAGATGCTGAGCCTGAAGGGAAAAGAGGCTTTGATTTCAACTATGTACATCCATTTGTTTTCTTAAGACCTATTGAAGGTTCAAATGGTGAATCTCCAGATAAATTACGTATTGGTCTAAATACTAAATATGAGCTTCTAGAGAAGACGACAATCTATGGACAGTTTATGTTTGATGAGTTCACTGCAAAAGAAATATTTGCTGGAAATGGTTATTGGGCTAATAAATGGGCGGCTCAGATAGGTGTAAGAGGATCAGACTTGTTCAAAGTTGAAAGCCTGAATTACTTACTCGAATTTAATACAGCCAGGCCTTATACCTATGCTCATTATCAGCGCATCTCTGGTTATTCCGGAATGAATCAACCACTTGCTCACCCATTAGGTGCAAATTTCAGAGAGTTTTTGGGTATCCTTAACTATAGTTATCGACGGTTTGATTTCCAAGGACAAGGTACTTATGCAAGGTATGGTCTGGATAAGGACAACCTAAATTATGGTAAAAGTGTGTTTCTCGACAATTACGCGCATCCTAACGATTATGGTAACAAAGTTGGACAAGGAGTTAAAACCAACCTATACTTTGCAGAGCTTAAAGCGTCGTACCTGCTCAATCCCAAATACAATTTGAGATTAGAAGTTGGAGGTGTCTACAGAAGAGAAAGTAGAGAAGATATAGGTGCTAAAAACACCCAACTCATCACTTTCGGATTAAGAAGTACCTTTAGGAATCTCTATCAGGATTTTTAGGCTAAATTACCATCATGTCATTATCAATTCAAAAGATAGCCGTTATTGGCCTGGGCTATGTCGGACTACCATTGGCTATTGAATTTGCGAAAAGACATATTGTCTTAGGGTTTGATATTAATGAACAAAGGGTAGTAGAGCTTCTAGAGGACACAGATATCACTAGGGAAGCAGATCTTGAGGCCCTCAAGCATGTTCTCAATAAAGAAAACACAGGGCTTACACTTTCCTCTGATAAATCAATTTTATCAAACTACAATATTTATATCGTCACTGTTCCAACCCCCGTCGATGCTTTTAAGAACCCAGACCTTAATCCATTAATCAAGGCAACAGGAATGCTATCCATCGTGTTAAAGAAAGGTGATATCGTTATTTACGAATCTACAGTATATCCAGGTTGCACGGAAGAAGTTTGCATTCCCATACTCGAAAAGCATTCGGGTTTAAAGTTTAATCAAGATTTTTATTGTGGCTACTCCCCAGAACGAATAAACCCCGGCGATAAGATCAATACACTAACTAAGATCAAAAAAGTAACTTCCGGCTCAACACCTGAAGTTGCTAAGTTTATCAATAATTTATACTCAGAAATCATCACAGCAGGTACTCATCTTGCACCCAGTATAAAAGTCGCCGAGGCCTCTAAAGCCATAGAAAATGCACAAAGAGACATTAATATATCCTTCGTGAATGAACTGGCACTTATATTCGACAGGCTAGACATCGATACTTCAGACGTACTGGAAGCAGCGGCTACCAAATGGAATTTCCTTAAATATAAACCAGGATTGGTAGGCGGGCACTGCATTGGTGTTGATCCTTATTACCTCGCCTATAAATCAAATGCAGTTGGCTATGTTCCTCAAGTTATCCTCTCTGGCAGGAAAGTTAACGAAGATATGGGGATCTTCATCGCCAATAAAGTAGTTAAACTTATACTTGCCAAGGGCGACAAGGTAAAAGGTGAAAAAGTCTTAATTCTAGGCTTCGCGTTTAAAGAAAATTGTCCCGATATTAGAAATACAAGGGTAATAGATATCTATAAAGAGTTAACGCAATTCGGATTGGACCTTGATATTTATGATCCCTGGGCGAATCCAGAAGAGGCTTATAAAGAATATGGAATAAAACTGGAACAAGAACTTAAGCTGAAAAGCTACAAAGCTATCATTGTTGCAGTAGCGCACAATGAGTTCCTAAAGATTGATTACCAAGCCTACAAAGACCAAGGTGCCATAATATTCGATATCAAATCTTTTATCGACCGTAAGTTTGCAGACGCCAGACTTTAAGAAATGAGCTTCAAACAAGTCCTAATTTCAGTATTGATCTTTTCACGAATACCTTCAACTTGTTCCTGATCAAAAGCTTCCAGGCTGGCCATTTCGTTTGCTGCCACAGCTAAGAGTTTTAGGCCTGAAGTAATAGCTGTTCCATATAATTTATGTCCAACTGCATTCAAGCTACCTAAGTCACCAGCTGCAGATGCACGTTCAATCTCATGCTCAGAATCTATCAATTCATTTCTGGTTAGCTGAAGCACTTGTTTTAAAAGATCCTCGTCTTCGCCGATGTTTGCCACTACTTGATCCTTGTCAAAATGCAAATGCGCGGCCTGTTTAACGTCGTAAAAATGAAGCCACTTCTCAAATGCAAGAGCCAAGGTGCTTTCAATAATTGGCTTCAACAAGAAATCATCCATACCTGCCTCTATACATTTTTCTTTCTCACTCTTAACGTTTCCTGCCGTTAGCGCAATAATAGGAGCAATGACAGGAGGTTCCAGTTGTCTTATGCTTAAAGTAGCTTCATAGCCATTCATCTCTGGCATCTGAACATCCATTAGAATAAGGTCAGGCTTTTTCATTCGGCAATATTCAAGCGCTTCCAAGCCGTTTTTTGCTTCATAAATTACAGCATTCGGAGCAATTCGTCGAATAATCGTTTTCGCTAAAAGCATGTTTATTGCATTGTCTTCTGCTATCAATATATTTACCTTATCAGCAGTAGTAGTAGCCTCAATTTTTGTCACACCTTTAGTCGGTGCCAACAAATCTTCTTCTTTATATAGTTGGGAAAGAACGTTGTAAATATCCTCTGTCTTAATAGGCTTAACCATTCGATGCACCACATTCAACTCGTTACAGGCATTCTGGAGCATCTCATCGTCTGATGAACTGTGGAGCAAGATAATCTGCTGCTCTTTTCCCTTTGTTTCAAAGTTCGATCTAATCTTGCGGATCGTTTCAAGGCCATCCATATAGGGCATATGATAATCCATTATAATTGCATCATATTCAATACCTTTGGCTAAGAACTGTAACGCCTCAAAGCCGTTCTTTGCCTCATCGCACCTGATTTGTTTCAGTAGCAACATCTGGTTTAGAATGATTCTGTTGTTCTCATTGTCATCAACCACAAGGACTTTTCTGATGTGATCAATATCTTTCCACTCAATTGCTTTACCCTGTTCCGATTTCAGCAGAAGGTCGAAATAAAAGGTGCTTCCTTTACCAGGCGCACTAAGTAGCTCCAATTTGCTCTTCATTAAGCCAAGTAGTTTGTTAGAAATGGTTAATCCCAGACCAGTCCCACCGTACTTTTTCGTCGTGGTGCCATCTTCCTGAGAAAAAGCTTCAAAAATTTTTTGCTGCTTGTCCAGTTTGATACCAATACCGGTATCTCTAACACTAAACCTGAAATGTGTCAAATCGTCAACTGTATCAACCACCTCAATCTTCAGTTCTATCTCTCCTTTTTCTGTAAACTTGGAAGCATTACTTAGCAGGTTGATCATAATCTGCTTAAGACGAACCGAATCTGCCCAGATAAATCTTGGGAGGTCGTACGGAATGTTTAGCAACATTTCCAATCCTTTTGTCTGTATCTGATAGGTAATGATATCTGTCGCCTGTGCACTCATCTCATACAGGTCACACTTTTCAATGGATAACTCCAATTTACCCGCTTCAATCTTCGAAAAGTCTAGAATGTCGTTGATAATGCTTAATAGCGCATTTGCAGACTGGTTTACTATTGATAAATACTGTTGTTGTGTTTCGTTCAAATGGGTCTTCAACACAAGATCAGTGAATCCTATCACGCCATTAAGCGGCGTACGAATCTCGTGACTCATGTTTGCAAGAAACTCCGATTTAGCAACATTTGCTTCCTCCGCTTTAACTTTGGCGATTTCTAACTCTTCACGCTGTTTATTCTGAGCGGTGATATCCAAGGCAATTTCAAGATAGCCCGTTACTTTTTCAGCTTTATTCTTAATTGGCGTTACCGCTACAGAGGTATGCTTAATAAATCCATCTTTTCCAACATAATCCCATTCGCTTTGTTCCGAACCATATTTGACGGCTTTTTTTATCAATGTTTGTAAATCAGAAACCTCTTTCCCAAATTCTGCGGATAATTGCCTACCCCGCTCGGCCACTTCCTCGGGGCGATGAATTTTTAAAGGAGTTTCTTTACCAATCATTTCTTCCGCTTCGTAGCCAAGCATTTTCTCCGCACCCGTATTAAACACTGTGATTAAGCCATATTCATCCGTGGCAATGATGCTCACTTCACTGGCAGCGCATAAAACATCATCTAAAAATTGCTTTGTGTGGTCTAGATCACGTTCCAAACGATGTCTTTCAGAAATATCGATGGCATTGCCGATAACATATGGAACGCCATCTTTGGCAATCTCTACAACATTCTTAAACATCCATATCCGGGGAGAGCCATCTTTATGACAAGTTAGCATCTGACCTTCAGCAGCACCCGTTTCTCTAATTTGCTTTAAATAGGCAGTCACATGGGGATGACGTGGTTCCGGAGTAATGTCGTACAAGCTAAATTCTAGCACTTCTTTTGTCGAATACCCGAGCAAAGCAGCCCCTGCATAGTTTACAGAAAGAAATTTACCATCCAGATCATGTGTGCACATCAATCCTTGGGAATTCTCAAAAAATATTCTAAGCCGTTCTTCTTTTTCGGCAAGTTCGATCTCGTTTTGCCGCTCCTCCGTAATATCCCTGGCTATTCCGAAAACATTTTGCGTGTTCGGCTCCTGGGTAGCAACCCATTGCAAAATGCGATAATCACCTTCTTTGGTCTCAATTCTATGGTCTAGAGCAATCGTATTGGCACCTCTGCCGAGTTTTGAGATCTCACGTTTAGATCGCTTCAGGTCATCCGGGTGAACCAAGTCATAAAGTGATTTCGTTTCTAAGTCCTTTGCGTTCCAACCCAGTAGTTGCCCAAACATGGGGTTTACTTTTTTGAAAAAACCATCAGTGCCTACAATGCATATCACATCATTAGAAATGTCAAAAAGTTTGTCGAAGTTGTCCAGCTCTTTCTTATGTCTGTGATCCACAATCAATGCTGTAGCCTCCTGAGCCAGCAATTCAAGTGCCCGTTTTTGCTTTGCGTTCAATTGGTTTGCGGTACGATCAATTACACACAATGTTCCTAGCGCATAACCACTTGGGTCAATCAATGGATATCCCCCATAAAAACGAATGTTTGGATCAGCCGTTACCAATTCATTGTCTTCGAAACGATTGTCCTTAGTCGCATCCGCTACTTCGAAATATTTGTCATCCATAATAGCATACTGACAAAAAGATATCGCTCTAGGTGTTTCCTTTATATCAAGACCAAATTTCGACTTAAACCATTGGCGATTTCCATCAATGAGTGTTATCATGGAAATGGGTACTTCGCAAATTATTGAAGCCAATTCTGTAATGCGATCAAATTTAGCTTCAGTTTCTGAATCCAGTATCTCGTAATCTTTAAGTGCAGCTAAACGCGCTTGCTCATTATTTGGGAGGGGATACGTCTTCATGCCGGTCTAAATTTGGTGGGAAGTAATTTAATATGGAAAATTACAAAAAAAACAGCAAAGATGAGCTGCTTCCTGTTCCAACATAGCCGATAGAAATACCGGTTACGGATGTGACTTCCGCAACCGATTAAATTTTACTGTGAAACGTAGCTAATCTGGATAGTTACATAACCACCGACAGAAAAGTTGCCATCGCTTCCTGAGTTCGCGTTAAGGTTACTCAATGCCCTAATGATCTTCATCTGTGGCTTCTCTTCTTCGATCATCGATTTCACACCTTTTTCAAGGTAAATGGGAAGCCCATTCGCCAAAGCAAAACTACATGCCTGCGCAGTAAGGGTTGTAGTGGTCTCATCGATACCATTCAAGAATACTAACTGTTTAGCAGTCAGTTCAAAGTGCGCTGCCATCCAGCCTTTAAAGTCAGCTGCCAGTTCAACTGCCTCAGCCTTTAGTTCGAATGGAGGCATTTCTTGGATGTTTTTCATTACATCGTTAATTCCTGATGCCGTTAGCGGGTAGGTGTTTGCTACTAATTGGTCTGTGTTCATAATAAAGAGTTTAGATTTTAGGTTTGCCAAATGGCTCAACTTTCTAAAACCAACCTCCATGCTATTTCTCATTGCATACAACTCTAAAATGAAAATAAATAATCGGCTAAAAAGTTGTTCTTTATCAAATATCTCTCAGAGATTGCTGTTTCCTAAACCAAGATTATGGTCATAAATTTTATTGCTACAGAAAGGGCACATTTTATTATTAATGCAATCGTAGTGCTTTTTATTACTATCAGTACTTTTTATAATTGGAAACTAATAAAGCAGTTTAGACTTAAGATTACTAAGGCATATCTGGAGGATACCCTGTCAAAAATCATTCTCCCTCCAAAGTAGTTGCCGTTAAATAGACCGTTCCAGAACAATTGCCTTAAAACCGCTGTTGAAGATAAAGCAATAGATCTTTATTTGTTCTCAAACTTCGATTACTATGACAGAATTGGAATTGTATCCGGGTCACCCTTATCCATTGGGTCCCACCTGGGATGGGAAGGGAGTTAACTTCTCAATCTATGCAGGTCATGCAACAGCAGTGGAACTTTGCTTGTTCGAAGAAAATTATGATCAAAACCACATCGTTGTCAATCTTTTCGAAAGAACCAGTCAGATTTGGCATGTATACATACCTGGTATTCTTCCCGGCCAATGCTATGGCTTTCGCGTATATGGCCCATTCGACCCCCTACACGGGCATCGATTTAATCCCAATAAGCTCCTAATAGATCCCTATGCCAAAGCAATCTCTGGTTCTGTAAATTGGCACGAATCTCTTTACGGCTATGAAACAGGTAGGGATGACCTTACTTTTAGTACACTGGATAGTGCAGCCTTCGTTCCAAAGAGTGTAGTGATAGATCCTTCTTATGATTGGGAAGGCGTTAAAGCACCAAACACCAGTTATCATAAAAGCATTATATATGAAGCTCATGTTAAGGGGCTGACTAAACTCCACCCGGATATTCCAGAGGAAATCAGAGGTACCTACTCTGCCATTGCCCATCCTGTAATCTTAAATCACCTACAATCTCTCGGCATAACTGCTATAGAATTAATGCCAATCCACCAGTTCATTAATGATAATATGTTTGTAGAGAAAGGCCTAAACAATTATTGGGGCTACAATACCATCGGCTTCTTCTCTCCAGACACCAAGTATTCCTCAAAAGGAACAATGGGTGGACAAGTAACTGAGTTTAAGGATATGGTCAAGGCACTCCATCGGGCAGGAATCGAAGTTATTCTTGATGTAGTCTATAACCACACAGCAGAAGGAAATCACCTCGGACCAACATTAAGCTTTAAAGGAATTGACAATGCCGAATACTATAGGTTAACTGCTGATAAAAGGTTTTATATGGATTACACAGGTACAGGAAATACGCTAAATGCCCATTTTCCGAGTGTTCTTAGGCTGATGATGGACAGCCTAAGGTACTGGGTTATGGAGATGCATGTTGATGGTTTCCGCTTTGATCTTGCTTCTACGTTAGCCCGGGGCTTGGATGATGTCAATATGCTTGGGGCTTTCTTTAGTATTATCCATCAGGATCCGGTAATCTCGCAGGTTAAGCTTATCGCGGAGCCATGGGACGTTGGTCATGGCGGTTACCAGGTTGGAAACTTCCCTCCAGGCTGGGCAGAATGGAACGGAAAGTTTAGAGACAGCATTCGTGACTATTGGAGGGGTGAACATAAAATGCTTGGTGAATTTGCCTCCAGGTTTACAGGCAGTCCTGACCTATACCGGGATGACAATCGGAGGCCAACAGCCAGTATTAACTTTATCACCGCGCACGACGGCTTTACGCTTCATGATCTCGTTACCTACAATCATAAACACAATGAAGCGAATGGTGAAGACAATAAGGACGGCGAAGACCATAACCGTTCGTCCAACTATGGGGTTGAGGGGGAAACTGATAACGAGCACATCAATCAACTTAGAAAAAAGCAAAAGAGAAATATGCTTGCTACCTTATTTCTGTCCCAAGGGGTTCCAATGCTGGTAGCAGGAGATGAAATGGGAAGAACCCAGCATGGAAATAATAATGCCTATTGTCAGGATAATGAGATCTCCTGGCTAGATTGGAAAGCTGCCGATCAGGATTTGTTGCAGTTCAGCAAGAAGCTCCTTAACTTTCGAAAGGCTCACCCGGCCTTCTGTAGAAGAAGGTGGTTTCAAGAACAACCAATCAAGGGTTCTGGCATAACCGATATTGCATGGTTTCTTCCTGAAGGAATAGAAATGGAAGACCACAACTGGGACCAGGATTTTGCCAAGTCGCTCGCAGTTTTCCTTAATGGGAAAGGGATTAAAAGCAGAGATAATCATGGGAGAAAAATCTTTGATGATAATTTTTATGTTATCTTCAATGCCCACCATGAGGGCCTTGATTTTAAATTGCCTCCAGCCATATATGGTATGGAGTGGCACAATGTGATCAATACTTCAGACTCCAGTCTCGATGAATTCAAAAGATATTTTCCATTAGAAAACATTCATGTCGCAGGCCGCTCGATCATCGTTCTGAATGCATCAAGCGCAATTAAGGAGAATAATTAATGCATCCTGACATAAGAATATTGCTGTCAACTTTTAAGGAAACAGCAGCTATCTTTTCCTCCTCCAAAGTTTGCGATAATAATCTCTCTACTTCAGTGTATTTCATATTCGCTGCGAATACTCTTAGCGTACCATAAGTAGCGATTTCATAATGTTCAGCTTTTTGTGGAGCTAGAATTAATCCCGCATCACGTACAAATGTTCTTGAATTGGTATTTTCAATAGTATTATCTGTTTGTGCTTTTGCAAGGTGTTTCTCAGCCCAGAAGATTATCCACGAAGAATTCGTGAAATTCCGAATTTTCCATTTTACCAGCCTTGCCGGTTGGCTTAGTAGAAGAAGACGCAATATCCCTTTAGGTAGCTAAAATTGTTTAATTTTTTAAAAGTTTAGGTATTTGGCGCAGGTTGTTGCATGAACTAAATTAAGATGAGCTGCACCCTCCTTTTTATTCTCTTTACATTTCTCCAAACTTTTTTAAAAAGCAAAGTGTTGTTCCATCATCTAACTTTGAAAATCATTGCAATGAAAGCAGCAGTATTTCACAAACCGGGAGATATCAGCTACACAACGGTAGCAGATCCAAAAATCGAATTGGCAACAGATATTATTTTAAAAGTTACTTCCACAGCAATCTGCGGCTCTGATCTTCATATCCTCAGTGGCGCCGTTCCACAAACTACAGACATGGTAATCGGCCATGAGTTTATGGGAATTGTAGAAGAAGTTGGCGCAGAGGTAAAAAACCTGAAGCATGGCGATCGTGTCATCGTACCTTTTCCAATTGCTTGTGGTCATTGCTTCTTCTGCAACCTTGGTGCATCGCCAAGTTGTGAAAACTCAAACTATAAACACTATGGTCCCAATGGAGACATGATGGATCAAAAAGGAGCAGCGCTTTTTGGTTATACGGATCTTTATGGAGGTTATTCCGGTGGACAAGCAGAATACGTTCGTGTTCCTTATGCTGATGTTAGTCCGAGGGTTATACCTGATAACATCACTGATGAGCAAGCACTATTTCTTACAGATATATTCCCAACGGGCTGGTCTGGCGTTGACTGGGCGCAGTTGAAAGGTGGCGAGGTAGTCGCAATTTTTGGCTCTGGACCTGTTGGTTTAATGGCGCAAAAGGCGGCATGGTTGAATGGAGCAAGCCGTGTTATTGCAATTGATCCGCTTGATTACCGCCTAGAAAAAGCCAGGGCAGTAAATAAGGTCGACACACTCAACCCTCATAAAGTAGATGTCATTGCCGCAATCCGGGAGATGACCAGCGGTCGCGGTGCAGATGTTTGTATTGACGCCGTAGGTTTTGAACCGGAGCGTACGCTGATAGATAAGTTAAAAGCCACTATGAACTTTGAAAAAGGAAGCATTAAAGTACTTGAAATGTGTTTTGAGGCTGTTCGCCGAAGCGGGACAGTATCAATCCTTGGTGTCTATGGCAGCCCTTACGATAACTTCCCCCTATATAGAATCTTTGATAAAGGTTTAACAATCAAGCAGGGTCAGGCACCAGTATTGAATTATATCGACAAATTAATTGACCTTGTTAAGGAAGAAAAAGTAGTGTTGGATGATATCATTACCCACACTATGCCATTGAGCGAAGTTTCTCATGCGTACAAGATATTTAATGAGAAAGAAGATGACTGCATAAAAGTTGTACTTAAACCTTAATCTTTTCTAAAATGAAAAATACGGAGCATATAAATTCTAGAGACAGCTATACCCAAAGTCCATGGCAAGTTGCCGATGTGGAAAGTATTTCAAAAGCGGATACAGACTTTCCCCCCACTTATGATGTGATTATTGTTGGTGCAGGTATAACCGGGATCACGACGGCCTTAATGTTACAGAAAGCAGGAAAGCAGTGTGTCGTAATTGAAGCAGGAACTGTTGGTTATGGTACTACAGGTGGCACGACCGCACACTTAAACACTTTCTTTGATGCTACATATGCGGCTATTGAAACTGATTTTGGTGAAGAGGCCGCAAAACTGACAGCATCCTCTGGAAAGGAATCTTTTGCTATGATAAAGGATTTTATCGATTTGTACCACATAGAATGTGATTTCGAATACAAAGGGGCATATCTGTTTTCTGAAACAGAAAAGGAAACAAAACAGCTTACCGAGCTTTTGGAAGCTACCAGAAAAGCAGGTATAAATGTGATCGAATATCAGGATAACGGTGTGCCTGTTCCATTCCAGAAGGCGATTCATTTCATTGATCAGGGCCAATTTCACCCTCTAAAATATACTTATGCCCTGACCTCGGAATTTGTGAAACTTGGGGGAGTAATTTTAGAAAACAGCTTCGTTGAGGAAACTAAGTCAGAAAACTATGGCCACATTGCAAAAATTGGAAATCAATCGCTTGTAGCCAAAAGTTTGGTTTGGGCCACGCATGTACCTCCTGGAATCACGCCATTTAGTTTTAGCTGTGCGCCATACCGTAGTTATGTGCTGGGTATTAAATTAAAAAATGATGCCTATCCAACGGGCTTGTCGTACGATATGCAAGAGCCTTACCACTATTTCAGAACCCATGAGATTAAAGGGCAAAAATATTTAATCGTAGGCGGGGAAGACCACAAAACGGGGCATGAAGATCCTAAAAGAGCATTTGAAAATTTGGAAGCTTATGCAAATAAATATTATCGGGTAGAATCAGTTTCCTATAGATGGTCATCACAGTATTATGTGCCTGTAGATGGACTGCCATACATTGGGCTGCTAACAGGCTCAGACAATACTTACGTCGCCACGGGTTTCAATGGCAATGGAATGATATTCGGAACGCTATCAGCAAAAATTATTAGCGACCAGATACTGGATGTTGAGAACAAATACGCCGATCTGTATAGTCCATTGCGCATCAAACCGATTGCAGGCTTCTCAGAATTCATTAAGGAAAACGCTGACTTTGTCTGGCATTTCGTAGCCGATAGATTTGGCGCAGAAGAGTTGGAATCACTAAAAGATCTTCAGCGAGAAAAAGGAATTATCGTTGAACTACAAGGCGAAAAAGTTGCAATATATAAAGATGAGAATGGAAAAGTAACGGCCTTAAGTCCGATTTGCACACATGCTGGCTGTACTCTGGCGTTTAATGATGCAGAAAAAAGCTGGGATTGTCCTTGCCACGGAGGTCGTTTTGATATCAATGGAAAAGTGCTCACTGGACCACCCACGAAAAATTTGGTACAGATCCAGATTGAGTAGAATCAGTAAATCAATAATTTATTGATAATAAAATTTTTAGAACATTACAAGATTGTTGTTGTTTTACAAGAACATCTATCTAAAGCACTGAGAGAAAAGCACCTCAACCAAAGTTCAGCAACAAAACCTCTGGAACAGCAGAGCCAGCATTAATGAAGTTGTTCCTTGAGAACCAAAGATATCTACTGGGCGAAAAAGCACAAGCAAAGAAGTGCGATGTCATGAAAAAGATTTCGAAAAAGGGAGAACGTATCGTAGGGGGTACCAGTTCGTCAGTTATGGCGGCCTGGTACAACTTACAATCATGCACGGGTAAATGAGGTCGATGATCATTTAAGTCAAACCCTTTCAAAAGAGGACAACGCAAATATGATTCATACAAAGATCGCAGAAATTGTCATCAATTATAACGCTGCCGAAGAAGCATAATAAATAAACAAATGTCAAAAAAACAATCCCCATCAAAGCTTGCTACTCAAGCAGTCTACGATAAAAAGTTGGTTCCGCAGCCAGAGAACGAAAAAACTGAAAAATTAATGCCATACAACGCGGATGCTACAGGTGAATTCATGACCACCAATCATGGTTTGAAAATAAATGACGATCAGAATTCTCTCAAAGCCGGAGAGCGTGGCGCCACCTTGCTGGAAGATTTTATCCTAAGAGAAAAGATCACCCATTTTGACCATGAGCGCATCCCCGAACGCATTGTTCATGCAAGAGGATCTGGTGCTCATGGCGTGTTCAAACTTTATGAGTCACAATCGGCATTTACCAAAGCAAACTTCTTAAATGATACAGAAACGGAGACTCCGGTATTTGTACGGTTTAGTACTGTTGCAGGTTCTCGTGGATCTTCAGATCTGGCGCGAGATGTCCGCGGTTTTGCTGTTAAATTCTATACTCAGCAAGGTAATTTTGACCTGGTTGGAAACAATATGCCCGTATTTTTTATACAGGACGCCATCAAGTTTCCAGATCTTATCCATGCTGTTAAACCCGAACCTGACAATGAGATTCCCCAGGCGGCATCGGCACATGATACCTTTTGGGATTTTATCTCACTAATGCCAGAATCCGCGCACATGGTGATGTGGGTAATGAGCGATCGCGCTTTGCCAAGAAGTCTGAGAATGATGGAAGGTTTTGGTGTACATACTTTCCGCTTTATCAATGAGCACGGAAAAGCTTGCTTTGTGAAATTTCATTGGAAACCATTGTTGGGTGTCCACTCAGTTGCATGGGATGAAGCACAGAATATTTCAGGGAAAGATTCTGATTTTCACCGGAGAGACCTTTGGGATAATATCGAATCCGGTGCATTTCCCGAATGGGAGCTAGGTGTTCAAATCGTTCCAGAAGAAGATGAATTCAAGTTTGAGTTTGACCTTTTAGATTCCACAAAATTAATTCCTGAGGAGCTTGTTCCGGTGCAAAGAATAGGAAAAATGACCTTGAATCGAAATCCTGACAATTTTTTCGCAGAAACTGAACAGGTAGCGTTCCACATTGGTCATGTTGTCCCTGGCATTGATTTTACAAATGATCCTTTATTGCAGGGCAGGTTATTTTCCTACACAGATACACAGCTGATCCGTCTTGGTGGCCCGAACTTCCATGAAATACCTATCAACCGACCAATAGTTGGCGTGCACAATAACCAACGCGATGGTCACATGCGCCAAACCATAAATAAAGGTAAAGCCAGTTACAATCCAAATTCATTGGGAGGGAATGATCCAGTTCAAGCGAAAGCTTCAGAAGGTGGTTTCACGAGTTACACAGAACGAATTGATGCACGTAAGGTTAGGGCAAGAAGTAAAAGTTTCTTCGATCACTTCAGTCAGGCAAGGTTGTTTTTAAATAGTCAATCCGATCCAGAAAAAAACCACATCATCGATGCCTTGACTTTTGAACTGGGGAAAGTTAAAACTGTAGTAATACGTGAACGCATGTTGGGGATACTGAATCAAATTGACGACAATCTTGCTGCGGCCGTCGCGTATGGTTTGGGACTGCATGTTCCTCAAGATCCGGAAAGACCGTTAAACAAAAGTATTCCTGCTGATGGCGACCCTAATAAATACGAGTCTATACAAGTGCAAGGGACATTAGAATTTTCAGAAGCACTGAGTATGGTAAATACAATAAAGAACACCATTGTCAGCAGAAAGATCGCAATTCTTGCTGCGGATGGTGTAAATGAGGAGTCATTGAAAACGGTCAAATCTGCATTAGAGGGAGAGGGCGCCGTTATTGAAGTGATTGCGCCAAGATTGGGGTTCATTATTGCTGAAAATGATGCGAAAATTCCTGTTGATCAAAGTTTCCTGACTGCTGCTTCTGTACTTTTCGATGCAGTATATGTTCCGGGAGGATTAAATAGTGTGGCTTCGGTGGAAGCCGATGCGGACGCTATTCACTTTTTAAATGAAGCATTTAAGCATTGCAAAGCTATTGCGGCTCATGAGGAAGCGATTCAAGTGTTAGAGGCAACCTATTTCAGCAAAAAATTGCCAGAAGAGTATACGGATGAAATTGTGTTGAGAGAAGGTATAGTGGTTTCAAGCGATTCTGCAAGGATAGCTAAACAGTTCAGTAAAGCGATTTCACAACACAGATTTTGGGAACGGGAGAAGCCTAGAAAAGTGCCAGCGTAGTTGTATTTATGAATGCTTAAGCGCCTAACATCGTCACTCTGAATTTATTTCCGGACCTCGCGCCTACCAATTCCGAGATCCGGAAATAAATTTAGGATGACGTTATTTTTTTAAATCCCCGCCTTCCAAAATCCCGATCCCTTCCAGATTACCCTGCTGTGCAGCCAAATCGAAAACCGATAAGCCCCTTACGTCTAATACAGTTGCATCAGCGCCGCCGTCCAGTAACATTTTCAACAGTTCATTACGCCCGAACATTGCTGCAAACATCAGAGCTGTTCCACCGTTGCCATGCTGTAAATCCAGCGAAGCACCCTTTTCAATAAGTAACTTGCCAATTTCAGAGTACCCTTTAAATGCAACACCCATTAATGAAGTATTGCCACCAAAATCCTGCTGATCGATCTTTGCGCCGTTATTTAACAAAAGCTCGACTGCATCGTACCTGTTGTTGTAGCAGGCAATAATCAATGGGGAATAGCCCTTTTCGTCCTGTACATTTAAGTCAGCACCTCTCCTGATGAGTTCCTGTAAAACTTCGGTATTTCCCAATCTTGCTGCGTGAATGATCACTTCTATTGCGTTAACCATGATGTAGTGTAAAGTATAACAAAAAAAAAGGTGGTCAGGGACCAGCTCAAAACTAATTATTCATAAAGAACTTTTACAAGGAAGACTATGCCGACTTCCTGTACTCTTTAGCATACATCTTTAGACTACCTTTAAGTACTTGTCTGGCCATATGTATTCTAGTTTTTACCGTGCCAATTGGTATTTGTAACTCTTCTGCAATCTCGTGGTATTTATAACCTTCAAAGTATTTTAGGAATGGAATTGCGTACTCGGGTTGCAATCCTTGCATTGCTTTATTAATGTCTTCCATCATAAATTTATTCTCACCTAGATTGTTCGAAGCACTTTTCTTCAATTGGGCTGATGAAAGCTCTTCGCTAGTGTCCATTATGCTGTTTTTTCTCGAAACCTTCTTATAACTGTTAATGAATGTATTTTTCATAATCGTGTATAGCCACCCTCTTAAATTGGTTCCTTCTTTGTACATACTTCCATACCTGATGGCTTTGATCATAGTATCTTGAACCAAGTCGTTAGCGTCTTCAAGGTCGGTTGTAAATTTTCTAGCGAAAAGATCTAATGAACTTTTTTGTGCGCAAATTTGATCGTCTAATGATAAGGTGTTCATGGCGAATAGTTTAAGTTTTACAATTATTTCATCTACAAACCGCATACCATGCCAAAGCTTTTTTGCAACAAAACTCTAAATAAGTATAAATCACCAATAAAATCCGTATTTAAAGCAATAAATTTTTTCGTATTAAATATTGCTCAGGATAAATTACGCTTACGACGCAATGGATAATGAGTGTTTGATTGCCTTTTTTACCTGTACTACGTTTCCGATAATAATAATTGCAGGGTGACTTAATTTTTCCTGCAGCGCCACTTCCTGTAAATCCTTCACCATGCAAACTGCCTGTTTTTCCTGAGGCAAGCTGGCGTGTTGAATAATAGCCGCAGGCATAGACCCTAACCCATTACGTATATAGGCGCTGGAAATCTCCTGAAGTTTTCTCATTCCCATATAAATGACTACTGTTGCTCCGCTATTCATTGCACATTGTAAGTCTGCAGACAGGGATCCGTCTTTCTTTGTTCCTGTAATCATCCAAATGCTTTCGCTTACACCCCTATGGGTTAGAGGGATATTGCTTAATCCAGCACCCTGCATGCTACTTATCCCAGGAATATAATGCGCTTTTATTCCATTCTCTTCTGCAAATAGCATTTCTTCATATCCTCTTCCAAATATATATGGATCTCCGCCCTTCAGTCGCACCACTATTTTGCCATCTGTAGCATAAAACTTGATCATTTCATAGATTTCTTCCTGCGAATTGTGCTTTTCGTAAGGTTTTTTACCAACGTAAACTAAAATACAATCCTTTGGTGCGTATTCGAGTAAAATCTTGCTACTTAGGTTGTCGTAAAGTATCGCGTCTGCTCTTTTTAAAATATTTACACCCTTTAATGTCATTAATTCTGGGTCTCCTTGGTCCAGATCCAATTAAATATAGGCCTGTTTCGTTGATATTATCTTCCATAATCCTGTTATTAGTTAATTATGTATGTAAAAATGCTAATTATTTTATATTTTGTATTATAATATATGATATATATCATAATAAATTGATAATATTGTGATGTAATTATCTTTTTCGATGATAAATATTGTGTTTATCGTCTACAAAACATGTCAGGTCTCTTAATTAATGAAGATGTACATATGAAAATTCACTCAAAACAAATAAGGGTAGTTATAATTGGTAATGGAATGGTGGGATATAAGTTTTGCGAGAAACTAATAGCCAAAACATCCTTTTTTAGTGTGATTATATTCGGTGAAGAGTCAATTAGAGCATATGATCGTGTCCATTTAAGCGAATACTACAACGGCAAATCTGCTGAAGATTTGTCAATGTCTTCAAGCAATTGGTATGCAGATAATGACATTTTGCTTTACCTAAACGATCCGGTAGTACGGATCGATCGAAGTTTACAATTGGTCTACTCTGCCGCTGGCCATATTATTAAATACGATGTGTTGGTTTTAGCCACTGGCTCTGCACCCTTTGTCCCAAATATATCGGGTATAGAGAAAAATGGTGTATTCGTGTATCGAACTATAGAGGATCTGGAACTCATAAAGGCTTGGTCTACAAAGGCGAAAACAGCTGCGGTAATCGGTGGGGGTCTGCTCGGCTTAGAAGCAGCGAAGGCCTTAATAGACCTCGGACTAGAAGAAACCAACGTCATTGAATTCTCCTCCAGACTTATGCCGAGGCAGATAGATGTAGCCGGAAGTGAAATGCTTCAAGAAAAACTAAAGTCTCTTGGGTTAAAAATTCATTTACACAAGAATACTACAGCTATAGTGGGAGAGGAGCAAATTTCCGCATTAAAATTTAGCGACGAGAGCGATCTAAAAGTAGAGATGCTTGTAATCTCTGCAGGTATAAAACCCCGTGATGAACTCGCTAAAGCCTGTGGATTGGCAATAGGCCCCAGAGGCGGGATAGTCGTAAATAAACTACTTCAAACCAGTGATCCAAATATATATGCCGTTGGGGAATGTGCTTTATTTGATGAAATGATTTATGGTCTCGTCGCTCCTGGTTACGAGATGGCTGAAGTGGTAGCTTCAAACCTTCTGTCGCAATACAATAATGAAAGTACTGCTGAAAAGGCATTTAATGGCTTTGACATGAGTACAAAACTCAAGCTTATTGGGGTGGACGTAGCCAGTTTCGGTGATCATTGCATTTCAGAGCCCGATTGTCGGTCTATCATTTTTGAAGACCGGAATAAAGGTGTATACAAAAGAATTAATATAACCAATGACGGGCAGCATCTCCTTGGTGGTGTATTAATCGGTGACGCATCAGCATACAATATGCTGCTGCAAACCGTTAACAACAAAATTGTATTACCTCCAAATCCCGAAGATCTGATCATTGGAGTACGGGGAGGGACTGAAAGTGCCGGGGCTGGAGTGGCTTCTCTCCCAGATAGCGCATTGATATGTAGCTGCGAAGGTTTGACCAAGGCGGACATTTGTAACGCAGTAGATCACCAGGGCTGTGAAACACTTGACGCTGTAAAAAAGTGCACCAAAGCAGGTACAGGATGCGGCGGTTGCGTACCGATGGTTAAAGATCTCTTACTTTTTACCATGAAAGCTAAAGGGAAATACATTAAGAACGTAATCTGCGAACACTTGAATTATAGCCGCCAGGAACTCTATGACCTCATTCATATTCACAAATTGGAAAGCTACGATGGGGTGCTAAATGAACTTGGGCAAGGCGACGGTTGTGAGGTGTGTAAACCGTTGGTTTCCTCCCTTCTAGCCAGCCTTTGGAATGAAATGATCCTCAAAAAAGGCAATGATACCGCGCAGGATAGCAATGACAGGTTTCTTGCCAATATCCAGAAAGGAGGTTCCTATTCAATCGTCCCTAGGATTCCAGGCGGTGAAGTCACTCCACAAAAGCTTATTGTAATTGGACAGGTGGCACAGAAATACAACCTCTACACAAAGATCACCGGCGGACAACGTATCGATATGTTCGGTGCGCATCTTAACGATCTTCCAATAATTTGGGAAGAATTAATAGCAGCTGGCTTTGAAAGTGGACATGCTTACGGGAAGGGCTTAAGAACAGTAAAAAGTTGTGTAGGCAGTACCTGGTGCCGTTTCGGATTACATGACAGTGTTAGTTTTGCCATAAGGATTGAAGAACGTTACAGAGGAATACGGGCACCGCATAAATTCAAATCTGCGGTAAGTGGATGTATCAGGGAGTGTGCAGAAGCACAAAGTAAGGATTTCGGAATCATTGCCACAGAAAAGGGATGGAATCTTTACGTCTGTGGAAACGGAGGCAGCAAACCCCAACATGCGCTGTTGTTGGCTACGGATGTTGATAGTGATACTTGCATACAATATATAGACCGATTCCTGATGTTCTATATTCGTACTGCAGACCCCTTAACCCGCACTGCAACCTGGCTAAATAAGATGGAGGGGGGAATAGAGTACCTAAGAAATGTAGTGGTCAACGATAGTCTTCATATGGCTCAAACCTGGGAGTCGGAAGTAGATAGACTGGTAGATACCTATAAATGTGAATGGAAAGAAGCGGTGGAGAATCCTGCCATCCGCAAACGGTTCAGCCATTTTGTAAATGTACCGGACGAGAAAGACCCAACAATAAAATTCGTAGAAATGAGAGGACAAAAAAAGACAGAAGAATGGAACAAAGCCTAACCTGGATTACAGCATGTCGCATCGAGGATGCGGTTGAGAACGGTGGTGTATGTGTAAAACATGGTGACGAGCAAATCGCATTATTTCATTTCACAAGGCGTAATAAATGGTATGCCACGCAGAATGAATGTCCGCACAAAAGACAAATGGCCTTAAGCAGAGGTATGATTGGTAGCACTACTGATGAGCCTAAAGTGGCCTGTCCATTTCACAAAAAAACTTTTTCACTAGCTACTGGAGAATGTCTCAATGGTGATGAATGTGCGATAAGAACCTATCCGGTCAAAGTGGAAAACGGAAATGTATATATAGGATTGAACTCAAACAAATAAAATACGGACTACGAATCACCGAAAGAGTTGCAGGCGCAATTATTAACCCTGCCATCAAAAAAGCCAAAGAACCAATTTTATCTAATACCATATAACCAAACCAAACGATGATGCCAAAATCTAAAGCTGCCCTTACATGATTTTTCAATATCTATTAAAGTTAAAGCTAGCAAAATAAGAATCCTCGAGCTAGTCAATCAGATCATGGGCCTTTTCCAGTCGCCCTTACTATCATGCCAATGCTGTTACCTGATGAATTTAAGGTAGGCGACCACGGCAAGCAGCATCGAAACAAAAGCACAAAACCATACCCAACCTTTTAAAGGCACACCTTCCTTCGTTACCGCTTCTTTTTTTGAGCGCAACTTTTCCTGAGCCAACACCTGTACCGCCTGTGATTGGGCTATTTCTTCTTGTACCTGCTGAAACTGTAAAATAGACCCATCCGGATTATAGGTCAAAGTGTTCGTTTCTCTTAAGGCGGTTTTCAGAATCAGACTTCTTGAGTCCACAATCTTCTCCAATTCCCCAGTCTCTACCGCCTTGGTTTTCGCAGTCCGCTGAAATATCGAACAACTCAAAAGGCATAGGCAGCCCATCAACAATAGTCTTCTCATCTCAAAACATCTTGGCGCCAGTCAGAAAATAGTCTGATACTCTTTTTATGCCGCAACCTTTGATAAACACCTCCGCCTTCTCTTCCTCCCGACGCATCCGTATTCCCCTCAACGGTGGTGATCCAGTCGCTGCGACTACCTACCACTAGTCCGCAATGCGCAATCCTCTTCATCGTTGGAAAGTAAATACCAAAGACGTTTCCTGGAACAGCAGCTTTGGCCAACCGCGAAGTAGGAAAGAGGGAGGGTGCCCAACCTGTCCTGGGTAATCCGTAACCCGCCTGCTTAAACACCCAGCTAACGAAAGCGGCACAATACGGATCGCCTTTTTTCAAATTTACGGCAGCCAGATATTCTTCCACACGCTTCCCGTCGTTCTTACCCGTTTCTTCGCGAACCCAAAGTTCCGCAAGTGCAATCGGAATCAATCGCGCAGGCCGGGGTAAAATCTTTCCTGCATCATCTCTTCTTACCGTGGAAAGGATGTTGTAGCCCTCCCCTCGGTTAGCATTTAGCATATGGCCACCAAGCACCCAACTCCTGCAAGCAATAGCAAGGCATAGGCAGCAAATAAAAACTTTAATTTTTGACATGATTCGAGGTAGTTAAATTGTGAGATAATTTTTTGAGGAGCAGGTAAACCAACAACAGTCCACAGTCGCAGCATAATCCAGGCCGAGAGGCCAATAATCAGTAGAAAGCAACCCAGGGCAATTAAGATCAGCATCCATATTGATGGATCTACGTAACCCATCGTCAAGTCCGTATTCCAATTGACCTGCTGCATGGCAATCCATAAGGAGCCAAGTGCCAGAGCAAAGATTGCTAATTTAGTCATCTCCCAGAACCTCAGCCGGGATCTGTAGACATTTAGTGTATTCATTTTTTGAATTTTAAAGGGTTAAAAATTAAAGAAGCAGGCAGCTGGTATGGGTAACAGCTGCCCGCAAACTTTTACAGCAATCTTAAAGGACAGTCACTAAACCAACATGCTTGCTTATAGACGCAAAATCTTTTCTCGAAAGAGAGTTGAAAGCGATGTAACAGTGCACGGCGTCTCCGCTAAACTCAGCCGGTAAACTTAAGGTATAGGTGCCTGCTGACCTTTCGACAACACTATGCAAAGTCACAAATTCAAACCGTGTAGGATTGTAAACCAATATGGACAGCATGTCATTGCCCAGTTTGTAAGTGGTTTTTTTCTCCACTTCAGTCGACCAGGCAAAATCGATTTCAGCAACAACATTAGAGGTCACTCCATTGCTGTAGGGAAGTTTTAGCCTGCCTTGACTAAACATCACTTTTGTGTAATCAAGACTAAAGTTCGGTGCTATTCCGACTATCGCTTCTCTAAGGTGATAAGAAACTGCCACATTCATTGGAGTGTCAATTTTACTCAAGGCTTTGTAGCCAACACTGATTAGGTCAGCGATCCATGCAAAATAGCTGGCCACGAGTTTGAATTTTGCACGCTGATCGATCTGCGATTGTGTGGGTGCCTTTCCGCTAATACGCGGGAGGCCTTTGATCACGTCTAATGTACGCCAGTACGAACCTACTACTGCGCCTGCTTTGTTACGGAAGCCTCCCAGGACTCCTCCTCTAATAATTCCCATTTTGTAAGGGGTTTAACTATGTGTAATGATCGAGACTCCTTGCCTCTTGCTAGTAGGATGTTCCTATTTTGCATGCCACAAAGAGAACCATTTGTAAGAATCTGTGGCAGTCCCAGGGGGTCCCCATACTGCTCATTTTGGAGCTCGAAATCACGTTTCAATAGCCCTTAAACAGAATAAAAAAAAACTGAAAATAGTTGATTTTGGTGCTTTTTAATAGTCCTTATACAAGAAATTTTTATATTTTAGCGATTTGTTAACCTTTCACCCTCACGCTCAAATTCAATAACCAGCTGTAAAAACACACCTAAATAAAATCAATGAAAACGAATGCCATACCCTCTCGTCATGCTGGCGAAGGCCGATACCTAAATCTTGAACAACTAAAAAGCCTGGCTTTACTAACCCTTGTCTTTTTAACCGCAACCCTCAATGCTCAAGATAGAAAAGCACCATCCTACCCACTAATCACCCATAACACCTATTTCAGTATTTGGTCAAGTACCGATAAACTCAACGAATCCGCAACAGCGCACTGGACAGGTGCAGACCATTCCTTAGTAGGGATGATCAATGTAGATGGTAACATTTACCGCTTCCTGGGCAAAGAAACTCCAGGTTTCAAAACCGTTACACCCGCTTCGGATGAAAAAGCCTATCAGGTAAGCTATACAGAAGCTGAACCTCAAGGCGATTGGAAAGCTGCTGATTATAATGCCAGCAGCTGGAAAACTGGTTTCGCACCAATAGGTGACGATTCTAAAACAGCAAAAACTCCGTGGAAATCGCACGATATCTGGGTAAGAAGAACGTTTGATGTCGCTAATCCATCCGCCATCAACGAACTGTTCCTGAAAATCAACCATGACGACAATATTGAACTTTTCCTGAACGGGGAAAAGGTTTACACCAAAGAAGGATGGACCAACAATTTTCAATACATCGCATTAAGCAATAGCGATAAAAGAGAGCTTAAGGCCGGCAAAAACGTAATCGCTCTGCACCTGATTAATACCGCAGGTGGTCGTTTCCTTGATTTCGGATTAGTAGACAAAGAAAAAGACAACGCTGCCTCAATACAATTGGCTAAGCAAAAAAGCGTAGACATCAACGCTACTCAAACCATTTACAACTTTACCTGCGGCAAGGTGGACCTTAAATTAACCTTCACCTCGCCATTGTTGATGAATGACCTTGGCTTGTTTGCGCGTCCGGTTTCCTATGTTTCCTATAAAGTTCAGGCGAACGACAGCAAAACACATCAGGTAAAAGTATATTTAAGTGCTTCCTCAGATATCGCAGTTTACAGACCTTCACAAGAGGTTACCGCAAGCAAATACAGCACAGCAAAACTCTCGGTATTGAAGACCGGAACAGTCGAGCAACCAATATTGAAAAAAGCAAGTGACGACATGCGCATAGACTGGGGCTATTTCTACGTCGCAGCGCCTAGGTCCGCGGCAGCGATCCAATTCATTACTTCACAAAAAGATGCTACTAATGCTTTCAGAAAAGGCAATGTCACTTCTACTGCAAAAACAGGCAAATCATTAGCACTAAACACCATCATTCCTTTTGGAACTGTTGGTAAAGCGCCAGTTGAGAAGTACATGGAACTTGCTTATGACGAGATCTATTCCGTTCAATACTTTAATAAAAACCTTAGGCCATGGTGGAATACTTCAGGTAAAGAAACTATCGAAGGACAACTGACAGATGCTGCTAACGATTACAAATCGGTAATCGCGAAATGCGAGGCTTTCAACACCAGTCTTTATGCTGATGCCCTGAAATCTGGTGGTAAAGAGTACGCAGATCTATGTGTATTAGGCTACCGTCAAAGTATCGCAGCGCATACGCTGGTGAAAAGTCAACATGGAGAAATTTTATGGTTATCTAAAGAGAACAACAGTGGTGGCTTTATCAATACCGTTGATGTTACTTATCCATCAGCGCCATTGTACCTGATCTATAACCCTCAATTATTAGCGGGAATGTTAAATGGTATATTCTATTTTAGTGAAAGCGGAAAATATCCTCATCCTTGGGCTGCACATGACTTAGGTACTTATCCATTGGCAAACGGTCAGACTTATGGAGAGCCGATGCCGGTAGAAGAATCGGGTAACATGATCATTTTAACAGCAGCGATTGCAAAAGCGGAAGGAAATGCAAACTATGCTAAAAAGCATTGGAAAACATTGACAACTTGGGCAGACTATCTGACGAGAGAAGGCTTGGATCCTAAAACCCAATTATGTACGGATGATTTCGCTGGTCACCTGGCCAGAAATGCCAACTTATCTGTGAAAGCTATCGTTGGTATTGCCTGCTACGCGCAGATGGCACAGACTTTAGGTTATAGTGATGTTGCTAAAAAATACAGGGCTATCGCAGAAAGCATGGTTCCAAAATGGATGGAGATGGCTAATGCAGGGGACCACTATGCACTAACTTTCGATGATAAAAATACCTGGAGCCAAAAATATAACCTGGTATGGGATAAAGTTTTAAAACTAAACCTATTCCCACAAGAGGTGTATGATAAGGAGATCAAGTATTATGCAACTAAACAAAATAAATACGGTTTGCCACTAGACAGCAGAAAGGCGTACACAAAAAATGACTGGATTTTATGGACGGCAGCTTTTACGAGTAACCAGAAAGATTTTGAAGCATTGGTGCACCCAGTTTATAAACATGCTATCGAGACAGAATCGAGAGTTCCATTAAACGATTTCTACGATTCAAACACAGGCATACGTGATAACTTTAAGGCACGTAGCGTTGTTGGAGGCTTTTACATGAAGATGCTTTCTGACAAATTATCAGGGAAATAACAAGTAAAGAGCCCGAAAACAATAGGGCCCTTTGCTTTTGCAACAAAACTATTTTTGCGTTTTATACGTACTTATTTGAGTATTTATACGGATATGCTAAAATATTATACTTGTTCATTAACAAATGATGGTTGCTTTAAAACAAATAAATTTCTTTATTATTAATCTCTTTCAGTAGCCAAATTATTGATGGAGATACACATGGGTCGGTTACTCGAGAAAGTAATTAGAAAGAAAGGTCTTAATATTAGCAAATTAGCTAATGCAATTGGGGTTGATCAAAGGTCGATGTACAATTGGTTTGCTGAACCTGCGTTGGAATCCGGAGTTCTTGAAAGGATTGCCGAGGCTATTGAGTATGACTTTACTGCAGATCTGCCCACAGCTATTATAAGGGATCCGGAACTCATTGCTTCTGACGCCGAGATCCGGGATGATGAATATTGGAAGAATAAGTATATTGATTTGCTTGAGCGCTACTCGGGCTTATTGCGTCAACAGCAAGACTAACTATTTTCTATTGATAAAATACCGCGCTTAGGTTAACCAACCTCGCCAAAAAATTGTACCTATAGTAGGTCATTGACTGCGATATATCAAAGAGTCGCTTGTAAGGATCATCCGCCGATTTCGTAGATAGCAGCGTAGCGTCTACACCATCCACACCAGATCAACATTTAATCCCAGGTGAGCCGACTTTTCGTTGTCCAAGTCCTAATAAAACGCCAAATTGAGGGTAGAAATTCAAGTTTCTTACCAGTTTGAGTAATTGCCCCCCTCATCGTCATTTCTTAATGGTCTCCTTTCGCAAGCTGAACAAGTTCTATAAACAAAATGATCGTCTGTCTGGCAAATACGCACTTTTTATCCGGCGACAACCAGCAGAATAAAAATAAATAGTTGTACAGAAAAAAAGAATGTATTACATTTAACCCGAGAGCGTTAATTTAAACGGTGGATTTTAGTCTTTAGAGATTATGCCCCCGTTTTTTTAAACTACTACATTACTTCCATCCCGGATTCTGACCTAAAGCAGGATTCTTCTGAAGATCAGCCTGAGGGATTGGGTAGTAATACATTTTATCATCCCATTTACGTGCTATTTCATTCATCCAGATTAATTCACCAGATGTTCCGTTCTTCAATTGTTGAGAATTTTTCGTCGTACCTAAAGTTGCAGACACATCCACATAGGTCAGCCCCGCCAGGGCAGGTGTAGGTTTTGCACCCTGGTAGAAGGCAACATCAAGTATGCCATCTTCATTGAGATCTAATGGAGTATTCAGTGCAGGAACATAGAAACCATTCCATTCCTGGCCCATTAATGGTCCTCTTTTCCATCTTAAAATATCGCTGAAACGATGACCTTCTAAACTCAACTCAATACCTCTTTCTCTTCTCACTTCCAGGATAGTTGCATCGGTAATGCCCGGGAAGTAATTCGCAATCAAATATGGGTCTGCGATAATGGGTTTAACAGATATGCCTCCGGTAATTCCTGCTCTGGATCTCAACACGCCGATTGTAGCTGCCCATTCCTGATCAGTTAAGGTTCCGAGTTCTGCTTTGGCTTCCGCATAATTCAATAGCACTTCAGCGTAGCGGAACAATGCGACAGAATTGATGTTCAAAGCTCCAGCATCATAATACATGTCGTCTAACGTCCATTTTATAGGCTGATAACCCGTAAATGTGTAAGAAAACACCGGTGGCGCAGGAACCTGTACGCCATTATTAATTCTTTTATAGTCGCCTGAGCGTATCGTTTGCTTCAATCTCAAGTCCCTGTTTTTTACTTCATCTTTAAATAGTATAGTTTTATATGCAGGGTCATTAGTGAATGGAGTACCATCAATTTTTAAATAAGTATTGATAAAAGTTCTGGTAAAACTAGCCTTTGCACCGTAGGTTCCACTGGTCCACCACCAGTTTGCATCATTTAACACATTAAGGGTTAAATCACTTACAGCAGCTTGTAGAACTTCTGCAGCTACAGGAGCTGTACTTGTAAATATTTGACGATAAGAATTGCCCGCTCCACCAGTCATATTAATAGAATAACCACCTTTATCCATAATTTCTTTGGAAGCAGCAGCTGCATTAATTAACCAACTATTTGCGCTGGCCTGTAAGTTCAGTTCCGTATGATACTTCCTGTAAGTACCTTCAAAAAGGCAAATTCTTGATTTATAAGCGTAGGCGACATACTTGGTGATCGTAGTCCGCGTAGGATCATTAGTAGCTTTAATATTTGCACAAGCAAAATCGATGTCAGCCAATACAGAATCCATTACCAGCTCACGTTTGTCCCTACCGGCATACAGGTTCGGATCATTGATGTTTTGCGGTTTCCCAATCCATGGTACGTCCCCAAATCTTTTCACCTTTTCCATATAGAAGTATGCCCTGAAATACCTTGCTATACCCAAATAATTATTTCTGATGGCTGCGGGAACGCTTTGATCGTTACAATTCTCTATAAAATAATTTATATTTCTTAAATCAGTCCAGGTCCATCCCGAGCTTAAATTAGCTGCAAATGCTCCCGGTTGCAAAAATGTAGGCACAGACCTGATCGCCAGGTAGTCAGACATCTCATCCCCGGTTGTAGCGTTTTTAGGAAGAAAACCCATTCCGTAAAATGAATTTGTATACAACTTCAATCCACTTTCGCTACCGAATACCACCGCTTTAGATGCCGTAGATTCAGGTTCTTGATCCAGTTTTTTACAGGCTGTAAAACCGATGCAGCTTAGCAGGATCCATATATATTGTTTTTTCATGATTGTTGATTTTGTAGGTTTAAAATTTAGAAACCAATGCTTAGTCCCAACGAATAGCTTTTAAGCAAGGGGTAGTTGTAACCATCACCGTTTGTTGGATTGTTATTTAAGTCTCTGTCAGCCGGCACCGCGTTTTCTACGTCAATTGTTTTCACAATTTTATATAGCGGTGAGTAAGTAAACAGGTTTTCTCCGGAGAAAAATACTTTTGCATTTCTTGCACCAATTTTGCTGACTAACCTAGCCGGAAGGTTGTATCCAATTTGAATGTTTTTCATTCTTACATAAGCAACATTTTGCAGGTATTTAGTCTGTGCAACCCCCAGTTCTCTATTGGTACTGCTCGAAGCAGCACGCGACATTGTTCTGGGAAAATAAGCATTGGTATTGTCAGGTGTCCACATGTTACCCACCTGAAATGTTGGAATGTTGTTGTAGGGTCTGTTGTATTGTCCCCAGAACATCTCCGTTTCTGTACTTGGATACCATTGCTGTTTTGCAACACCCTGGAAGAAAGTGGAGAAAAAGAAGTTGTTCCAGTCTGCACCCAGGTTGACGCTGTACAAATACCTTGGAGCAGCGTTACCAATGATTTTTCTGTCGCCTGAATTCAACACAGAGTTGTTCCCGACATTAATGAAACCATCGCCATTGAGATCCCGGAGCTTTATATCTCCTGGGTACCAGATGTTAGTAGGAGAGGCCCTCATCTGCGGACTTTGTTTTGCATGAGAATCAATATCTGCCTGATCAATAAAGAAACCTTCTGTCTCATATCCCCAGATCTCACCGATTACCTGACCAACATAATAATCAGAAAGCAATTTATCGGGATTGTTGTATCTCGTGATCTTTGATTTATTGTCGGCAAGCGTTAACCTAATAGTATACTTAACCGGTTTACTCGAGTTGCCAATCATATCGTTCCATGAGAGCGAAGCTTCCCATCCATTGGTACGCAAATCTGCGTAATTGCCCTTTGGAACGGTGTTTCCGAAGACAGCTGGAGCCGTTAATCCAACGGTGAACATATCAGTTGTGTTGCGCACATAGGCATCTGCTGATAGGGTAAGGCGATTGCTAAGCATCCCTAAATCCAGACCAATGTTTGTTGTTGTAGAAGTTTCCCAGGTAATTCCATCCGGTAATACATCCGGCTGTCTGGTAGTTTGAGGTCTGGTTCCACTAAGTATACCTGGCGCCTGACTAATATTGAACAGCTCTTGATACACATAGGAGTTAATGTTTCCGTTTCCTAGAGATCCGTAGGATGCTCTTATTTTTAGGTCAGATATGAGATCGTTAGATACCTTCCAGAAAGGTTCCTGATTGATTCTCCAGCCTGCAGAAACAGAGGGGAAGAAACCGTAACGTTGATTTGACGGGAATTTTGAGGAGCCATCATAACGTGCGTTCACCTCTACCAGATAGCGATCTTTAAATGAATAGTTTAAGCGGGAGAAACCGCCCATAATTGCCCACTGCTCGTAGCCTCCACCCGTTGTGATGGCTTGGCCAAGAGCTAGGTTTAAGTCTTTTGCATCTTCAAAAATGATCCCATTTCTTTGCACCGCTAACCTGTTATAAGTGGATTGTTCAAAGTTATAACCGGCCATCAGTTTCACGTAATGACTTTCTTTGAAAGTATGCTCATACTCAGCAAACACGTTCGTAGCAATATATTGTGTTACTCTTTTGTCAAATGTAAGATCGTTAGTCGTTGTGCCTACGCTGGCAAGCTGACCTCTTCCAGTGCTATAGGGTACCTGAACACGCTTAGTGTCTGTGTCATTATTTGTATTTCTAAACGTTAGATCAGCATTTACGCGAAATTTGTTCTCAAAAAAACTAGATCTTAAGCCGGTAATGTTTCTGAAGACTTGTCGTTTTGTGTCAATACCATTCTTACCATAGTAGAAATCTCCAACGGTATAGGCACTGGTAAAAGTTAATGATCCATCTGGATTTAACATCGGCACCGTAGGATGGCCTTCATCAGCAATGTTCCTCCAAATACCACCACCTTCACCAACATTAATTGGATTGTGATATTTCATAACGGAGAAATCGGCATTGTTCTCCACGCTCAACCATGGAAATACTTGAACTGTTCCTCTGGCACGAAGATTCTTCATATCATAATCATCGGAGTTGTACTTGAATAAACCATCTTGATTAAGCAGCCGGCCTGACAGTAGGAAAGAGGACTTATCGCCACCACCACTAATAGAAAGGTTGTTTTCAACTGCCGCTGTGTTCTTTTTATACAGCTCGCCATACCAGTCTGTACTTCCATAATAGGTATATTCCCCTGTGGTAGGATTAACTTCAACCTGATTGTAAGGCTGTCCGGATTCTACTCTTCTTTTAAACTCATCAAGATAAGCCTGAGAGAACTTCTGTGTCTTATTGGCATTTTGAGGAAATGCACCATCACCGTTTACGAATGCTTCTGCGAACATCTTCGACCATAGATAGCCATCTGTAACGAAGTCAGGTGTTTGCAAGGGACTTTTCAGTGCATAATTTGTAGAGAACGATACGCTTGTGCGTCCTTTTTCCGCTTTTTTTGTGGTGATCAGGACCACTCCAAATGCTCCCCGGGCACCATAAATTGCTGCTGATGCTGCATCCTTTAAGATGGATACAGATTCAACATCATTGGGGTTTAATAAAGAGGGATCTCCTTCAAAACCATCGATCAAGATCAGTGCACTACCACCTTGTCCGATTGAAGTTGTACCCCGGATGTTATAGGTAGGTGATTGCGTTGGTTTACCATCCAGCATTTTAATGTTTAAATTGGGCATCACTCCCTGAAGTCCCTGGGTCAAGTTAGGAATTGGACGGTTTTGCAAGGCATCACTTCTAACCTGATCGACTGCACCAGTCAGGTTTGCCTTTTTTTGAACACCATAGCCTACTACCACAGTTTCATTCAGCGTCTTAGCATCAGCTTCCAGCTTTATGTCGATGATTGTCTTGTTGTCTGCCGTTACCTCTCTGGTCAAAAATCCAATGAAGGAAAATACGATAGTGGCCTTTTCATCTACATTTTGAAGTGTATATTTTCCATTAGGGTTTGTTACAGCTTGTACTTTTGCACCTTTTATACTCACATTTACGCCGGGTAAGGGCTTATTTTCGTTATCATTTACAGTACCCGTTATTGTCTTAGATTGCCCATAGCCGGTAAAACAAGCAAATAGCAACGACAACAATAGGAAGGCCTTAATAAATCTTGTAGTTTTCTCAATTTTCATACGCTTCTCAATTTGATCGCAAAAGTATAGGAGGCATGTTAGGTAAGGGATAAGCCTATTCAAACGCTACGTTAAGTTGGACAGCTTTTTCCTGATGATGTTAATAGTATCGTTACATAACTTTGTTGAAAGGGTAATGATTTGGTAACGCTGTATTGAGGTCCCATATTCTTTCATTTCCATTAATAAGTTGGTAAATTTATCGAATGAAAGATTTTTTTAAGGACTTATTCGAATACAATCATCACTGCAATCAACAACTTGGCAGTATTTTTAAGGAAAGCCCAGGAAAAACATCTGAAAAGTCAATAAAGGTTTACTGTCATATACTTAATGCGCAGCGAATTTGGAACAATAGAATTGATCCCGGGCGATCAACCTCCAGCGTGTGGGAAATTCACCCCATGCAAGACTTGAAGAACATTGACCTAATGAACTATAAACATTCATTGCTTATAATTGACAATTTTGACCTCAACGATACCATCAGCTACGCCAATACAAAAGGCCAGACTTTTAGTAACTCCCTCAAAGACATGCTTTTTCACGCAATTAACCACTCTACTTATCACAGGGCACAAATCGCTACTGAATTTAAGCAAAACGGACTTGAGCCTTTAGCTACGGACTACATTTTCTATAAAAGATAATAAATAAATAATGATATATTTGATTTGAAGTATAACGTGTAAAAACTCTCACTATGGGTGAAATTGCTAAACCGTCACCCTCGTATGTCCGATATCTCCAGAATGGCGGAGAGATGGGGGCATTGATCCGTTCCTTTGATTGGTCAAAGACATCACTTGGCCACCCCGACATCTGGTCTCAAAACCTCCTTACCACGTTAGGTATTATCCTTCAATCAAGAGTCCCCATGTTCTTGTTCTGGGGGCCTGAATCGATCCAGTTCTACAATGACGCTTATCGGCCAAGTTTGGGAAACCAGGCGAAACACCCCAAAGCATTAGGGCAATCTGGTAAAGATTGCTGGCCGGAGATATGGGCGGTAATAAGGCCCTATATTGATCAGGTCATGGGGGGAGGGGAAGCCATTTGGCAGGAAGATTTACTGCTGCCAATTTACAGAAATGGGAGAATGGAAGATGTTTATTGGACTTTTAGCTACAGTCAGGTGATAGATGTAGATGGAGAAATTGGCGGGGTATTGGTAACCTGTTTTGAAAGTACAGGTAAGGTTGAGGCACACCGAAGCCTTAATCAAACCTTGGGTAGACTAGCTGAAAGCGAAGCCAAGATGAACCACCTGATTACACAAGCACCTGTTGCAATCGCTGTGCTTAAAAGTAGGGAACTCCTCATAGATACCGCAAATAATAGACTTTTACAGTTTTTGGGGAAAACAGAAGCTATTATAGGCAAGCCATTAGCTATTGCGTTGCCCGAACTGGAAGAACAATCCTTTTTGCAGATATTGGACGAAGTTTTTATTTCTGGTAAATCGTACGCTAGTTCCGAAGTATTCGCTTTGCTTGAAAATAATGGTGTTTTAACAGAATATTATTTCGATTTGATCTACCAACCAATCCAATACGAGCAGGGTAGAACGGACAGTATTCTCGTTGTGGCAACAGATATAACCGAACAAGTAAAGGCAAGGCATACCATAGAGCAAAGTTCCCTTCAATTCCGTCAACTAGCGGATTCCATTACACAGATGGTATGGGTAACTGATGAAAAGGGAATGCACGAATATTACAACCAAAGATGGTATGATTTTACAGGATCAGATTTAGAAACTACTAAAGGTGAAGGCTGGAACCAAATGTTTCACCCGGATGACAGGGAACGTGCCTGGGGACTATGGAATCATTCTTTGAAAACAGGGGAAGCATATGAAATTGAATATCGCTTAAAAAACTACAAGGGAGAATACGTTTGGGTGCTTGGCAGGGCGGCTCCCTTCTATGATACAGAGGGCAGAATCACTAAATGGTTCGGTACATGTACCGATATTCATGACCAAAAATTATTGCTTGAACAAAAAGACGATTTTATCAGTATTGCCAGTCATGAACTAAAGACGCCCCTTACTAGTCTGAAGGCCGTGATGCAACTCATTAACAGGATGAAGGACAAATCTCTGACACCTCTGTTATCTAATTTAATTGATCGGGCCAGCAATAGTACAGATAAAATTTATAAGCTGGTTGAAGACCTGCTGGATGCAAGCAAATTAAATCACGGAGTTCTTGCCTTAAATAAAACTTTATTTATCCTATCTGACCTGATTGCTGATTGCGTTAATCATTTAATTATCGACGACAATTATTCCATCGAAACTATTGGAGCAATCGATCTTGAAGTTTGTGCTGATGCAGAACGGATACATCAGGTCATTACCAATTTTGTAAGCAATGCTGTCAAATATGCTCCTGATTCAAAAGAGATTGTCATTAATATTGAAAGGATAGATGCCGGTGCAAAAATATCTGTGATAGACAAAGGACCGGGAATTGCACAGTACAAGACTGCTCAACTATTTGACCGTTATTACCGTGTAGATCCCACTATTAGCCAAAAATCCGGTTTGGGACTTGGCCTTTACATTTGCTCAGAGATCATAAAGAAACACGGAGGAAAGATAGGCGTGGAAAGCGAGGTTGGGAAGGGCTCGATCTTTTGGTTTACCCTACCATATTAGTATTAGATGATGACTTTTTTTCACAACCTTTTATATACTTATAGGATAGTGCCAACAGCGGTAGCATTTCTGATCTTATTATCATTTCAAATTCCAGACAAATCCAAAACGCGGATTGTAATGAAGCCGAACCGGGGCGTTATTATTACGACAGAAATTCAAAAGGCAATTGATTCTTGCGCTGCCAAAGGTGCAGGGATAGTGATATTTCCAGCTGGAATTTACCTATGCGGAGGAATAGAACTCAAAAGTAACGTAACACTCCAATTAAACAAAGGCGCAGTTCTTCAAGGAAGTGCCAAGTATACCGACTATAAAAACGATGCATTCATTTATGGCAAAGAGGTGTCAAATATCTCTATACAGGGAGAAGGAATGATCGACGGAGTAGATTGTGTCAATCCTACAGGAGAAGAGGGCTTTAGGGGCCCGCATTGTATCCGTCTTGTAGGATGCAAAAACATCAATTTTACTGGAATAACTATTCAAAACTCCGCCAATTGGGCGATCAACTGTAGATACTGTTCTTTTGGTACGGTTAAAAATGTGACTATACTCGGCGGCCATGATGGACTTCATACGCGATTCTGCGACAATTTTACGGTAACTGGCTGCGACTTTAAAACGGGGGATGATGCTTTTGCAGGAAATGATAACCGGGATTTTATGATATCGGATTGCAAGGTGAATACTTCCTGTAACGGATTCAGGATGGGCTGTTTAAATTTTACTGTTCTGAGAACCAAAATTTATGGTCCGGGTAAGTATATTCATAAAATTCAAAAGCGGAGTAACATGCTTTCTGCATTTGTGCATTTTGCACCAAAAGATGACAACTCAACCATCAAAAGTGGAAACTGGCTGATCAAAGATGTAGTAATTGAAAATGTAGATCGGGTGTACAATTACAATTATGAAGATGGCCTTTGGCAAACTGGCCAGCCAGTTACCAATGTAAAGTTCGAAAACGTTAACGCAACCGGTATTTTGAGCGCTTTTTATATCATCGGAGATGCGAAGCGTAGCTTCAGCCTGGATGTCAAAAATTCCTCTTTCGCTTTCCGCAACGGCGTTGTATATGATTCCTTTGGATTTGAAGGTGCGAAAATTCTCTCTCATGACTTATTCTTTGCGAAGAATTTTAATGAAATAAGACTTAAAAAAGTAGTTCTGGACAAGAAAAATACCCAGCCATTGAATTTAAATTCAGGCAATTCAGTAGTTATGGACAAAGTCTCATTTATAACTGGCCAAACCTCGAGTCCATACAAATTCGAGAAGGTTTTAGTGCTGCGTATCCGCTAGGTCGATAAGCAAAAACTTTGGCTTTAATTTAATGCCCCAGATCAAATTACCTGGGGCTTATAAATAAATTTGTTATTCCCTAAACCAACTTCTAAAATTCTTTGTCGACTAATTTCAGCATGGCCATTAATCCCGCTTTAACCGTAACTGAAGTAGATTGGGTTACATTTTTGTACTTTGTAAGGAAGCTTCCCGGAGACATGCCGCCAACTTTTGTACCCGGGGTTTGAAAATTGGCTGCAACATAGCGCAGCAGCTCCGCTTTAATACCAGGTTCAATAATGTTTGCATTAACCATCAGCTTGATCAGATAAGCAAGGCAGTCCACACTAAAATTAAACCTAAGCTTATAGTCTACCAGAGCTTGCGGCACCGGGATAGGGGCCGCTATTGGAACGACTATGGGCATTGCTTTTTTAATAGCGATTTTCAGGCATACCATTTCGGTATCAAAAAAAGCGATCAAACGATCATAGATTGCAGTATCCTGGCGTAAATACTTTGGTTTTTTTGGCGTTGGTTGTACCTTCCTAAGGTGACCATGTACGCGGACTAAAAAGCTTAGTTGATCATGGAGGTCTTTTATCCTCCCCATATCTGCTCTATATTCTTTTTTCAAAAACTCGATGAACTGCTCCGTATTGTAATGAACCTGATATAAAAACGAACGTAATGACTCTCTTACGTTCGTAGCGCTTGTGTGAGATAACACAATAAGGAGATTCAACTGAAGGTCGCCTAAATAATTCAGCCGCTCATAAGTCCCGGTCTTTTTGCCAATAAGCTCTTGTGCGCCTTGCAAAACGATTACCTGTAGTTCAGGTTCTACTGCCTGTTCTTTTAACTTTTCTTTTATCTTGATAAGGTCAGCTTTAATGATATCAATCCTTAATCGAAAATGAATTTGGTTCATTCTGAGTGATAAATCAGCATAAGGCCCATAATCATTGATGATTGTAAGGAGTGTATATTCAACACAATGAATTGCAAGGATTTTTAGTGCCAGCATCTCATCGCTAAGGTCTGTGTATTTGTCGATCGCGTTCAAAAGATACGTGCACTCCGTTTGCATTTGCTGGAGTTGTTTCTTGACCAGAGATTTGTGAAAAATACTCTGGATAAAGAAGTTTATCTGCTCTTCCAGTTCCTTCTTAATATCTGGGAGTACCTTAGTCCAGGTTTCTATTTCCTGAACGGTCATTTTATAGTTTGGGTTCATTTTTTCTACAATCAGCGTTTTAAGTGTAGAGGTGGTGTGCGTTTTCATAGGGGTTGGATTAGGCCTAAATAAGTAGTATCAGATGCTTTTTTTCTGTTATAAGAAGTTACTGCGATATAGACGTGCAATGGTTTTCCGATTAGCACTGGTTCTAAAGCGAAGAGGTATTTTTTCTCCGTGCGATTAACATTTCCAATAAATCCGTCCGTCATCATTAGTTCTTCATTATAGAATGCAACCATGACCTGATCGTTGAAATGTGTTGAAGGACCTGAATTATCCTCCCATTGAATATTTATGAGGTGATCTTCTACATAAGTTACTGAGACATTGCCTAAGCCTCGTAAAGAGCCCGAGCTGATCTGCATTTTGGAATAATCAATTTCGAGCTCAGGCATCAGACCTGTAAAGACGGTTTTATAGACGGCAGAAAATGCTGCGGCTACTGCAGTCTTACCAATAGCCAGACTATTAAATCCGACTATCAAATAATCATGGAAAGGTATAAGCCATGCGTTTACATAAACGAATTTTTGATTGTTCGCCAGTTGGGCAGGACTTCGTTTTGGGTTTTTGACCTTAATCGGTCTTTTTTTGAGATAGGGAATGCCCAACCAAGTGGACCCTACCAGGTTTCCGAGCTTTCCGCTTATTGGGCCGAAGATACCCTGTTTAAGTTTTGCCATTGCAAATCTGTTTATTTAGATGAAATATTCTGGTTGATATGAAGTTTGTACTGAAGCTTTTCGAATACCGCTCAGTTATGTGCTTTAAGGCTGTTTGCTAGGGGCCACGCGCAAGCAGACACGAAGCAGACACGAAGGAGACACGAAGCCAGGACCTAGGAGAGGCAACTAGTAATAAACTGCTGAAGCTGTTCTTAAGGGCCTGAAATAGGGAAATGCTGATTATATATAGTACCATGATTAGGAGCAGCATTGTTTAATTGCTGAAACGAACCTACAATGTGGATTTTAGAGAAAAGAGGGTTTTGCACTTAACCTGAGGGGAGTGTACAGATAAAATGATAAGTGTTTACGTAAGCTGGTAACTGCACACTTAAGGATTTAAGTGCGCACTTAACTAAATAAATGGTGATTGGTACCACTTTCTTTCAAAAGCTTTGATTTTATTGCGGAACGTTTGTCTATTATTGCGGATATGTGGAGGTTCCTTCGCTCTAACCAAAATAAATCAATGCAAATTTCAATGTTGAACCCGAACGGGTCAAATGTACACCGAATCACTTTTTTATACAGATTTATCCTGGCAGTTGTTGCCGCCCACCTTATTACAACGGGGGGAGAATTCCAAAGCTTCACAGAGTTGGTCAAACTCCGGGGATATCCGATCGCCATGCTTTCCAGTTTAGCCATCGCAATGATCGTAATAGAGCAGGTACATTACAGTACCCTGAAATTGCAAAAGCGGTTTCCGGTTTACGACCTGGCCTACCGTAAACTCAGTTGGCAGCTCCTTACTTGCTTGCTGCTGCCCTTTCTTACGATTTTCGGACTCGCTACTATTTATTACGCGGTTCATGGATTTTTTATTTTAGATACGATGTGGATGACTAACCATAGCTGGCAGGTTGTTTTGATGTTGCTTGTCCTAAATCTGGTTTTCAGTTTTCCACAAGCAGGCAGTGCGCCACATTTTACGGTTCCTGAGCCTAAAGCTTTAACCCAACCGGAAGCACGCTGCCTCATGTATGTGTTGCCTAGTAATGGGGTCACTAAAGTGTATTATGATGATGGAACTCACAACGTAGATAATCGGTCGTTGGAGGATATTTTCAAGCTGCTTGATACGAAGTCGTATATTCTCAATCCTAAAAGAAGTATTGTGAGGGTGGATAACATAAAAAAAATTTACAAGTTCCCTAATGGTGGACTAAAGCTCGAATTGTTCTGTCCTGCAGGTACTTTGGTATCTGTGAGCAAAAGGCAAAGCCCTGCTTATGCGTGTTTTTTTTAATACGCCCGCCAGAAAGTTTGATAAAGTCAAAAACTTTTCTAACTTTGCAGTCCCAACAAAAAGGGAGTTACCGAACGGAGTTTGTTAACGATTAAAAAACAAGATTGAAACGCTGAATTACAGCGAAGATATATAAAGGATAGCCGTGAGGTTTTATTCGATAAGTTCATTAAAGAGATGTCATTTATAAACGTAGCGAGGTAAGAAAGTACTGATTCAAAGTACATGAAAACCA